>CALAMD010000027.1 GCA_937925695.1 uncultured Bacillaceae bacterium | reverse complement strand
AATGGAAATTATTTTAGTAAAGTATTTAAACAAGCCTTAGGCGTTTCACCAGGCCAATTTCGGAATAGCAAAACCTTCAGTCCGATTGATTATTTTATTAGTGACCATTAGTTGTCTCAATCTGCTTCGTGCTTTATAACCAAAATCGTTGATAAATAACCTATTGTAACGATAGAAAAACGTCTGATGACTGTAGCCTAGCACCTTGTCATCAGACGTTTTTTTATAAAAGTGGCAGATTCAATCATTTCAATATCTTAGTATATATGGGGACTAACTAGATTGATCCTGCGCCATTATTTTAACAATGATTCAACACCATCAATATAAATTTCAGTACCTGATATATGATTCGATGCATCCGAGGCTAAAAAATGGACGAGATTTGCTACTTCCTCTGGTGTACCTGGGCGATGTTGTAACGGTTGACTACCTTCAGGATAGTGGATTGGGATTTCGATTTTACGTAATTTACCCTTATCTCTGTCCGTATTTTCTTCAATATTCGTATCAATCGCTCCGGGACAAATGACGTTTACCCGAATATTGTATTCTGCGAGTTCTAATGCGGCCATTTTACCAAAGGCCATTTGGGCCGCTTTGGAAGAACTATAAGCAGCCATCCCGAAACCTGTGAAGGTCCTATTGCCGTTAATCGAACTAGTAATAATAATACTGCCTCCATGTTCTTTCATGTGGGGTACCACATATTTAACGGTTAAAAAGGTTCCGTTTAAGTTAGTCGTTAGGGTTGTATTCCAATCCTCAAGGGTTAAGTCTTCAATAGGTGATATTTTCCCATTTATTCCTGCATTAGCAAATACAATATCAATTTTATCCCATTTTTCAATCACTTGCTGAACAATGATATCCATATCTTCATCCTGAGATACATCTGCTTCTAGTACGATCGCCTCCCCACCAGCATGCTCAATTAACGATTTAACATTTGCTGCATCGTTTCCTTGTAAATCGATGAGGGCAACTTTGGCACCAGCCTGTGCAAATTTAATAGCTGTTGCTCTACCTATACCGGAAGCAGCACCAGTAACGACTGCCACTTTATCTTGAAGCGACAAAAGATTACCTCCTTCGCTAACTTGTAACGATAACATTTTTTGTATATGTGAAGTTTACCCGCCCCGCCAATTTATATGTATCTTCTATCTCAACCATTTGTAAATAGTCGTCGGTTCATCAAGCGAAATTACTTAAACAGAGGAATCTATCGACCTGAATAATCGTTCGTGAATAGCGCGCCTCAGTGAGTCAGTTAACTTCACCCGCATATAATTTTCTAAATGAAAGGGGCGATAAACCTGTATGGCGTTTAAAGCATTTTGAAAAATATGGAGTATAGTTAAAACCCACTTGTTCACTAATCTCCCCTACTGATAATTCAGTCTTAATTAACAGCAGTTTGGCTTGTTCAACCCGATATTGCAGCAAATATTCCATAGGAGTGCAATGATAAACTTCCTTCATACAACGAACAATGTAATTTGGGTGATAATTCAGCTCACGAGCAAGGGTTTCATTGGTTAAATTTCTTTGGAAATGATGACGCAAATAGGCCTCGGTTCGTTCAGCTAGTTGAAGGACAGGTTTTGAGGCTGGAATAGCAGCTGCCTCGTATTCTAAACAACGTAGTAATTCTAAAAAATGCTGTTGAGCTTGCCAATAAAACATCGAATCACTTTCATCACGAGATCCGATTAACTCGATGAGGATTCGTTTAATCCTAGAGAACTGTCGTAGTTTCGTATATTGGGACAACCTTAACTTATACGGGTTATTCCAAGCATGACGAATCGGAAGTGAATAATCATCATAAGCAGACAAGTGATAGGGATCTTGATAATCAAAATGGATCCAATAAAAATGGGTCGCCGTTTCACATGGTTTCGTGCTGTAATGATAACGGTCTGGAAGCAAGAGTAGTGACTGACCAGCTTTTACTTCCCAATTTTTATTGTTCTCACCAATGGACAACGATCCTTTAGTAACAATTAATAGATCAAACACCCCAATATTTCTTCGTTTCGGATGTTGCTCGCCTCGTTCGTAGTTGGTCTCACCAATTGTTAAATAATAGGGTAGAGGTGGCAAATTAAAAATTATTTTACTCATGAGTCGTTCCCTCCGATTTGTGTGAAATAGTATAAAAATAAGTTCGATTCATGCGTATATATCCTTATTTAATCATGTTATTCTATTATATATAACATTCAAAATGAATACATTATTAAGCAAGATCATTGTCAAACTATCATATTTGGGGGATTGGCTATGAAAGAATTGAGAGGAAAAAATGTTCAAGTTTTCGATGGGGAACTAAGACGACGGGAAGCGGCTAATAGGGCCTATTTGATGAAGCTAACAAACGATAATCTATTATTTAATTTCAGACTGGAAGCTGGCAGATTTACAGGGCGAGAAATACCCGAAGATGCACATGGTGGCTGGGAGTCCCCAGTTTGTCAAATGCGCGGTCATTTTTTAGGTCATTGGTTGTCTGCTGCTGCCATTCATTATGATCAGACCGGCGATATGGAAATAAAGGCGAAAGCTGACAAAATCATTGATGAATTGGAGGCTTGCCAAGTAGATAACGGGGGTCAATGGGTCGGTCCGATCCCTGAAAAATATTTACATTGGATCGCGCAAGGAAAAAATATCTGGGCACCCCAATATAATCTTCATAAAACATTTATGGGTTTAGTAGATATGTATCTATACACCGGCAATCAAAAAGCATTAGCGATTGCTGATCGATTCGCTGATTGGTTTGTACAATGGAGTAGTTCTTTTTCAAGGGAAAAATTTGATGACATTCTCGATGCTGAAACAGGTGGCATGCTTGAAATCTGGGCTGAGTTGCTACAAATTACCGGAAAGGTTAAATACAAAACGCTACTAGAACGGTATTATCGTAGCAGGCTCTTTCAACCGCTTCTTGACGGTAAAGATCCCCTCACGAACATGCATGCTAACACGACCATTCCTGAGATCCTTGGCTGTGCACGGGCCTATGAAGTAACCGGTGATGAGCACTGGATGGACATTGTTAAAGCTTATTGGAAATGTGCTGTAACAGATAGGGGATATCTTGTAACAGGCGGTCAAACTTCTGGTGAAGTGTGGATGCCAAAAATGAAAATAAAAGCTAGACTTGGCGACAAGAACCAGGAACACTGCACCGTATACAATATGATTCGTCTCGCTGAATTTCTGTTTAGACATACCGGTGATCCTACGTATGCCCAGTACATTGAATACAACATATATAACGGTATTATGGCCCAGTCTTACTATCAGGAATACCATTTAACCGGTAATAAACATGACTACCCTTATACCGGATTGCTAACGTATTTTCTGCCAATGAAGGCGGGTCTAAGGAAAGATTGGAGTACAGAAACCGATAGCTTCTTTTGTTGTCACGGTACGATGGTACAGGCAAATGCAGCATGGAATCGAGGCATTTATTACCAGCACCTTAACGATCTTTATGTTTGCCAATATTTTAGTTCGAAGTTAAACACAGTCATTGATGACGTGGAAATCAGTTTGACCCAGCAGCAAGACCATATGTCAGGAAGCCTATTGACTTCTTCTAATATTGTAGGCTATCAGTCAGTTAACGAACACACTGCCTATTACGAGAACATGCCGCCTTATAAAAAATATGACTTTGTTGTTAGTACGTCTAAACCGAAAAAGTTTGCGATCAAGTTTCGGATTCCAGAATGGATTACATCTGATGCGATCATTTACATTAACAATGAATTATACGCCAAAACAACAGACAGCCATGTTTTCTTTACAATTGACAGGGAATGGACAGATGGTGATCAAGTTTCCATCATCTTACCGATCGGAATCCGCTTCATACCGCTTCCAGATGATGAGAACATGGGGGCATTCCGCTATGGACCTGATGTATTAGCAGGTATCTGTGCTGAAGAACGAATTTTATTTGCTGATATCGAAAATATTGAATCGGAAGTGACATTGGAAAATGAACGAGAGTGGGGTAGTTGGCGATTTTTCTTTAAGACGGAAAACCAAGATCCGGTTATTCAATTAAGACGAATTCGCGATATTGGCTATGAACCCTACCAGGTCTACTTTAAGGTGAAATCAAATTAAAGATTAATAGAAAGGTCTTTAAAATTAAATTGATAAATAGGTAAAATAGTAATCACGACCAATCAAACAAATACGGAGCCCATTTTCTATCAATGAGCTCCGTTTTTATTTAACTAGGTTTTGTAGTCCCACTTCATCTCTATCAATTATCTGTTCGAAGAAGCATATTTCAGCTTGCTAATGAGGTATTCTCGATAACCTTAAACTTTTTCGTTTGTGATGCGAACTCCATAAACACCACCGGCTGCTTTCCCTTCTTCTGATTTAAACTTAACTTCAACTTTTTCCTTGTCCTTCGTTAAGGCCTCAGGGATTTCATAACATACTTCAAATAATGAACCAGGCTTGTTTACAGCTAATTTCTGCGTAGCGATAACAGTTCCATCTACTAAAATTTCAAAATCCCGTACGTAGGATTTGCCATCAAAATACAATGTGTGATCACTACCATAATACGTGACACATAAATACATTTGGCGATCTGGCTCAACTTTCATATCATAACTGAAAAATCCGTCGCCCCGACTATCACGCCAACCTCTTTGAACAACATTTAAATAGCCAGCATAGGAATTCTTTGTCTGCAAATTATGTTCAACTTCAGGTTGTTGTTCATTAGGGAACACTTCGTCAATCGTGATTTCTCGATGACGTTTCATGGCTTCTTGTTTTTCGTCAGTAAAGTTTTCATAATCTTTTTCAGTCATGACATTCCAATAAAGGGCATATCTTTCATGGTGTAAGTCATAAAAAGGTACCAATGTAATCGATTGATTTCCAGGTTGACCTAATGGATCTGTTTCAAACACTAATGGGTGATGACTTACCTGCTTAATCCAGTCATTCGGATCATCTTCATTAGCGACAAGGGTAGGTACATCAATTAACGGATGGTTATCAAGCTTCATATGATCCTCTAAAATATCAGTTTCAGGATAGTTTTCCCTTCCCAACTTACCAGCCAGTACTACCGGTCCATATAAAAAGGCTTGTTTATGCGGATCATCTTTGGCAATATACTTATGCAAATTCATTGGTAACTTAACAACTACTTGATCACCATCTGCCCAGTTCCTTTTAATCGATAAATAACCACCTTCTTTTTGGGTATAAACCTCTTCATCATTAACGGTTACTGTTACTTCACTGGCTACCCAATATGGTACGCGGATATGCAGGGTAAATGCTTCATGACCAGCTTTTTTAAATAATAATGTTGTTTCATCGGATGATGGAAAATCAGTTTGCTGAATAAGCTGGATACCTTTTTTCTTATCGATTAATTCTGAAGCGATGAACAAATTAACATACAAATCATCTTGATGTTGATAATAAATATTTCGGTTATATCGTGCGGGATTTTCCATCCCTGTGCCTGTACAACACCAAAAAGAATCTTCAGGAGAACAATATATTTTGAAATGTCCTGGTTGTGTCGGTATAAAGTAACTCTTCATACCAGAATCAGGATCTTGTGACGGTAAAATATGATTATATAGCGCCCGCTCATAATAATCCATATAAGCTGCATCTGGTGACCACTGATATAATAACTCAGTTAATTTCATCATATTATACGTATTACAAGTTTCAGTCGTCTGGATTCCTAATTCTTCATCATTTACTGGTCCAAAATGCTCACGAATACTATTGCCACCAGTCACATATGAACGATGCTTAATTACCTGATCCCAGAAGTACAATGCCATATCCTGATAGCGTTTTTCACCAGTAATATTGTATAACTTAGCAGCACCAATTACTTTAGGAATTTGCGTATTCGCATGTTTTCCTTCTAAATCATCTTTACCTTCTGCAAGAGGATTCAAGATGGCATCATGACAAAATCGTTTCGCAAGTTCAAGGTAATCCTCATTTTTCGTAATTAAATAAAGATCTGCCATGGCCTCATTCATGCCACCGTGCTCACAAATTAACATCCGTTGGAATTGTTCATCCGTTAAATTATCTAAACCATTTTTTGCCCAATCAGCTAATTTAACAACAATATCTAATGCTTTTTGCAAACCTAAGATGTTATAAACATCAATCAACCCTGCATAAATTTTATGGATACTATACCAAGGTACCCAAGAGTTACCTAAATTAAAAAGCCCTACTTCAAATTCACCACTAAATACTTGATCAAAACAATCACGAGGAAAGCCAGCTAAGTATCCTTCCTTATCAAAACTTTGTACGTGTTCAAGTTCATCTAGTGCATAGATAATTTTTTCTTTCAGGGCTTGATCTTGGGTCGCTTCATACATAGCAGCTGCTGCAGAAAGCCAATGACCGATTGAGTGGCCAGCTATTTGTGTTGATTCCCAACCTCCATAGCGTGGTTTTTTCGGTTGTTGTTTCACTGCTTCGTAGCACGGCGCAATGAGACGATCGACATCAAGGAAAAGCAAGTATTCTTTACCCTTTTCTTGAGAAGCTTTAAATATTCCATCCTTCAAAACAACAGGTGTATTCATCAATTCTTTCACTCCTATTATGTTGTTACCTTCATCATGATTATGAATGTTAACGTAATTTACTGATGAGCAAAGTTGGCCATTGCCTTGTTTAAAATTATTAATCAACTGAGGATCATTCGGTTATTAGACATTTCCTAACAGTATTAGTTCAACATACCATATGATTGCGCTTACAATTTAACCAATTAAAATATCATCGATACTCAAACTGACCAACAACACTATTAACAGTGAAAATCACCACTTACCACTTCCATGATTGATAAATTAAAATGAAAGAAACTTGCATTCATGCAAGGGAAAATTACATGAATGCAAGTTGTTCTGTAGTTTCATGATGTTATGCTTGTTTTTTCTTTAAACGAATCATATTCCAAGACATTTTCGGGAAAATACCTACTAACATATCGTCTTCAATAAATGACTCGCCGTTATTATGAGGCTTAACTTGTTCATTGTCCTTTGTGTTTGTTGCTTTAGGATCGTCATTTTCTAACACAACATGTTCAACTAGTTCAAAGTCTTCAAATGAACGAATATCAATGTCAACTCTTAATTTGTTTTCTAAATGACGATTTGTTGCAAAGATAACGAGTTCGTCTTTTTCTTCATTATAAACAACTGAAGAGTCTAGATATGGTACGTCAGTAAAGTCTTTACTATCATATTTTGGTGAATGAATAATTGGGTTTAATGCTTTACCGCGTCCATAGACGGATGTGTAGTAATACGGATAAAAGATTGTTTGTTTCCAAGCTTTTCCGCCATTTTCCGTCATAATTGGAGCAATTACGTTTACAAGTTGTGCCATACATGCAATTTTCACGCGATCAGAGTGCTTCAATAAAGTACTTAACATCGTACCAACGAGGATCGCGTCTTCAAATGTATACACGTCTTCTAATTGTGGTGGTGCAATTGTCCATGGCTCTAGTTGTTTATCGTGTTCGTCAGAATGGAACCACACATTCCACTCATCAAAGCTGAGCATCATTGTTTTCTTGCTGCGTTTTTTCGCTTTGATGTAGTCACATGTAGCGATAACCGTTTTAATAAAGTTGTCCATATCTAAGGCATTCGCTAAATAGTTAGCTGTATCGTTGTCACGATTACCATAATATTGGTGAAGTGAAACATAATCAGCATACTCATAAGTATGGTCTAATGTAATAGCTTCCCACTCAGGGAATGTAGGCATACCTGATCCTGAACTTCCACAGCTAACTAGTTCGATTGTTGGATCAACAAGACGCATTGCTTTCGCTGTCTCTGCAGCTATACGACCATACTCCACAGGTGTTTTCATACCTAATTGCCATGGTCCATCCATTTCGTTACCTAAACACCATACTTTAATATTATGTGGCTCTTCGTAACCATGCTCTCTTCTTAGGTCACTCCAGTATGTACCACCAGGATGGTTCGTATATTCAATCATGTTACGGGCTTCGTCAATGCCTCTTGTTCCGAGGTTAACAGCCATCATTACTTCAGCATTTGCTTTTTTACTCCACTCGACAAACTCATTTGTTCCAACTTCGTTTGTCTCAATAACACGCCAAGCTAATTCTAAACGACGTGGACGTTCTTCCTTCGGCCCAATTCCATCCTCCCAGTTATAAGCAGAAACCATGTTTCCACCAGGATAGCGAATGATCGGCACTTGTAACTCTTTAACGAGTTCTAGCACGTCTTGACGAAATCCATCTTCGTCTGCACTTGGGTGATCAGGCTCATAGATACCGCCGTAAACCGCTCTACCTAAATGCTCAATAAATGAGCCATAGATGCGTGGGTCAATATCTGAGATGATAAAGTCTTTGTCAATTATCATTTTTGCCTTTGTTAAATCTTTTGCCATTTGTATCTTCCCTTCCTTTAAATATATTTAATAATTTCTTATTAACTCTAACAAACATTCACCATACAACTGAAACGCTTTCACAATATCCTTTATAATATCCCTACTATATATAAATATACTTTGATTGTCATTGTTAATTAAGGATTGAAATGATACGTTTATCTTGATCGTACATGTTTGGGATTTTTCAAGGCATAATGCAACAGTTGTACGTATATCAATAGTAAGAAATAAATTTGGAAAAGTCAAGATTATATCAAAAAACGCCAATTAAAAAGATACCCTTTTCGCTTCTTAAGGTATCTTTTATAAATCAATCATCAGTCAATCTTTGTTAATTTATTTTCTTTGTCGAATTTCTAATAACTAGCTCAGGCTCATATACGATTGATTCAATCGGTTTTGTTTCCTTACCCCGACTCTCTCTCATACGCTTAATCATGTCTAGGATCATTTTACCTGCCTTCTCACCAAGTTCACTTTTTGGATGTTTAATAGTCGTTAATTTGACTTCAGAAACATTTGCTAAAAATGAATCATCATAGCCAACGATAGATATATCGTTAGGTACCTTTAATTTTCTTTCCCGGACAATATCCAATAGCTTTAATGCTAATTCATCATTGTAACAAATCACCGCTGTTGGCGAATGATTATTTTTCGCATCTAATATCTCTTCAAATTTCTGTAATGGCTTTTCTTCTTTTTCATCTGTATTATAAGTAATAATATTATTCGGTATAATGCTGATATTGTGATCTCTATGAGCCTGTAGGTAGCCTTTCATTCGCTTTGCACCTTGTTGGTCATCGGTTTTAAAAAAACCAATAATGTTTTTATGCCCCAATTTTATCAGGTGTTCAGCTTGGATATAACCACCTTTTTCATCATCTATGGTTAAGCTAATTGGCTCAAGCTCGTCATAATAAGCATTGATCATGATATATGGTATTTTCTTGCTTTCTAAATTTAAATAATAGTTTATATTTGGGTTAGCGATTGAACTTTTCGTCGGCTCAACAATGATGCCATCGAAGCGTTGGGACAGTATTGTTTCTAAGACATTTTTTTCCGTCTCATGATTATTATTCGTACTGAATAAGCTAACATTGTATCCCTTTTTACTTAAATATTTTTCTGCCCCTCTAATAATGGACGGAAAAATATAATCGGAGATATAGGTTGTTACAATGGCAATACTATTTGGATTAGAACCACTTAGTTCTGATTCTAATGCTGTTCGATCCGCACAAAATGTTCCAGCACCTTGTTCCCGATATAACCATCCCTTAGCTACGAGCTCACCAATTGCCAATCTTACCGTGTGTCTACTAACACCAAATTCTTTCATTAATTCACTTTCTGAACTTATTTTTTGATGGGGTTGATATGTACCATCTAGTATTTTTGATTTTATTGATTCCATGACAATACTGTATTTAGTCTTCAATCCCTACACCTCTAACATCTAAATTAATCATTCTTCAATTTAAATAAACGCACAATGCCACTCCCTTAATCAGATGATAAGATGTACAGGTTGTTGTACATCTTAAAGATAATGAATTACTTAATGTTGGCGTTCATTTTTTATACTGATCATTTGTATAACAGTAAACATACTAATAAGTTCATCTACATAGTAACAAATCATCTAAAGATTGTTTCATAGAAAATTATTGTAAATGCTTTCATTATTATAGATAAATAAAAGATGTTAATTAAACGCTATGTTTTATGAAATGAAAATAAAATGCTCCACATTAAATTATAATTGATTACTTCAATAATAGCAAATGATTCACAAGAACTTTGACAGTTATCCTAACACAAAGTGATTAGTTGACTTAACTGATATCATTCTCGCCAACATTAATTGTCGAAATGACCATTATGGTTTAAGATAGATATACATCCTTAGTATAACAACTAGACTCATACGAAGACATCATTGAGCTTTTTTAGCTCGGTTGCTCAATCGTTCCTTAGCGTGATCAACGCATGATACAAGCTACCAAGCTAAGAAAAAATTAACATGATGGCTTTTTTTAATGTATTATTGCAAGCGCATACATAATTAGGAAATAAAAAGGAGGATAAGTAACATCATGATAGGAAATTTATTAACATTTGCATTAAGTTCTGCCATGATTGCTTCGGAAAGAGGTACCAATGATTCCCAATCAGTCAAGCCCGCCCCTAAAGAAATTAACCCAGCACCTAAAGGTTATGATCAATACAAAAATGACATTGATCATGGTGAGATGAACATGATTACATATATGTCCTCAACGGTAGGTGTCGAGCGAAAAGCGATGGTATATACGCCACCTCATTTTTCAGAGGATAAAGAGTATAACGCTTTATATCTACTTCATGGCATAGGCGGTGATGAAAACGAGTGGAATGATCAAATGAATCCCAAAAACATCCTTGATAATTTATATGCCAAAAACGTGCTTGAACCAATGATTGTTGTATTCCCTAACGGACGAGCGATGAAAGATGATCGACCAGTTGGTGATATTTTTGCTCCAGAAAAAATTGCCGCCTTTGAAACATTTGAGGATGATCTATTGAATGATCTTATTCCTTATATAGAGGCAAATTATCCTGTGAAAAAACATCGAGAAAATCGTGCACTTGCTGGTTTATCAATGGGCGGCGGACAATCATTAAACATTGGCCTGACTAATTTAGATACTTTCTCTTGGATTGGCGCATTTTCGGCAGCTCCTAATACAAAAAAACCCGAGGAATTATTAAGAAATCCACAGGAATTAACGGAACAATTAAATTTACTCTGGTTATCTTGCGGGGAAAAAGACGATCTCTTACACGTTAGTACGAACTTTCATGAAAGTTTAACAGAAAAAAATATCCCTCATCTTTGGTATCTAGAAGAAGGGGATCATGAGCCAGCTGTATGGAGCAGTGGTTTGTATCAATTTGCTCAACGAATCTTCAAAAAATAACCGCTAGTGAATAGATTGATAACATTGAGCACACATGATATTCGTTTCATAAAAGCAATAGCGCTGGGGGCAGTCTCAGCGCTATTACTTTAGCAAGTTTGAGCCGAATTCACTTTGCTGTAGGAACGATTATTTTCCTAAAAACTCATCCACTCTGGCTTGAGCTTCTGGTTTAACTTTGGCAACAGCCTGGGCTGGTGTCTCATCTCCATTCATAATTGCCTCAAAGGTACCATAAAATGCGTCATGTAAATTGTATTGTTTCCACTTACTGATTTTTACAGCGTCTAGCATTTGATTTGCGATATCGACTGACTCTTGATTGGTTAGAATATTTTCATATTCTGCATGGAGGTGGTCTCTTTCATATTCCCATATTTGTAAGTCTTCCCAAATTTGATAAACAATTTCCGGATCTTCTACACCTACAGGAATAACATAACCTCCACCACTTACCTTCAACGCGCCATATTCAGATGCATTTGGGCCAAGTGGCCAAAATACATAACCCCACTCAAACGGCGTATCTCGACGCTCATCAGTTGCTTCCCATGATTCGCCATGAACCATACCTACAAGACCTTCATTAAAGAATACAGGCGGGTCTTCCCAGTTACTACTTCTGTCATTTGGCTTAATGACATTGTGTACATTATATAAATCAGCCATAAACTCAAGGGCTTCCATGGCTTCTGGTGAATCCATAACAATTTCTCCGGTCTCAGTGTTTAATATACGAGCATCGTTTGATAAAATTAAATACTCAGCTAGTCTATTTGGATCAGCAGCTAAACCAAATTGATCACCGGTCGTTAATGTTAGTGCTGCTTCTAGCATTTTTTCCCAAGTCCATTCGCCCCTTTGAACCAATTCATAAGGGTCCTCAAGTCCTGCCTGTTGAAACATCGTTTTATTATAAAACATACCGCCACCTGAGGCAAAGGATCGTAACGTATCCATCATATAGACTTTGCCATCAGGATTGACACGGCCTGCCTCTTTTAGTTCTTCACTCATTTTAGATTGGGATAAATCAATAATATCATCTAAAGGTATGATCAGTCCTTCTTGGGCTAGACCAGATGCTTGGGTAGGATCCATTCTTACGAGATCTGCAAAAGGTTCGCCTGCTAATACAGTGGTCGTTAAGTGTTCAATTTTTTCCTCATACGGAATTTCAGTCCACTCAATGGTTACATTATATTTTTCTTCGACTTCCTTCCATCTCTCTACTAATAGATCTCCTGTTTCAGTACCTTCTTCTGGTGTTAAATCCACGTGGAAATTCAATCTAATCGTGCGCCCACCTAAGTCATAAGTTTCTTCGTTGGTTCCTTCATTCTGTACGTTATTCTCATCATTTTGTGTATTGTGTTCTATATTTTGATTACCTTCGTTGTCATTGCTCGATGTTTCTTTATCCGTATTACAAGCAACTAACAAACCGATTAATAACATGACGAAAAACAACTTTAAATATGGTTTCAATTTACATCCCCCACATACTCTTCATTTAAATGGCTAAAAATAGAAATATTCCATAATCCCCTTTAACTTACATGTTTATTGAACTATTTGATGACCTCACTTCCTTTCAATATGAATTGACACTTTATGTTTGCATCTGTTTACTCACTTAAAAGCAAACGATGTGTCTTATTGAAGGTGATGTGCGTTGCCAAAAAAACATCTGCCTACTCCTCGAAAATTGAAGAAAAACAAACTCAACAAAGATCTGGAAATATATTAGTACACTTGTATACAAGCGATGAGACTATTCGGGCAATAACTAAACGGATGAGTATTCCATTGTGATTAAGCGCTTACATATTTGGGGTTATTAATAAATTTAGTTTTCATTAGGATAAGTCAATATTAGCCTGAAGTTGGTGTATAGGGTACCATGTTAAACATATCTTGTCTTTTAGAACACTAGTATGTTAGTTAGATATCTTCATTATAGCTTTTTCACCAAAACTGTCAAGTATATTTTGAATATTGTTAATTTATATGGAGTAAAACAGATACAGATGATCAAGCCTTCTAACTTTAAGCAATTATATTTATAAAACAAAAAAAGAAACCTCGAAGGTCCTAAGACAAAAATCGAGGTTTCAAGGATATAAAGTAGCTATCCAAGTAGCAAAAAATCCTAACTATTAATATGGCATTCACTGTTCCTTTTGATCAAATTTATTAAATGTTTTTAAAGTTAACCAATTCCAACCAACGGCTGCTAATGATATTGAGCAGAATATGATTGTCGTGGGAAATTCTAACGATATATACAGAACTACGAATAGCCAGATCATAATTCCCAATGTTACGTGTAGTTTTCCGATGCCAATGATAAATGCATTCTTCACATATTGCATAATTGTGTCCTTATAATTTACTATCATTGGAAATACCCATAAGGTTATCAATAAGTAAAAAAATGCAACTAATATAAAGGAAAATAACGTAATAACGGGTAAGGTATCAGCCATGGTCAACATAATTTTGTAATTCAAATATAGTAGAAAACCTATGATCGCCAGCAACCAACCTATTATATTGGCAACAATAAATTCTGTTTTAAATGTCTCTGTAAATAACTTACCTATATGAATATCCCTTGCACCTGTTAACCATTTCCTCGTTACAGCTAGCGTAGCCACCGTTGCAGGAAAAACACCCAATACAATAAACCCTAAAAGAGAAAACCCGATCCATAATAGATTAACAATGGCAATTCGCGTGATCCATCTAAAGAAGGTATCCAATGACTGTACGATTGTATGTCCATTCATATGTTAACTCCTTTGGGATGTATTGGAAAAAAATTAGCCTTTCACTCCACCGGTTGTTAGTCCAGCTACAAAGTAACGCTGAAATACGATAAATAATATGACAATTGGAACGATCGTCATAATTGATCCAGAAATGAGGACATCATAATTATTTTCATATGGAGTCAGCAAGGTTTGTAAGCCAACAGGTAATGTAAACATACTGCTTGATCTAATCACGAGCAACGGCCAAACAAAGTTATTCCAACTAAACATCCCTTGTAATATTGCCATTGCCGCTAAAGATGGCGCCATCAAAGGTAACATGATTCTAAAAAATATTCCATATTCTGTCGAACCATCAATCCTAGCCGCATCCATTAGTTCCATTGGTAACCCCATCGCATATTGACGGAAGAAAAATACAGCACTTGCCGATATAATACTCGGCAAGATGATCCCCGTATACGTATCAATCAATCGAAGACTCGTCATGAGTTGATACAAAGGTAACATTAAAATTTCAAAAGGAACCATGATAATAAAGACAACGATGACAAACAGTAAGTTCCTTCCTTTAAAATCATATACAGCTAATGCATAACCGACCATAGATGAGAAAAATAGCGACAGTACTATGGTTAGTGCAGATACGATTAAACTATTTCCATACCATTTCCAATATAGGGTCGCTTCAGTAAAGATATATTTATAGTTTTCCAAAACGAGGTCACGAAAATCAATATTGAAGGTGATGCCATACCTAAATAAATCAGATGCTGGCCTAAAAGACGAGACGAGTAGACTAATTAACGGGAATAGGGCTATCAAGGTCACTATGAGCATAAAGATCGATATTAATGCGGTATAAATTTTTTTCTTATGTTTCCGCATCATGTATCACTCCTCTTGAAGGCACCTGATAATAATAGGTTGATAAAACTGACTACAAAGACAATCAGTAGTACGATAACCCCAACAGCTGCTCCATAGCCCATATCATTTTGGTGAATACCTTGTTGATATAAAAACGTGACTAAAGTTAGGGCAATGTTGCCCGGTGAACTTGTTTCCCAAAACACGAAACTCTCTTCAAAGACCCTAAAGCCACCAATGATACTAATAGTCGTAACAAATATGATGATAGGCTTTAGGAATGGAAGAGTAATATTCGTAAATTTTTGAAACACGTTCGCTCCGTCGATTTCTGCTGATTCGTATAACTCATTTGGTATATTTTGTAATCCAGCTAAAAAATAGAGAATATTTACACCTAGCCAACGCCATGTGGCTAATAAGACCATTAAAAACATTGCCGACCATCCTGTGTTTCGCCAATTCATTGGTTCCAGTCCAAACCAACCTATAACTTGGTTCGCAACAGCTGTGTCCGATTCAGCGAAGATCATTCTAAAAATAATACCTGCAACAACAACAGATGTTAATGAAGGTATAAACAAGCTTGAGCGAAAGAAAGTCTTAAATTTGGTCAAATTTGAATCCAAAATAACTGCTAAAATAATCGGGATGGCTACTAAAATAACTACGGTCAAAACCATATATATTGTTGAATTTTTTAAGGCAATATAGAAGGTTGGACTTTTTACCGCTCGAATATAGTTGTTCCAACCAATAAATGTTACTTGTCCAGGTAAAATATTTTGGAAACTCATAATAAATGCTTTTATCGTTGGATAAAGCGTTAGTACCAAAAATGACAAGATAAAAGGAGATACGAAAACATATGGTGCCACTTTTTGCGAGTTAAAGAAATTTCTATTCTTCCGTGATCCCATGGTTTCATCCTTTCTGTAAGTAGATTAGGCAGGATTAAACCTGCCTAACGACTACTACTAATTTTTACTGTCTATTTTCGCCTGAACATTTTTCGCCGCTTCTTCTAAAGCTTCAGCAGCAGTATGCGTATTTTCTCTCACTACCTGGTGCATTACATTCGTATCGATTTCATCTAATGCATCAGGGATATTATCCGTCATGTTTACACTACCTACTTCATCACGAATATCTAATAACATGTCAAAAATACCTTCGTGGAAAAATTCGTAATATGGATTATCCTCATGTAATTCAGGAGCTTCCCACACATCCCAACGTGGTGGGTCAAAACCTAGCTCAGTCCATAAACGAATATTCCCTTCTTCTGACATTTTCGCGAAATAGAGGAACTCTTTAGCTAAATCGACATTCTCGGATTGTTTTGTTACCGCAGTACCTGTTCCACCCATACCTACAGTACGTTTATCAGAGTCTGGCCATGTTGGCATTGGTCTGATTTGCATTTTCCCTTTTAAGTCCGGCATATATTCCGTAAAGTCCTTCATGTAGAATAGTGGAACGATAATAGATGCAGCACCACCATCATTCATGAAACCATAGAATTCTTCAGAGTGATAATGGTTACCTGGAGGTACAATCGCAATCTCATGAACATGGATCATATCAGCGATATATTGTAAGGTCTCAATATTCACTTCGTTGTCCATTGTCAAATTACCATTTTCATCAAAGAAATCTGAATCTCTCTGAGTGATAAACGGCCAAATACCATACCAACTAGTCGGTATAATTGTCATTGGTTTATCAGTTTTTTCTACAACAATTTTTCCAGCTTCTACAAAATCATCGTAAGTCTGAATTGAATCAATATCAACACCAGCTTCATCCATGATTTCCTGGTTGTAATAGACGACTGTTGCACCTAAATGAGTTGGCGCACCATAAACTGTACCATCTTTAGAATAAATATCTAATCTTGATTGAATAAAGCTGTCAATTTCTGACTCAATCAAATCGTTTAATGGTTCTAATTGAATTTCCCCCATGAGGAAGTTTGAAAACTTGGCAATTTCTATATCAACTAAATCTGGAGCACCCTTTCCTGATTGTAAGGCAAGCAATAAATTGTTATGCATTTGGTCAAATGGATAAGTTTCTGCCGTCAATTTAATTGGACGGTCAGCATTTTCTTCATTCCATCTTTCAGCCGCATTTACAAAGAAATCTGCATGGGTTCCAGCAAAGGTCCAGAATGTTAATTCTGTTGCATCTTCAAGGTCCCCACCGGCTGTCTTTACATCTGTTGCTTCGCCTTCAGGAGAATCATCACCGCCACAAGCTACCAATAAAGTCGTTAGAGCAAGCATGAGGAGTACAATCACAGAGATTTTAATTTTCTTCATGTTCTTCCTCCTAGTTATTTTTTCAGTTTTGGATTAATCAAAACCAAATGGTTATGGTAGCGTTTACATTATTGGCTGGTATATTTATAGCTTTATCGCGTAACTCATTTTGTTATGCGAATAAGCGGAAATGATTAATCGCAAAACTTATACGTACACCAATAATTATAAAGCAAATAGATGCAATTTTCAATTATTCCTATATATTGTGAAAAAATATTCTTTCACGGTTTGATGGTGATGGGTCAAATAATACACCTATTAATTACCAATTACATCATCAGACCTATAAAAAAAGAAACCTTGAATTCTGTACAGAAATTCGAGGTTTCTAAACCAAAATAAAGCTATATTCTATTTACTTATAAAGTTGTTATTATAACGAGTAGCATCTCTTGTAATTAATTAACATGCTACCCCAAGAATGAATAGAGCAAAGGGCCGATCCCTATTGTTCTTGTTTCAAATTATCAAAGGCTCTTAAAGTTAGCCAATTCCAGCCAACAGCAGCTATTGATATTGAACAAAAAATGATGGTAGCGGGAAACTCTAAAGATACATAAAGAACTACGAATAGCCATATCATCAAAGCCAATGTTACATGTATTTTTCCGATGCCGATGATAAAAGAATTTTTTAGATATTGTTTAATCGATCCATTGTAATTTGCGATCATTGGGAAAACCCAAATGATAAACAATCCATAAAAAAACAAAATCAGAAAATAGGCAAAGATCGTAACGATTGGTAACGAATCATCCATCAATACCATGACTTGATAATTCACATATAAGAGGATGCCTAGGATTGTTAACAACCAACCTATTATATTGGCAACGATAAATTCTTTTTTAAATGTATCTTTAAAAACTTTAAAGATACGAACCTCACGTGATCCCGTTAACCATTTTCTCGTAATGGCTAACGTAGCTACCGTCGCCGGAAAAATGCCAACAAAAATTAAGCCTAACAGAGAAAAGGCAATCCATAATAGGTTAACAAACGCTAGACGGGTAATCCATCTAAAAATAGTATCCAATGATTGAACGAAAGAATTACCATTCATAAATTAACTCCTCTTGCATTTGAAAGACAATTAACCCTTTACTCCTCCAGTTGTCAGTCCTGCAATAAAGTACCGCTGAAATGCGACAAATAGTAGTACGATTGGAACAATCGTCATAATCGAACCAGATATGAGGACATCATAGTTGTTTTCATATGGAGTCAGTAATGTTTGCAATCCAACTGGTAAGGTGAACATATCACTTGATCTAATGACAAGTAGAGGCCAGACAAAGTTGTTCCAACTGAATAGTCCTTGGAGTATCGCCATCGCAGCTAAGGAAGGAGTCATTAAAGGTAGCATAATTTTGAAAAATATGCCATATTCAGTTGCACCGTCAATTCTTGCAGCATCCATTAACTCTGCCGGCAAGCCCATAGCATATTGCCTAAAGAAGAATACTGCACTGGCTGAGATGATACTTGGCAAGATAATACCAGTATACGTATCAATTAGTCTTAGGCTCGTTACTAGTTGATAGAGGGGTAACATTAATATTTCAAATGGTACCATGATAATAAAGACAACTATGAGAAACAGTAAATTTTTGCCTTTAAAATCATACATTGCTAATGCATAACCAACCATAGATGAGAAAAATAATGATAGTACAATCGTTAACACGGAAACAATGATACTATTCCCATACCATTTCCAATATTGGGTTGCTTCTGTAAAGATATATTTATAGTTTTCAAATGTTAAATCGTCCCAACTAATATTAAATGACATGCCCATTCTAAACAAATCAGATGCTGGACGGAATGATGATATGAGTAAACTAATTAACGGAAATAGGGCTAACAAGGTTACTATTAGCATAAATACCGTTATGATGACTGTGTATATTTTTTTCTGTTTCTGCATCACGTATCACTCCTCTTAAAGGCACCTGTTAATACGAGGTTAATGAGGCTGACTATAAAGACTACAATTAGGACGATTACTCCAACAGCCGCTCCATAACCCATATCATTCTGATGGATACCCTGTTGATATAAGAATGAAACTAAAGTCAAACCAATGTTGCCCGGTGAACTTGTCTCCCAGAACACGAAACTTTCTTCGAAGACTCTAAAACCACCGATAATACTAATGGTTATCACAAAAGTCGCAATTGGTTTTAAGAATGGAATTGTAATGTGGATAAATTTTTGAAATACGTTAGCACCATCGATTTCTGCTGATTCATATAACTCATTTGGAATGTTTTGCAAACCAGCTAGAAAGTAGAGAATATTAACTCCCATCCAACGCCATGAGGCTAACAAGACCATTAAAAACATTGCCGACCAACCTGTATTTCTCCAATTCACTGGATCAAGACCAAAAAAGCCAATAACTTGGTTGGCAATAGCTGTATCAGATTCAGAAAATATCATTCTAAAAATAATACCTGCAACAACGACAGATGTTAATGAAGGTATAAACAAACCTGAGCGAAATAGTGTCTTAAATTTCGTAAGGTTAGAGTCTAAAATAACAGCTAAAATAATCGGTACGATCACTAAAATGACGACCGTTAAAATCATATATATTGTTGAGTTTTTTAAGGCAATATAAAAAGTTGGACTATTAAAAGCACGAACATAATTATTCATACCAATAAATGTTACTTGTCCAGGTAAAATATTTTGGAAACTCATAATAAACGCTTTAATGGTTGGGTAAAGTGTAAGTACTAAAAAGGATATTATAAATGGAAAAACGAATACATATGGTGCGATTTTTTGTGAGTTTAAAAAATTCTTTTTATTACGTGACCCCATTGTTCCATCCCTTCTTTTCTACAATAAGTTAGGTTGGGCAGGTACAAACCTGCCCAACTTATGACTAACTAGTTTTTACTATCAATTTTGGCCTGTACACTGTTTGCTGCGTCTTCAAGTGCTTCAGCAGCTGTATGGCTCTGTTCTCTTAACACACGGTGCATGACGTTCGTATCAATTTCTTCTAATACGTCAGGTGTGTTCTCAGACATGTTCACACTACCTACTTCATCACGAATATCTAATAACATGTCAAAGATACCGTCATGGAAATATTCGTAATACACTGTTTCTTCTTGAAGCTCAGGCGCATCCCATACGTCCCAACGTGGTGGGTCAAAGCCTAGCTCTGTCCATAAGTGGATATTACCCTCTTCGGATAACTTGGCGAAATATAAGAACTCTTTAGCTAGGTCAACATTCTCAGATTGTTTTGTTACTGCAGTACCTGTTCCACCCATACCTACAGTACGTTTATCAGAGTCTGGCCATGTTGGCATTGGTCTGATTTGCATTTTACCTTCTAAGTCAGGCATATACTCAGTAAAGTCTTTCATGTAGAATAGTGGAACGATGATTGATGCTGCGCCAGCATCGTTCATGAAACCATAGAAGTCTTCAGAGTGATAGTGGTCACCTGGAGAAATGATGGCAATTTCATGAACATTTACCATGTCAGCAATAAATTCTAAAGTTTCAACGTTTACATCATTGTCAAGCGTTAATTCACCGTTTTCATCAAAGAAATCTGAATCTCTTTGGGTAACGAATGGCCAAATTCCATACCAGTTTGTAGGAATAGTTGTCATCGGAATACCAGTTGCTTCAACAACTTGTTTTCCAGCTTCTACATAATCATCCCAAGTTTCAATAGCGTCGATATCAACACCAGCTTCATCCATGATTTCCTGGTTATAATAGACGACTGTTGCACCTAAATGAGTTGGTGCGCCATAAATTGTACCGTCTTTAGAATAAATATCTAATCTTGATTGAATAAAGTTATCTAATTCTGATTCGATTAGATCATTTAACGGTTCTAACTGAACGTCACCCATCAGGAAGTTAGAGAATTTAGCAATTTCTATATCAACTAAGTCTGGAGCACCAGTTCCAGATTGTAGAGAAAGTAGCAAGTTATTATGCATTTGATCGAATGGATATGTTTCTGCCGTCAATTTAATAGGACGATCAGGATTTTCCTCATTCCATCTTTCAGCTGCATTTATAAAGAAGTCAGCATGTGTACCAGCAAAAGTCCAGAATGTTAATTCTGTTGCATCTTCAACATTATCCCCTGCTGTTTGTGTATCGTTTGCATTCCCAGCATTATCATTATTGTCGCTGCCGCCACCACAAGCTACCAACAACGACATCATGACGAGCGTAAGAATGGTAAGTAAAGTAAATTTAAGTTTCTTCATGGTTGTCCTCCTAGTTGTAATAATATGACAAGCTTTGATATCAATCAGATCCACCTATTGCTTCATTTATTTCCCTGGGTTGGTGACTTTATTCATAGCGTTTTCAAAAATGGTGCATTTTATACATCGTCAAAAAACGTGGGATTGATTGTGCAAATAAGTGGATTGATTAATTAACAAAACATGTGCGTACGTCTATATCATAATACAGGTTTTTATATTTTTCAATTCATATATATACTACCTTTGATAAATAGCAATACACCAAGGGTTAATACACCTTCTATCCCCGCTTCATTATTCAATATGTCTTGGGTTTCTGATTTTCAAAACTTGACAAAACCTTGATATACTGCGTTTTATTGGAGTTAAAATGTTCATATATTCCTATTAATTTGTTTTATCAGAATGTAATCGCTTGCCTTGGTTCTAGTTCAATTTTAGCCATTTTAGGACTCTTTCGACGTCTGTTTTACGTTATGCAAGCGAATACAAGTTGGTGATATTCCTTATTAAAACGCTATCATAACATGTTCGTACAACTTCCTAATTCACGATATTGATAATTTGTTTCATCATCATTTTCACTTAATGCAAACAAAAAAACGGTTCGAAACTAAACGAACCGTTTTGATACCACACATGTATTATTTACTATATATAGGTTAATAAGACCCACGAATATGTTCATGAACTTTTTCTTGATAAAATTTTGTCAACCGAGTCATTTCCTCATCTGAATACCCTTTTACTGATAGGGCTTGCAAGTTATCTTCCACCTGCTTGACATTTTTAAAACCTGGAATGACACATGAAATAGCGTCATGTTCTAAAATCCACTTTAAAGCTGCTCGGGTCATATTTCCTCTTTCTTCAGCGATCCAGGATAATTCTTGACTTAATGTAACACCTTTCTCAAAAGTTAACCCTGCAAAAGTTTCACCAACGTTAAAGGCTTGTCCGTCTCGATTAAAATGACGATGATCATCTTCTTCAAACGTTTGATTTAAAGTGAATTTTCCTGTTAACAAGCCACTTGCTAATGGCACTCGAGCCAACAAGCCAACATTGTTAGCTTGGGCTTGTGGAAATAATTCTTGAATCGGCTTTTGACGAAAGATATTAAATATAACTTGTAATGTACTCACACCGGGATATTTTAAACAGAGTAGTCCTTCTTCGACCGATTCAACACTGACACCGTAATAACGAATTTTTCCTTGTTCTTTTAAACGCTCTAATACTTCAAATACATGGCCGTCCCTTAGTATTTCAATCGGTGGACAATGAATCTGAAATAAATCAATTGCCTCCCGTTCGAGACGTTTCAGGCTATCTTCACAATATTTCGTAACACTTTCCAATGAATACGTATTTGGATCAGTGTGATCTTTAGCTCGACCGAATTTCGTAGCAATATAAATCTCATCTTCTTTACCTTTTGTTGCTTGAGCTAACAATCGTTCACTATGTCCATCACCATAGACATCCGCGGTATCAAAAAAGTTTACACCTCGGTCCATGGCATAGGCTAATGCCCGGAGTGCCTCACGATCATCTGTTTTCCCCCAAGCACCACCAATCGCCCACGTGCCAAAACTAAGCTCACTTACTTTCATATCTGTGTTCCCTAATTGACGATAGTTCATTATGTCTCTCTCCCTCAATTAGTGTGTTTTATTCCTATTTAACACATCAAATGCAACCGCTAACAATAATACTACACCTTTTATCGCTTGTTGCCAATCAATACCTATACCCATTAATGACATACCATTATTAAGAACACCCATCACTAAAGCACCGATGACAGCGCCAAATACTGTACCAATTCCGCCAGTAAACGAAGCACCACCGATAATAGCGGCAGCAATTGCATCTAACTCAAATAATGTGCCCGCCTGTGGTGTTGCTGCATTTAATCTCCCAGCAAAAATAAGTCCCGATAAGGCAGCAAATATGCCCATATTAATAAAAACAATTAATTTTATTTTTTTCGTTTTTACCCCTGATAATTTAGCTGCTTGAATATTGCCACCAACCGCATACACATGGCGACCAAGTACGGTACGATTCATCAAAAAAGTATATACGACGACTAGGATCGACAAGACAATAAGCACATATGGAATCCCTTCATAAAGGGCGAGGATATACGTAAAGAGATTAATCACAATTGAAAATAATACTAGTTTAACTACAAACCATGGTAAGGCAAGGACTTGGAAATTGTAGCTCAAGTCTGTTTTTCTCATCTGCAATTCATTAAACACGAAGATAAGGGTGATCAAAATCCCTATCAGGATGGTAAAAAATTGGATTTTTCCGCCACCAAATAAATCTGGTATAAATGAGGAACTAAGCCCTCGAAAACTTTCTGGGTAAGGCGCAATTGTCCTACCTTGTAATACGACTAAAGTTAACCCACGGAAAATAAGCATGCCTGCTAGGGTGACAATAAAAGAAGGGATATTTACATAGGCCACCCAAAACCCTTGCCATGCGCCAATAAGTGCTCCCAATAATAAACACATGATAATCCCTAGATAGACGGGTAAATCATTGGATACTAATAATACACCAGACACAGCACCAATAAATGCAGCGACGGAACCAACTGATAAATCTATTTCACCTGTGATAATGACTAACATCATGCCAATTGCTAATATAATGATGTAACTATTTTGCATAATAATGTTCGTTACATTCAATGGCGTTAAAATAATCCCATTTGTTAAAACTTGAAATAAAATGATAATTCCCGTTAACGCTATGATCATGCCAAATCTTCTCATATTACTTCGCACTAACTGGATCACTTCATCCACATCTATCCCTCCTCACTCTGGGTCATATAAGTCATTAATTGCGTTTGATCGACCTTTTCAGTTTCAAAGTTTCCAGTAATCTTTCCTTCACTTAAGGTATAAATTCGGTCACACATCCCGATTAACTCTGGTAATTCTGACGAAATCATAATGACACTTTTTCCTCTTTCAGCCAATTCATTGATCATTTGATAAATTTCATATTTTGCCCCAACGTCAATTCCCCGGGTCGGTTCATCTAATATAAGAATGTCTGGATCGGCAAAAATCCACTTCCCAAGGACAACCTTTTGTTGGTTCCCGCCACTAAGATGGATCGTTTTTTGCTCAATAGAGGGTGTTCTAATATGTAAGCTATTCTTTAACGATTCAGCTACGAGGACTTCTTTTCCAAGGTCAAATATCCCCCGATTAGACAGATCAGCCAAATTTACCAACGTTAAATTGTTTTTCACACTATCGATTAAAATGAGCCCATATCCTTGTCTGTCTTCCGATACATATGCTAGCCCATGTTTAATAGCTTGATTAACATCATGAATAAATACTTCGTTTCCGTTGATAAACATTTGCCCAGAAATTTTTTGACCGTATGTTTTGCCAAAGATACTCATCGCCAATTCTGTTCGGCCAGATCCCATTAAACCTGCAATACCAACTATTTCACCTGCTTTGACGTGTAAATTGACATCATATAGCTTTTGTCTTTCAGGATCTTTCGGATGAAATACCGACCATTTTTTTATTTCAAATACAATTTGCTCGTGATTCACCTTACTTTTTCTATCAGGAAATAAATTCTCTAACTCTCTTCCGACCATCGCCTTAATAATTTTCGCTTCCGTTGTGTTTTCCTTGTGTAGGTTATACGTATCAATTGTTCTGCCATCACGTAAGACTGTTATTCGATCTGCCACTTGAAAAACTTCTTTAAGTTTATGAGAAATTAATATTGCAGTAATACCTTGTTTTTTAAATTCAATTAATAAATTTAATAAATTCTCACTGTCTTCCTCGTTTAAGGCAGCTGTCGGTTCATCAAGGATAAGAAGTTTTACTTTTTTGGATAAGGCTTTGGCGATTTCAACTAACTGTTGTTGACCAACCCCTAAATGCTTGATCTTTTCCTGTGGATCTATATGCAACCCTACTTTGTCAAGTAAATTTCTTGTCTCAATAATCGTTTCCTTCCAATCAATAATTCCTTTATTCACCCGTTCATTGCCTAAAAATATATTTTCAGCAATCGATAATTCAGGGATTAATGCTAACTCTTGGTGAATAATGACAATCCCTTGTTGTTCACTATCATTGATGCTCTTAAACTCACATACATCACCTTCGTAAACAATATCGCCTGTATATGTTCCATAAGGATAAACGCCACTTAATACTTTCATTAAAGTTGATTTACCTGCACCATTTTCGCCGACAAGTGCATGTATTTCACCTTTTTTCACGTTAAAATTTACTTGATCAAGGGCTTTGACGCCGGGAAATGACTTCGTAATCTGCTTCATTTTCAAAATAGAGTTTGCCAATCAATCATCACATCCTTTAATAGGGATGATGATATAGCCAACATACTGGCCAAACCACCATCCCTCTTGATCAATTTAATTCTTCTATCGTGAAATATCCCGTATCAACTAAGGCTTCTACGTAATTTTCAATATCTACCGTAACCGGTGTAAGTAAATAGGATGGAACAACTTTAACGCCATTATGATATGTTTCGGTATCGTTGATTTCTGGTTCTTCACCTTTCAGAATGGAATCAGCCATATCTACTGCCCTTTTGGCTAGTTCCCGGGTGTCTTTAAAAATCGTCTGGGTCTGCTCACCAGCAATGATTGATTTAACAGAAGCCAGTTCAGCATCTTGCCCAGTGATGATCGGCATTGGCTTATCTGCTGTTCCATACCCTACTGCCTTGAGTGATGAAATGACACCTCGACTAATGCCATCAAATGGTGAATAGATCACATCAACGTTTTCACTCGCATAATGGGCACTTAATAAATTATCCATACGTTCTTGGGCAACTGAACCATCCCATCTTAATGTAGCACCTTGTTCAAAGTCAGTCTGTCCACTCTGAACAACAAGTGTTCCAGCATCGATATACGGTTGCAGCACGGACATGGCCCCATCCCAGAAGAAATAGGCATTGTTATCATCAGGTGACCCAGCAAACAATTCGATATTGTACGATTCATTCGTATTGGCTAAGTCTAATTTTTCTTCGATATAGGTTGCTTGTAAAACCCCAACCTGAAAGTTATCAAAGGTCGCGTAGTAACTGACATGATCACTGTTCATAATTAATCGATCATATGCTATGACTGGAATATCTTGATTTTCCGCTTGGGTCAAAACTTCTGTTAGTGCTTCGCCATCTATAGAAGCAATAACGAGAATATCGACTCCTTTCGTGATCATATTCTCAATTTGGGATATTTGATTTTCAACAACATCCTCTGCATACTGTAAGTCTACTGTATAGCCTAATGCCTCAAATTCTTTTTGCATATTTTCACCATCTCTAACCCATCTCTCGGATGATTTAGTAGGCATGGCAATACCGACTGTTTGTCCATCACCGTCTTTATCACCACAAGCAGCTAAAACAACAATTAATAATAAGGCGAAAATAAATATGATTCCTTTTTTCAATCTAATCCCCTCCTAAATGATTCAATCGCTCTGCTAAACTACCTCTTCAACTACCTCGTCTATGCTCCTAGCCTTGTCCTTACATACTTATGCGCACAAGTATGTTTTTAGACCAAAGAAGTAAGTAGAAATCACGTTATTAGCAATGGTTTAATTGCTGTCCATTTAGGATTTTTCATTGAATGGCCCACATAAAATAGCATTTGCCCAACGGTATTTGTCAACCTTGGCGAATGCTCGCATCACCTTATGATAAGCATGATTCTTGCAATCTCGTTAACAGCTTGTCTTATATTCTTGAAGACACGAATATTTACACATAAAAAAGAGTACCTATTATGAAATAGGTACTCTTATACTGTTCAATTAACAGGGGTTGATAGCTAAATCTTATGCATTATTGAGCTTATCTCCAATATGCATCGCTGAACTTTAATTCGCTTCTTAATTGTCTTACATTCGTATCTTTATCAATCACAACACATTCTATTCCAGTCATCTCAGCAAAATCATATAATTGCTCAGTTGTCACTTCAAATGAGAACACTGTGTGGTGTGCTCCACCAGCATAAATCCAGGATTCAGTAGCTTCCGCCAAGGATGGTTCTGGTTTCCACAATACTTTGGCAACCGGTAATTTTGGTGTTTCTTCAGTCGGTTGTACTGCTTCAACTTCATTTACGATTAAGCGATATCTACCAGACAATTCGACTAGTGATGCAGCAATTGCTTTACCACCACGGCCATCAAATACGAGACGGGCTGGATCAGCTTTTCCACCTATGCTTAGGGGTGCAACAACAATTCTTGGTTTTGTTGCAGCAACAGTTGGACAAATTTCAAGCATATGTGCGCCTAAAATCATTTCATTTCCTGGTTCTAAATGGTACGTATAATCTTCCATGAAGGAAGTACCTTTATTATTAGCAATAATTTTCATCATGCGTAACAATGCAGCTGTACGCCAGTCACCTTCACCCGCAAATCCATAACCTTGTGCCATTAAGCGTTGAGCAGCAAGTCCTGGTAATTGTTTCATTCCATGGAGATCTTCAAAGTTCGTTGTAAAGGCATTGTAATTTCCACGTGATAAGAAGGATTTTAGCGCAAGCTCTACCCGGGCCTGATATAAAATGGAATCTCTTACATGTCCTGGTTCACTTGCTTCAGCAGGCATTTCGTATAACTTCGTATATTCTTCAAACAAGGCTTCCACATCATCGTCAGAAACCTGATTGATTTCTTCTACTAAATCACCGATACCATAATAATCGACGGTCCAGCCAAACTTAATTTGTGCTTCAATCTTATCGCCTTCTGTTACCGCTACATCACGCATGTTGTCGCCAAAACGAGCGACTCTAATATTAGTTCCTTCTGTAACTGCTACAGCTGTTTGCATCCAGTCGCCTACCTTAGCAACTACATCATCATTTTCCCAATGACCAACAATCACTCTACGGGCAACATCCATTCGGGTACCGATAAACCCATATTCACGGTCACCATGGGCAGACTGGTTTAAGTTCATGAAATCCATATCGATATCGTCCCAAGGAATGTCGCGATTAAACTGGGTATGTAAATGTAGTAGTGGTTTTTGTAAGGCACGCAAACCTGAAATCCACATTTTAGCCGGTGAAAACGTATGCATCCATGTGATAAGACCAGCGCAATTTTCATCATTATTAGCTTCTAACATTAAATTTCTAATGTCAGTTGCATTCGTTACTAAATTTTTGTATTGAATTTTATACGGTAATTTACCACTTTCGTTTAATTTTTCGACGATAATCTTTGAATGTTTTTCAACTTCTAGAAGGGTTTCATCACCGTATAGGTGCTGACTTCCAGTGACAAACCAAAATTCATAAGGTTTAATTGTTAGCATTACTATTCCTCCATTTTCCTCTTCATCATTGTAATTAAAAGATCTTAAAACATCGACACGACTTTCTAGTTGGCAAATCTTAAAGGACTGTTGATCATATGCTTGGATCCATTCCCAAGGTCGTTATTACGAAGCAAATATTGTTCGAATTGTCATCATCATAAACAACTAGATTATTTTTGACCGTAATAGGCATCTTCACCATGTTTTCTTAGGTAGTGCTTATCTAACAATGCTTGATCCATGCGAGGAGTATTTGGGTTAAGTTGATATGTCTGTAAAGCCATCTTAGCTACTTCTTCTAAAACAACAGCGTTATGCACAGCATCATTAGGATCTTTACCCCATGAAAAAGGTGCATGACTATGGACAAGAACACTTGGAATCGCATTTGGATCGAGGTCTTTAAAGGTTTCAACAATTACATTACCAGTTTCTAATTCATAATCGCCTTTAATTTCTTCTTCTGTCATCGGTCTTGTGCAAGGGATGGTACCATAAAAGTAATCGCCATGTGTCGTTCCTAGTGGGGGGATTCCTTTACCTGCTTGCGACCAACTAGTTGCCCAAGGAGCATGCGTATGGACGACACCACCGATATCAGGGAAGTTTTTATATAAGACAAGATGTGTTGGCGTATCTGATGAAGGATTTAAATCACCTTCAACAACATTTCCGTCAAGGTCTACAACAACCATGTCATCCTTTTTTAGTTGTTCATAAGGAACACCACTTGGCTTAATGACAACTAAATTTTTCTCGCGACAGATTCCGCTTACATTACCCCACGTAAAAGTAACCAAATTATGCTTAGGTAATGCTAAATTTGCTTCTAGAACTTGTTGTTTCAAGTCTTCTAACATTAGAGCGCCTCACCTTCCTACAATTTACAATTCAAACAACTATTTGCTTTTATCTATAGTTTTATTCTAATATAAAATGTACGTACATGCAATGCATTATTAATTTTTCCTCTTCAATAACAATATCTGGTTTTTCTTTTGGCCTAGCTATGTAGAAATTTGTCTAGTTATGTAGTTTGGATTGCATCCTTGTGATTGTTTTTTGAATAACTTTATCCATACGTCAATCACATGTACTGATAACTTGCCAAGTTGTGGAAATAAGCCTTGCCAAAGCCATTATTAATTCAACCTATATCCCTGCTATTATGAAATCATGACCATTCATCCTTTTGTGCCCTTAATTTTTTCACTGAAATTTTCAGTTGATCCTTTATTTTTTTATCATTATATCCGATGTATTAAATTGGGGTCATTATTACACAACATGAATCTACATGGAGGAACGCTATGAAAACAAAAGTTAGAACATTACAAAACAAACTAAAGCCGATCATTGATAAATTTGGTGAGTTTATCAATTGGCGGGATCTACGCATTGGTTATAAGTATTTATTATCCTTTTCAATAGTCACCATCCTATTCATTGCCTCAGTGCTCATTGTTTATTTTCAACTCTCTATCGTTGAAACTAATATTAATCAAATAGAAGAAGATAGTATTCGAACATATGAATTAGAACAAATGGCCACATTAATTCAAAAGAAGGATATCCATATTGCTGATTATATTATTACCAATGATGAACAATACATAGAGCAATATGAACAGACTTTAGAAGAATTTAATCAACTAGTTGAAAAAGTTGAACCAGCAATGCGTACAGAGCAACAGAAAAACTTGTTCAATGTAATCATGGATTTTGACAATCGTATGAATGATATATTTGAGGACATTATTGAAGAAGAAAATACTTCAGATAGGATGACAAAATTAAGACGAGAACAAACGAACCGAACAAGAATGGCGGTTGATGATGGAATTAATATGTTGATCGAATATACTTTTGAAGACCAAGCCGAATCAGTCGCTAGCGCAAAGTCTAGCATCAGCTATAGTATCTTCGCCCTCATTATTGCAAGTGGACTAGCTATCATTATTGGCGTGACAATCGTGGCTATTGTCAGTAGGCGGATATCAAATAATTTGCGTAAAGTAGTAGATCTAACATCGACAATGGCTGAAGGCAACTTAGCAATCGAGGATATGGACTATAAAGGTCGTGACGAAATCGGTCAATTATCAAATTCTGTTAACCGAATGAAGAATAGCATTCGCAATATTATTACTAAAGTAGCTGAGGCTTCTCAGTTGGTTACGGCTAGAAGTGAGGAACTAACCCAATCAGCCAATGAAGTGAATGAAGGCGGCGTGCAAATTTCATCAACCATGCAAGAACTTTCATCAGGTGCTGAAAACCAAGCGAATAGTGCTGCTAATTTATCTGAAGGAATGAATGATTTTGTTGAAATCGTTCAAGCATCAGAACAGGAAGGGCAAAATGTTAGCCGCGCATCAAGTCAAGTCCTTGATTTAACTACAGAAGGTCGAAACTTGATGGCACAATCTGTGGAACAGATGCGACGGATAGACGAAATTGTATCTCAATCTGTTGCCCAGGTGCAAGGATTAGATAAACAATCATCCCAAATCTCACAACTTGTTCAAGTTATTAAAGATATTGCTGATCAAACAAATCTCTTGGCCTTAAACGCAGCTATTGAAGCAGCACGAGCTGGCGAACATGGTAGAGGATTTGCTGTCGTAGCAGAAGAGGTAAGAAATTTATCAGAACAAGTCGCTTCATCAGTATCCGAAATTACGCATATTGTAAACGAAATTCAACATGAAACAGACCAAGTCGTTACATCACTTAATGCAGGTTATGAAGAAGTAAAAGAAGGAACAGAACAAATCGAAAAAACAGGCGAAAGTTTCTTAACAATTGAATCTTCTGTCACTGACATGATTGATAAAATTGTCGCTATTTCCAATAACTTGAAAAATATTGCTACAAATAGCGACCATATGAATGATTTAATTCAGGATATCGCTTCTGTGTCAGAGGAGTCTGCTGCCGGAGTAGAACAAGCTGCTGCGACTGTCCAACAAACATCAAGTGCTATGGATGAAATTTCTAGTAGTGCTGATGAATTAGCTAAACTCGCTGAACAACTGAATGACGAAATTCAAACCTTTAAATTAAATTAAAGGTTATTGATAAGCTTGTAAGATCAGTAACAAATCTTACAAGCTTTATTATCAAACGAATAGCTGTAACATTTGAAGTTATATTTTGACGATAGGACACAAAAAGGTCACGCTAATGGTGACCTTTTTGTATATGCATTTATAAAGATAATGTATCTAAATGACGACCGATATGTTTGATCAAGGCAGCATTGTACTCGTCCTCATAATCATGCAAAGTCTTGAAAAACTCATCTCTAAAGACGAATTTCCCTTGATCGTCCTTTGTAGTTAAAATTAATCCGTAAGTAATATGGAATAACTGTCTTGCCGCATCATCATCCATATAAGCTGGTAATTCATTATCAGTAGCTTCATCCAAAGGCTTAATGCTATCTAAATCAGGGGTAACATGATAATACTTCAAGGCTTCAGCAAAATTTTCTAAAGCAAACACATGCATCCGTCGATACAGATCAGGATTTGTTTTAGCAATCACACGAATAGCTTCTAACCAGTTTGTACCCGCTGTTTTTACGTGTAAAATGCCTTTCGTATATTTCGCAATAATCGGGAAGACTGCGAACTTGTCACTTCCGGAATGAATACTTAACTTATAACCAAAATGTTCAGCGATTAAAGCATGTTCTCTCAGTTCGATTTCAAACTGCTCTAAATCACCGATATAATCAATCCCTTTTTGAAATTCCCCACAGAATCTTGGCGCTAAACTGATGACTGCTACATTTCTTTTCATTAATTCATTGGCGACAAAGAAATGAGCTTGTGGTGATGTAACTGTTTCTGTTTCATCAATAGAAATCTCAAAATCAATATCGCGCCCAGCTTTATGAATGTATTTTTCGTATACATGAGTTGTATAATTTATCGCTTCATCATATAACAATACATTTTTCATAACCGCTTCACGGTCAAAAGTAATCTCTAAGCCATTTACTTCAAACGTTTGATTTAAATATCGTTCATTGTATTGGTCTTGGACTTCAGCTGGTAATTGTTGATAACGTTTTTCTAACTCCTCTAGTGATGCTTCTTCAACTGTTTTATCAATTTGATCGGAACAGTCTAACGTTATCATCGACACACCAAGTGCTAAGGCTGATTGAATATCTTTTTCCTCTTTAATATGATCCCCATCAGCTCCATAGCCACCCTGATAACCTTCTTGGAACACGGCAAAAGCGGCTGCATCAAGCATATCTTCCATCGAACGGTTTGTCAGTGTTAATTCTCTAATACTTTGTTGAGCAAGAACTGGTTTAACCTTTCTTCCCTCAATTGTTTGAATATGTCCAGGCGATGCCAAGCCTAATCGATCCCCTAAACCAATAGTGGCTATTTTTGTACCAAAGGCTCGGGGTACTGTAAAGTCAAAATAACGATTAATAACTAGGCGATTTTCGTGTGTCAAAGGACATACCTTGCTATTGTCAGTGAGTTGTTCGCCTGTCAACTCATCAAAGAGCGTCCCTTGCCCAGCAACTACTAAATATTTTTCTGTATCCACTTTGACCATTAGTAAGTGAACGTCTTCATATTGCTGGTATGATTTCTCATACACTTTTACACTTTCCGTACTGGATGGTACATTTCCTGTTGCTAATTGATCAATAATTGGTTGTAATTCCTTCATGGATCACCATTCCTTTTTCATATTTTACTAGCTTTTATCCACGACTATAATGGATTCATTTCAAGTTTAAGCGCTATCATTTCAATTTACATGAATAACAACGTTGTTATTTTTATGATATATGTTTCAAGTCTAATTGGCAACTACTCCCAATCATAGTTTACAACTATTGATAGATAGTTGTAAACCTGGTAAATATTACTTACAATTAAGTTAACTACATTGGTATGAGTACACAAAAGAGATGAGGTTTTTATACGTGGATAGTAACCGACCACTGTCTTTTAAACAACTAAGCTTCTTTTTCATCCCATTAGGTATATCATCTAGCCTAACTTCAATTTCCCACGTTATTATTAATGGTACATTGAGTAGAGGGGAAAATGCAGCCTTCATTATTGCCTGTTACGCTGTAGCCATGTCAATGTTTGGTCTTTTTGAACGATCCATGATTATTTTTCGTCACACATCTTCTGCCCTCGTACAAGATAGGCAATCCTTTCAAAAAATCGGGAAGTTCTTCCTTTATGTATCAATTGTGATTATGTCCCTAAGTACAATCATTGCCTTTTCACCCATTGGTCCTTGGATGTACACAAATTTCTTTAATGCCGATGAAAATATGGTTGATGCCATATCAATTACGTATAAAGTTATTTCAATTGTCATTATTCTATCGGGTGTTCGTGGATTGTATCAAGGTGTGATCATCCAACAACTTGCTACGAATTGGTTAACGATTGGTGTTGTTGTACGCTTAATTGGCATGTTTATCATTTCTGGTTTACTCATTGCTTTGGATTATGTTACTAGTGTGAGTGGCGCATTGATTTTCCTAACGGGCATGCTCATCGAATGTGGCATAAGTGTTTATAAGGGACAATCTCTACTAAAACATGAAATAAAAGCGAAGGATCAAACCTATCAACTATATCATTCTGATATTGCGAGATTTTACTTCCCATTGGTCCTATACTTTTTTATGCAATCAATACTCGTCCCCATCATCTATATATTACTGAGTCAAGCTAACGATATAGAAATGAGTATTGCTTCATTTGCGCTAGCTGTAAGTATTGTGAATATGATATTAGGTTTTTTCATGTATACCCATCAATTAGTCATCCAATTTTATAAAAATCATACTAAAAAGAAAGTCATTCAGTTCGTATTTATGATGAGTACCATTCCAACTTTACTGTTAATTATTCTATGTTATACACCAATTGGTATGACCTTTATGCAAGTGATCATGGGTGCTGATGAGTCCTTATCATTAGCGACGATAGCCGTGTTAAAATTTTTCATTATTAAAACCTTTATTTTCCCTTGGGTTGATTTCTTAAATGGTTTCTTAATGCTACATCGCCAAACAAATAAAATGTTATTTGCTCAGGCAGGTAACTTAATCGTTGTTATCCTTTCCTTATTTATATTTGTAAGAATTTGGCCCCATCTAAATGGGATCAATGGTTCTATCGCCTCTGCCTTAGGTGAAATAGCTGGTTTTATCATCATTTCTTTAATTGTTTATTTGATGAGAAAAAACCAACGCGTCCCTCAACATGACTAGTTTGCTAGCTTTATTTAGCTAGCAAACATCTATTTACCTAGACTTAAACTTTTATAAAAATACCACTATTCCCTTTTTTCATTAGGAATAGAGCCACTCTCAATAACAGTACTCACCAGATTGATAACCTGTTTAGCTTGTAAATATAATAATGACTCTGCTTCCTTCATAGACTCAGCCAACGTCAGAGGTCGATTAGGTATCGCAAAACACCCAGCAAAAACTTTTTGTAGTTTCTCTACATCATAGATACTACCAGAAATTAAAATTGCAGGTACCTTGTATTTATTTGCCAGTGTTGCTATATACCCGGGTGCCTTCCCATACAATGTTTGTTCATCACTTTGTCCTTCGCCAGTAATAACTAAATCTGCTTGTTTTATGGCTTGTTCAATATGCATCTTGGTGGCAATTAAGGCAGCACCAGAATCAATTTCTGCCCCTAATGCTAATAAAGCAAAACCAAGGCCACCAGCTGCACCTGCACCTGGAATGTGTTGCACTTGTCGGTCTATATGTGATTCAACGAGGGTAGCGAAACGACGCAAAGCATTATCATAACTTTGAATTTGCTCAGGAGTTGCGCCTTTTTGGGGACCATAAACAACACTCGCTCCCCGATCCCCACATAATGGGTTATGAACATCTGAAGCAACTTGAATTTGAATATGTTGTAATCGGGGATCTAAATTGGCAAGGTCAACTCGTCGAACGTTCAACAGATCTTTTCCAAATATGCCGACCCTTTCATCACGATCATCATACGCTCTCATGCCAAGGGCAATTAGCATGCCTAAACCACCATCATTCGTTGCACTTCCACCTAAACCAATAATAAACGATTGACAGCCTTTATCTAGAGCATCTAAAATAGCTTCTCCGATTCCATAGGTTGTTGTCACATCTGGATTCCGTTTTGAAGGTGGAACTTGAGTTAATCCAGCAATATTCGCACATTCGATAATAGCTGTATTACCAACAATGGCATAGTATGTTTCAACTGTTTCTCCTAATGGTCCCGTACATTTAAGGTTAATCCGTTCCCCTTTTGTAGTCGATAACAAGGCATCTATCGTTCCTTCGCCACCATCTGCCATCGGTTTTTTAATAACAGAATAATTGGGGTTCACAGCAAAAATGGCTGTCTCAATTATATTTGTCACTTCAATAGATGTAAGACTCCCTTTGAATGAATCGGGTGCAATTACAATCTTCATAGCAATCTCCTTTATCA
>CALAMD010000026.1 GCA_937925695.1 uncultured Bacillaceae bacterium | reverse complement strand
CCATCACAACGCCGCAACGAATTTACTCAAAGATATATGCTAAAACATCAATGGCTTGATCAATTGTTTCAACAGTGACGTTAGCTTTATTTGATAGTTCTTTGAGAGGATGAATTAATGATTCTGGGCGAATGATAATGGTTGGCTTATTTAACGTGATGGCTGCACTTAAATCCATCGCCGTATTCCATTGACGATACTGTTCGCCAAAGAGGGCAACGACAATATCAGCTTTCTTTAATAACACTTCAGTACGTAAATTATTAATGCTTGAAGCAGCATCATCTCTATAAAAAGGACCAGGTTGTTTCCCTAAAATATCTTCTCCAATATCATCAGAACGATCATGATCCGTTTGTGGGGCAACAAATTTCAATGGTAAGTTTCTTTCCTTAGCTTTTGCAGTTAACTGATCACGCCAATCATCATGAATCTGACCAGCTAAATAAACGATTAATTCCATAAAAAATCCCTCCACATGATAGATAGGTTCAGATGCATCATATCATATCAATTCAACTTCTTGTCAATTAAATGATGTATATCTATAATGTAACAAGATACAGTAATTCTTTGATATAACAGTTATCAAGCAGTTTTCGACAAACAGGTATTTTAACATAGATGAATTTTTCAACAATACCCCCTATGTATTCGTGAAATAATTAACAAAGACAAGTTGCATCAAAATAATATCAAGGAAATAGCTATATGCAAGCTAAGGAGGACATGTATATGTCGATGACGAATACCAAATTAAGAAGAATCCTGGAAGAACGGCTAGGCCATCCAGATTTCCGTACTTCATATAACCGAGAAAAAGATACGTTTCGCATTGAATGGAAAGATACCTTAAAAGGGCTAAACATTTCGTTAGGAAATGTGGTGGCAAAATATAATCAACGGGGCGAAGAAGTGCTCGAAGAACTTGAGAGTCATATTAAAGAGGCGCTAAGAATAATGAATGAAGAGCATCAATTAACGGGAATGGAAAAACATATCTATCCTGTTATACGCTCGACTTCATTTCCAACGAAAACGAATGCAAATACCCCGTTAGTTACAAAAGACCATACGGCAGAAACGAGGGTCTATTATGCCCTTGATTTAGGCAAATCCTATCGTCTCATCGACGAGCCAATGCTCGAAAAAGAACAATGGTCGCTCAAGCGAATTGATGAAATTGCGACGTTTAATGTGCGATCATTGTCATATGATTATAAAGTGGATCAAGTAGCGGGCAATGATTTTTATTTTATTGCTACCCAAGACGGCTATGATGCGAGCCGAATTTTAAATGAAGCATTTTTAGCTGAAATGAAGGCGAATAGTAAAGGTGAACTGGCTGTTGCAGTACCCCACCAAGACGTGCTTATTTTAGCAGATATTCAAAATGATACAGGGTACGATATTTTAGCCCAAATGACGATGAAATTCTTTGCAGAAGGACGCATTCCTATTACTGCGCTACCATTCATTTATGAAGACCATCAGCTAGAACCTATTTTTATATTAGCCAAAAATAAACCACGGCAGGATAGGTCATAAAAAATCCAGAAAAAAATCCAGAATTTAACGAAAAAATATCGCTTCAAGAGTGATATGACTTGCTTAATTGATATATGTTATACTTTATACAGCTAAGGATTATGCTTTGAAAGTGGTGTAAGAGAATAGGGTGAAAATCATGTTACAGCGCTGGAAAGAAAAAATCAAACAACTGTTTGCAACTGAAACAGAAACACCAAAAAAGAAGCAAACATACCATGTACCACAACAATCATTACATACGAAAGTAACGTATAAATATCCTAAGAATCCACGTTTTCGTTTTCCGGTTATACCTGATGAACCATTGGATACACCAGCGTATTTGAGAAAACAACAATCACAGAGAGAAATGGATTTTATTGAACGAGAAACAACGAATCGAATAAATGAGAAACCGGTTAGATCGATCAAAAAAGAACCTTTTAGGCCAAGTCGTGTGGCATCGCCAATTTATGGTTATCGGCCACGAGAGTCGATGAGCGAGGTCGAAGAAGTACCGGCATTTATCCGCAAACAAGAAGCCCAGACGAATCAAAACGATGAAACAACAAAAAATATAACATCATTAAATGCTGAAACATATGAGCAGCGAGGGAACGACAGCCCCCAACAAACTGAATGGGCTAATGAATTCCGATCAGTTAATGAATCCCAATCAGAAATAAGTGCTCATATAGAAGCGGAACCGGATTCGGCTACTAGGGTAAAATCACCAAGACCTACGCAAACCCAAGCAGAAGATTCCCGCTTGGCAAGACGGCACCAACGAACATCCCAACAAAAGTGTTTAGAAGACAATCATCGCTCTTCCCAACAGACAGAGCGACAAACCAATACAGGCACTTCTTTTGAAAAACGAAATGAGCAAACATCACGGGATAAACCAATTCCATATAACGTGATGATGACACCAAGGGATAAAATAAAATTACGAAACCAACATCAACAAAAACGAACAGAACGTCACCAACATATACGATCCAATGAGCAAAACAATCGGCAGACCCGATCCAACAAGCAAACTGATCAAATAACCCAGTCCACCAATCAAAATAACTATCATATTCCAATGCATTTGTTAAATGATGTTGAAAAGGGACAACATGAAGATAGAAGGTGGATTAAAGAACAACAGGCCCTGCTAGAACAGACGTTAAAATATTTTAATGTGAAGGCAAAAGTTGTGAAAGCAACGCAAGGGCCAGCAGTAACTAGGTTTGAAGTGCAACCGGCATTAGGGGTAAAAGTAAGTCGGGTCAGAAATTTAAGTGATGATATTAAATTAAATATGGCTGCCAAAGATATTCGGATTGAAGCTCCAATACCTGGTAAACATACAATTGGCATTGAAGTGCCAAATCATAAGACCCAGACAGTAGGGTTACAGGACATTTTACAAACGAGTGCGTTTAACCAGGATCAGTCACCACTTACGATCGGATTAGGCCTAGATGTGGAAGGTAGGGCAAAAGTCACTGATATCGCCAAGATGCCCCATGGCTTAATTGCTGGAGCTACGGGCTCTGGAAAAAGTGTTTGTATTAATACGATTATCATTAGTCTACTTTATAAATCAAGCTATGAAGATGTTAAGTTACTACTGATTGATCCAAAAATGGTAGAACTTACTCCTTATAACGGCATTCCTCACTTAATCGCGCCCGTGATTACCGATATTAAAGCTGCTACCGCCGCCTTACAGTGGGCAGTAAACGAAATGGAAGAACGTTATCAGAAATTCGTTACCGAAGGTGTTCGTAGCATAGAAAAATATAATGAAAAGATGTTAGCTGAAGACCGGAAGCAAGAAAAAATGCCCTATATCGTTATTATCATCGATGAGTTAGCTGATTTAATGATGGTCGCACCCCAAGATGTCGAAGATGCCATTAGTCGGATCGCTCAAAAGGCAAGAGCATGTGGTATTCATTTAATTGTAGCAACCCAACGTCCATCAGTTGATGTGATAACAGGATTGATTAAGGCCAATATCCCAACAAGGATAGCCTTTAGTGTCTCATCCCAAGTTGATTCACGAACGATTATCGACATGAACGGCGCCGAGCGATTACTCGGAAAAGGCGATATGTTATTCATTGAAAACGGTACTGGCAAAGCCCTCAGATTACAAGGGGCCTTTGTATCTGATGATGAAATAGATCGAATTACGACCTATCTCAGACAATTATCGCCACCAAATTATTTATTTGAACAAGAACATCTCGTTGAAAAAATGGAAATTGCAGCTGATGAAGATGAAATTTTACCAGAAGTAATTGAGTTTGTAGTTGAACAGTCGCAAGTGAGTACCTCCTTGTTACAAAGACAATTTAGAATTGGCTATAACCGGGCAGCCCGTCTCATTGATACCCTTGAAGATAAAGGGGTTATTTCTGGGCAAAATGGAAGTAAACCACGGGATGTTTTAGTTTCTAAAGAACAACTGCAAGATATTATTTCATGATAGTTATAAATGATAAAGTTACTTGTAAGATGATGGAGCATTTAATATGATTAAACTGAAAAGATAATAATAAACTGTAAGGAGAAACTTCTATGAAAGAAATTGAAAAAAAGCTTTCAGGTGAGATTAGTCGGTTAACCAATAAAACATTTAAGTTTGATAAACGAATAAAAGAAGGTTGGTTTTCTGCTGTTTACTTTTTAAAAACTAGAGAAATTGTCGAAAAAGTATTGCCAAATAATCATGTTACAATGCAATTTTTCCAGAAAAAAGATGCCGTTCTTTGTGGAACCGACGAAGCGATTGCTTTATTACATACCTTTGCTGATGAGCCTGAAAAATTAGAGATTTATTCATTAAAAGACGGGGATAAAATTAAGCCGTATGAAACAGTTTTAACCGTTTCAGGACCTTATCAAAATTTTGGCTATTTAGAAGGAATTATTGATGGTATTTTAGCGAGAAGAACATCAGTCGCAACAAATGTATATAATGTTGTAAAAGCGGCTAGATATTCTGGTAAACAAAAACCAATTATTTTTATGGCTGATCGTAATGATCATTACACCCAACAAGCTGGTGATGGCTATGCAGCCTATATTGGGGGATCTACAGCCCAGGCTACCCATGCCATGAGTGAGTGGTGGGGTAAAGAAGGTATGGGAACGATGCCCCATGCCATGATTCAAATGTTCCGTGGTGATGTGATTGCGGCCACAAGAGCTTACAAGGAAATATATCCTGAAGATGATCTCGTGACATTGGTTGACTACAATAATGATGTTATTACTGATGCATTAAAAGTGGCTCGTGAATTTGGCAAGGATTTAAAGGGAGTTCGGATCGATACCTCTCGTACGATGGTTGATAAATACTTTTTACGAAATCAACACGCAATGGGTACATTTGACCCAAGAGGTGGTAGTCCTGAGCTTATTTTTGCACTGAGAAGAGCACTAGACGAAGAAGGTTTCAACCATGTTAAGATTGTTGTCAGCGGTGGTTTTGATGAGAAACGAATTTTAGAATATGAAAAACTAGGCGTACCGGTAGATATGTATGGGGTTGGAACAAGTTTATTAAATGTTCATATTGGATTTACCGGTGATAACGTCATGCTTAATGGCACGCCAGAAGCTAAAGCTGGCAGAAGATATCGCCCAAATCCACGCTTAGAACGTGTTGAATATATCCCACAAGACGAATAATGAATTAGTTTCAAAAACAAAGAAAATCTGTTAAAGTAATGAAGTGCCGATTTTTATTTGACAAGAGATATATTTGGAGGTTCTTTTTATGGCGACTTACCATTTTATTGGTATAAAAGGAACAGGAATGAGCGCCTTAGCCCAGATTCTTCATGATTCTGGTGAAAAGGTGCAAGGTTCCGATGTAGAAAAGCGTTTTTTTACGCAAGCAGCATTGGAAGAAAAGAATATTCCGATTTATCCTTTTTCCAAAAGCAACATTAAAGACGATGTTACTGTAATTGCCGGTAATGCTTTTAAAGATGATCATGAAGAGATCGTCGAAGCAAAGAAACGCGGCGTTACCTTTTATCGCTACCATGAGTTTTTGGGTGAATGGTTGAAACAATATACGAGTATTGCAGTAACAGGGTCTCATGGAAAAACTTCAACAACTGGTTTACTAGCTCATGTGTTAAATAATTCACTTCCGATCTCATATTTGATAGGTGATGGGACGGGCAAAGGGCATCTCGATAGTAAATACTTTGTTTTTGAAGCTTGTGAATATCGCCGTCATTTTTTACAATATGAACCAGATTATGCCATTATCACGAACATTGATTTTGACCATCCAGATTACTTTAATAGTATTGATGATGTATTCGATGCTTTTCAGTCGATGGCTGATAATGTCAAAAAAGGAATCATTGCTTGTGGTGACGATGAACATTTACAAAAAATTCAAACAAAAGTACCTGTTGTTTATTATGGATTCTCTCCATCTAATGACTTTCAAGCGCAAAATATTAAGGAAACAGCTGAAGGTACAACCTTTGATGTATTTGTAAGGAATACTTATTATGAAACATTTACCATTCCAATGTTCGGTAATCATAACATTTTAAATGCACTTGCTGTCATTGCTATTTGTCATTATGAAGGGATTCCAAAAGAAGATATTCATTATTTAAATACATTTACAGGTGTTAAGAGACGGTTTACAGAGAAAAAGATCGCTGATCAAGTGTTGATTGATGACTATGCTCATCATCCGAAGGAAGTCACAGTGACAATCGAAGCCGCTCGAAAAAAATATCCAGATAAACAAATTGTGGCGATTTTCCAACCTCACACATTTACACGAACAAAAACTTTTTTACAAGAATTTGCCGACAGTTTGCAAACAGCCGACTATGTTTATCTCTGTGATATCTTTGGCTCAACGCGAGAAAATAATGGTAACTTGACGATAGATGATTTGCAAGCCCTTATCGACGATAGTAACCTGTTAGATATTTCAAATATCGATGTCCTACAAAAATATCGTGACAGTGTGCTGTTATTTATGGGGGCAGGCGATATTCAAAAATATCAACAAGCCTATGAAGGTACGATGCAAAACGAAACGATACAACAAATTAAAAATGTGTAATATCCTTGACTAAGATTTAAAAAGCGGTGGATGATCATCCACGCGCTTTTTCTATACCTTATATGACTAAATATTTTGCGATTTCTGACACATATAACTCGAAAATATCCCTAGAAACAGTTATACTATAAATAATAGGACGAGTAACGTTGACACATATATGTTTCATAATTCTTTGTTTATGAATGGAAAGTTAGGGTATCATGAATAATAAAGCAAGTTTCATCATGATACTTGGATTTTATTTTACAACGTGAGGGAGTGATAAATAGATGGAGATAGCCCTTTCAATAGCTGCCTTAATCATTGCTATTGCCTTTGCTGTGTTGGTGATCTACCTTGCGCAAACGTTGAAATCGACGCAACGTACACTCGATAATGTAGCTAATACACTAGAGGGCTTTGAAAAGCAACTGAATGGCATTACAACGGAAACGACGGAATTAATTAAGCGAACGAATCAACTCGCCGATGATATTCAAACAAAGAGTGAAAAGTTAAATACAGTGTTCGATGGGGTAAAAGGGATTGGCAATACATTGCAAGACTTTAATGATTCATTAGCTAATATCTCATCAACGATAACTACTGCGGCCTCCAAAGATCAGGAGAAAGTTTCAGAAGCGGTGAAGTGGGGTATTGCTATTTTAAATATTTTTAAAAACAGAAAAAAATAAAAATACGAGGAGGATTCATAACGTGAGTGACAATAACATTAATGCGAAAGATTTTTTGATTGGAACGTTAATCGGTGGTATGGTCGGAGCAACTGTGGCACTGTTATTTGCACCAAAATCCGGTAAAGAATTACGGGAAGATATTAACGAAGGTGCCAAACAAGCGAAAGAAATTGCCAATGAGTGGAAAAATTTAGCCCAAGAAAAGGGTTCAGAATTAAAGCAATTAGCGATTGAATCCACAAGTGAAATCACAAAAAATGTAGCCAAAAAAACTGGTGAAGTAACAAAAACAGTTAAAGAAAAATTAGCAACGGCCAGTAGTGAAGCAGAACAAGCATTAGAAACCGTAGAAGAAGTTGCTGAAGAAATCCAGGATCGTGTTGATGAAAATGAATAAATGAAAGCAAGGTCTACAGTTTAATGAAAGAAACTGTAGACTTTTTATCTATTTTCATCATTTTGTTGTTTTAAAGATGATTAATCTTATTAATTATTGAAATATTTAATGACAAAGAAATTAATATTCGCTATAATTGATCCTAAATATGAAAATAGCATGGTTATGGGGGCATATGTAATGAGTCAAATGAGTGTAGAAGAACTTAGACAACAATTAGATGAAGTTAATCTAGAATTGTTAGAGCGAATTAATTATCGCGCCAAGCTTGTCCAACAAATTGGGCAACTTAAAGATAAACAAAATACGAAGCGTTTTGATCCGGTTAGAGAACGAGATATGTTAGATAAAATCATTGAAGCAAATACAGGACCTTTTGAAAATTCAACGATAGAACATATATTTAAAGAGATTTTTAAAGCTGGGTTAGAATTGCAAAAAGACGATCATCGTAAAGCCTTACTCGTTTCTAGAAAGAAAAAGCCTGAAGATACAGTCATTGATATTAAAGGCGTTAAGTTTGGGGACGGCACAATCAACCATGTGATGGGTCCTTGTGCTGTTGAAAGCTATGATCAAGTAGATGCCGTAGCGAAAGCCTTAAAGGAGCGTGGCATTAAGTTATTAAGAGGTGGTGCCTTTAAACCAAGAACATCACCATATGACTTCCAAGGCTTAGGAGTTGAAGGCTTAAAGATCCTGAGAGATGTAGCAGATAAGCATGATTTAGCTGTTGTCAGTGAAGTTGTTAGCCCATTACACATCGAAGAAGCCTTAGATTACGTTGACGTCATTCAAATTGGTGCACGTAATATGCACAGCTTTGAATTATTAAAAGAAGTTGGGGCTACTGATAAACCGGTATTGCTAAAACGTGGACTTTCAGCAACGATTGAAGAATTTATCAATGCTGCTGAATACATTATGTCTCGCGGTAATGGAAATATTATTTTATGTGAGCGAGGCATTCGTACTTATGAAACAGCAACACGTAATACGTTAGATATCTCGGCTGTTCCGATTTTAAAACAAGAAACCCATTTACCAGTTATGGTGGATGTCACCCATTCAACAGGGCGAAGAGACCTACTTCTACCGACTGCTAAAGCTGCCTTAGCGATTGGCGCAGATGGGATTATGGCAGAAGTTCACCCTGATCCGGCTGTAGCATTATCAGATTCAGCTCAGCAAATGGACATCGACATGTTTAACGAATTTATGACGGCATTAGAGAATTTTATGAAATAAATTGATATAAAAACACTTATGAGGTCAGATCTAGTTTATGATCACCTATTTTGGGGAATAGAAGGTTTTACATGTTATTTGTTGTTTTTTCTATTTTCCAAAAAGGAAATCACCTACTAGATTGGCCTCTTTATTTTTGTAATTTTCCTTTTGGTAGCGTATGATATAAGCAAACGTGTGATTTATTGGAGGTATGACGAATGAGTGTAACAATATATGATGTAGCTAGAGAAGCAAATGTATCCATGGCTACAGTTTCTCGAGTTGTTAATAATAACCCAAATGTAAAACCATCAACTAGAAAAAAAGTTTTAGAAACGATTGAAAGACTAGGCTATCGCCCGAATGCAGTAGCAAGGGGGTTAGCAAGTAAAAAAACGACAACAGTCGGAGCAATCATTCCCGATATTTCGAGCATCTTCTTTGCCGAATTAGCTCGAGGCATCGAAGACATAGCGACCATGTATAAATATAATATTATTTTAAGTAACTCCGACCAAAAGAAAGATAAAGAGATTCAGCTCATTAATACGATGTTAGAAAAACAAGTCGATGGTATTCTATTTATGGGTGGAAATATTACTGAAGAACACGTCCAACATTTTTCGAGTTCATCTGCTCCTGTCGTGTTAGCAGCAACATATGATGAATCAGGTAAAATCCCTTCAGTGAACATTGATTATGAACAAGCTGCATACGAAGTGACTAAATTACTGATCGACAAAGGACATCAGCCCCCAGCCTATATTGGCGGTGACGTCAATGTACGTCTAGAAGCTGACAAATATGAAGGATATCTTCGCGCATTAAAAGAATCTTCTATTGACCTCAATGAAAAATTCGTTTTATTCAATAATCATTCATATAAAGAGGGAATCTCAGCCATTGAAAAACTATTATCACAATCCGACAAACCTCGTGCGGTCTTTGTTACATCAGATGAAATGGCCGTTGGCGTTATTCATGGTGCACAAGATTTAGGTTATGACGTGCCGAATGATCTTGAAGTAGTTGGTTTTAATAATACAAGAATTGCGACGATGGTTCGACCAACATTGTCTACTATTATTCAGCCAATGTATGATTTAGGGGCAGTAGCCATGCGACTATTAACAAAATATATGAATAAAGAAGAGGTTACTGAAACAAAAGTAATTTTACCTCATAGAATTATCGAAAGAAATTCAACAAAATAATACAATTGCCGATATAAAAGTTGAGATTGAAGAATAGATATCACAACTATCACAACGAGGTTTGGTGAAAAAAATGCGAAAACGAGATATTCTTACTCCCATTGGAATCACATTAGGCTTTTTTATGATAGGATTGGCAATTGTTACACAAGCAGGAAGCAGTGGCCTAGCTGCGTTCTTTGATCCATCTTCTATATTTATCGTTCTTGGTGGCGTGTTTGCTTCTTTACTCATCAACTTTAAGAAAGAACAGATTATTTTAGCGAAAAATGTTATTAAAGAATCTTTTTATAAAAACGAACAACGGTTACCAGAATTAATACGATTATTTATTCATTTGTCTGAACGGGCAAGACGCGAAGGTATCCTTGCACTTGAAAATGAATTAGATCAAGTAGAAGATGAATTTTTACGTAAAGGAATTTTACTAGCCGTTGACGGTATTGAACCGGAAGTTATCAATGACATTATGAATGCAGAAATTGACGCGATGGAAGAACGTCACTATAAAGGGCGACTTATAGTTGAAAAAGCAGGAGAATACTCGCCAGCTTGGGGAATGATTGGAACATTAATCGGGCTTGTATTGATGCTTGGTAGTTTAGAAGATCCTTCAACATTAGGACCTTCGATGGCTGTTGCTCTATTAACAACCCTTTATGGGACAGTCATGGCTAATTTAGTCTTTATCCCGATGGCTAGTAAGCTAGAACAGAAAACAGAAGAAGAAATTTTCATTAAACAAATCATTATTGAGGGCGTCATCGGTGTTCAATCTGGACAAAATCCGAGAATTTTAGAAGAAAAACTCAGTGCTTTCCTCTCTGATAAAACCCTTCAGCAAGTTGATGAAGAAGAGAGAACGGTTTTAACGGAGGGAAGTATGAATGAGGCGTAGACGAGGGAAAAACAGACAGCAAAATAAAGGTGGCGCACCTGCTTGGATGGTTACCTATTCAGATATGGTCACGTTGATTTTAGTATTTTTTGTTCTGCTATTTTCAATGTCGCAAATTGATATGATCAAATTTGAAGCCTTATCCCAATCGTTTCGTGAGCGAGTTATTTTCGATTTTATGCCCTCAGCGATCCCAATGGAAAGTCCATCCGAAAGAATGAATCATGCCGAAAGTACCAAACAATCGAATGATTTTAAGAGTTTCGCAGGCGATAGTGATCGGGATGAGGAAGATTCACTTGCAAGATTAATCGTAAATGTAGAGACTTTCCTAGAAGAACATGATTTAACTGATGTAATCAGCGCCAACCGGACTGAACGGGGTGTCGTGCTCGTTCTACAAGAAAATGTCTTATTTGATACTGGCGAAGCTGAGATACTCGATTCTGGAAAGCCATTTTTGAAGAAAATCGGGGAGTTGTTAACTGAAATTCCGAATCATGTAAAAATTGAAGGCCATACCGATAGTAGGCCGATTAATAGCTATCGTTATCCTTCGAACTGGGAACTTTCTGGAGCAAGGGCGAGTAGCGTAATTCGCTATTTGCTAGACGAAAATGACTTAGATGCTTCTCGTTTTTCATTAGCAGGATATGGCGATACAAGGCCAGTTAAACCAAATGATACATTAGAAAATATGCAGGAGAACCGTAGAGTCGAAATTGTTATATTAAATGAAGAATATGAAGGAGATGAATAGCTAGCATCTTCTTCATTTTTATTTTCGTCTTAAACAGTCAATTTTTCCTATTTACCCCACTTTATACCTATATGCTCATAAAGTAACAATTACCTTACAAGTTGTTAATCAAAATGAAATATAATTGTAATAT
>CALAMD010000025.1 GCA_937925695.1 uncultured Bacillaceae bacterium | reverse complement strand
TTCCTTACTCTGGTTTTTTAATCATATTTAACAAGATTGCAGGTTTTACAATGAAAGATACATTCAAAAATGGCTTTATCAGTATCAGTGTTACCCATTGGATAGCAATGGCCGTAATCGTGATCATGGCTCTTTTTGGATTAGCATAACTGTTTGTATCAAAATCAATGCATGTTTAGAACAAAACGTTTTTTTAATTAACGAATGAGGAAATACTAATAACATAATCATATTGGAGGAATTTATTATGAGTAAAAAAATTGGATTTGTAGGACTTGGAACAATGGGCTTCCCAATGGCTGTTAATTTAAAGAAAGCTGGTTTTGAAGTGATCGGTTACGATGCTTGGAAAGGTGTTTATGAAAAAGCAGAAGCAGCTGGGTTTACAACGGTAGATACAGTTAAAGAAGTTGCAGAACTTGCTGACGAAGCTGTCATCTCAATGGTTCGTGACTATGCGCAAAACGTAGATGTCATTTTTGGCGAAAACGGTATTCTTACTGCAGGAAATACTGATGGTAAAACAATCATTGTAATGAGTACTCTTTCCCCAGATGCAATGAACGAATTAGCTGCTAGAACAGAATCTGAAAGTGGATTAAAATTAATCAGTGCCGCTGTCAGCGGTGGACGTACAGGTGCTGAAGCCGGTACTTTATCAATTATGACTTCGGGTCATGAAGACATTGTGAAATCATTTGCGCCATATTTCGACGCTATGGGCTCAAACACATTCTACTATGGTCCTGCAGCAGGTAATAGCCAAGTGGCAAAATTGGTCAATAATATGATTCTTGGTGTGAACATGAATGCAGTTGCAGAAGGTTTAAAATTAGGTAACCATTATAGTCATAGGGTTGTATTGAGGGCCCCGACCCTTTTATCGATTAATCACAGATATTAGCCTAATGCTACATCAAGCGTCATCATGATAATAAATCCAAGCATTAAACTCATTGTAGCAAGATCATGATTTCCATTTTCATGGGAACTTGGAATAACTTCTTCGGCAACCACAAAGATCATGGCACCAGCAGCAAAACTTAATGCGTATGGTAATAACGGTTCCATAAAAGTCACTGCAACTGCACCTATGACCGCTGAAATCGGCTCCACCATCCCTGAAAATTGGCCATAAAAAAAGCTCCTTCTTCTCGACATACCTTCTCCCCTTAACGGCATAGAAACAGCAATCCCTTCAGGGAAGTTTTGAATCCCAATTCCGATGGCTAATGCCACAGCGCCTGCTAAAGAGGCTTCCGTACTTCCATTTGCAATCGCGCCAAATGCCACGCCAACAGCCAACCCCTCTGGAATATTATGTAGCGTAATAGCGAAAACCAACAAAGTACTTCTTTTTCGTTTCTTGGGACTTATTCCTTCTGCACTGCTCATTGGTGCATTAGGATGTAAGTGAGGTAAGAGCTTATCAAATCCCCACAGAAAAATTCCACCTAATAAGAAACCCAAAGCTGCTGGAAACCAATCCCCAATTGGATGATCAGTTGCCATGTTAATCGCTGGATCTAATAAAGACCAGAAGCTTGCTGCAATCATCACACCGCCAGCAAAGCCTAGCATACTATCTAGTAATCGATGATTCACCGTTTTTGTTGCAAAAACGATGGATGCCCCAAGAGCAGTCATCCCCCACGTAAATAAAGTCGCTAACAAAGCTTGTGTAATAGGATTAAGATTTTGAAAAAATTCAATCATGGAAAAGACTCCTTTGAAACACCGTTGTAGTTAAGGTTCAAAAAGTTTACTCTAGGAAACATTTTAATTCTTTGTGAATAGATAGTCAAACTTTTATCTACCTATCAAAAAGATACTGACAACGCTTTTCAATAAACTTAAAAAGTACCTTGCGATTATTATATTGATAAAATACAAGATTGGTGAAGAACACTGGATCGTGGTATTATGAAAACAAAAACAAAATGGGAAACCCTTACTATTTTAGGATTTCCCGTTGTTTTTATCTTGAATCAAACGCAATAATAACACCCTAGAATATTAACCACCTTTAGTTAGAAAATCAGCAGTGTCAGATAAAGTCCTATTAAAGTGATCAATAAAATTGGCAGTGTTAGGACGATCCCTACTTTAAAATAAGTACCCCATGAGATTTTAATACCCTTTTGAAGTAAAATATGAAGCCATACTAAAGTTGCCAGCGAACCAATTGGAGTGATTTTGGGACCAAGATCAGAGCCGACTACATTAGCATATATAAGTGCTTCTCTTAACACACCAGTAGTATCAGTTTTCGCAATCGCTAAGGCATCGATCATTACTGTTGGCAAATTATTCATTATAGATGAAAGAAATGCTGCCATATACCCCATGCCTATGGTGGCTGCAAATAATCCCTGTTCTGCGATGCTTTGAATGATAACAGATAGGATCGAAGTAAGACCAGCATTTCCTAATCCATAGACGACCACATACATACCTATAGAAAATACGACAATATTCCATGGTGCATCTTTGATTACCATTTTTGTGTTCACCACAGGACTTCTTCGTGATAACACAAGAAAAAGGAAAGCGATCGTTCCAGCTATAAATGATACCGGCACATGAATGTATTCACTCGTAAAATAACCAATCATGAGAAGACCGAGCACATACCAGGAAACACGAAATAACTTCATATCCTTAATCGCATCTTTTGGTGCCTGCAAATGGGATAAATCATAATTTTTTGGAATGCTTTTTCTGAAATAAATAAGTAAAACAGATATGGTAGCAATTAAAGAAAACAGGTTCGGAATCATCATTCTAAAAGCGTATTCCACGAATCCAATGCCAAAGAAATCAGCCGATACGATATTAACTAGATTACTAAACCTCCAGTAGCAACAAAAAATTCTTGTCCCTAATTTTTTTCGTTTAATTTCTAGATTGGGTAACTGTTCAAGCATCTGTTGAATAAATATATATTACTCTCTCACCCTCACCAAGTACCTTTAAAATATTCTCAGCACTCTCGATTTCAATTGAAATCCCCATTCCTCATTCTAATATTATTACTTTTAACATTCGAAAGTTTATATCATATGCATGACTATTCAAAAAATAAGAAAGTCCTGATATATCAGGACTTCACCCTCTTTACGATCTATTGGTTCAAAAATGAATAATCACTATGGATCAGTGTGCTTTCCCTATACTGCTATCAAACCATAAACTGTGCCTAGGGACCAGATTCCGCAACCCAATGGATCGATAAACCCGCCCCTTCCGAGTACCCGCTATTTCCGCTCTAATTTCGCAACGGATTCCACGTGGGA
>CALAMD010000024.1 GCA_937925695.1 uncultured Bacillaceae bacterium | reverse complement strand
TTTTTCGGTACTTCATATATTTGCTCCTCAGGTGATGTTAGTTCAGCTAATAACTGGCGAAATGTTTGATCATATTTGATGTGAGCCGAATTCAGTTCATCAATTTGCAAGCCACGGTAGGTCGGGACAGTAAATTGCTTACCTTCAAGATCCAAACGACTTACTTGCAATTCATGAACGAGCTGTTTAATCGACGCAAACTCATCTCCTTCTAACGACAAAAATGAGCCATTTTCTAATCGATAATATCGCTTATTGTCCATTATTGCCTGAATAATTTGCTGAATCTCATGCTCACTCATCCCATCGATACTAAAATCAATTTCTAACAAACTTGTAGTAGGCTGAACACGTATTTCTGTCATCACATCTTGCTCATCACTTAATAATCGATTAAAGGCTGGTGTTGATAATACTTCTACATGCTCTTTTAATAACGGTAACATGTTAAATAAAAAGTGATAGAGTTCATCTTCATGTGCGTCAATATATAGGTATTCGCCATTATAACGAAAACTGGCTTCTTCAATTAAATTCATAATCCGATGCTCTTGCTTGCTATCACGCATAATCACCATATTATGATCACTAGAATCGAAAAATGGATCAATCACAAATGTTCCATAATGGTAGGCTAGCTTGCCAATCACCCGTCCATCGCTAATATCTAATGATAAGGTCGCTTGCAACGGTTTATCAATCATTCTCTTCGTGACCTCATCACTTATTTCTACATCACCAAGTTTATTAAGTAAGGGGATTGCTTCTGATATAAATTGATCCGCTTGTTGGGCGGTAACTGGTAACTGACGAATGTTATCACCAAGCGACGACAATAAATTTAAAACCTGTAATTGGTCTTTTTTCGGTAAATAAAAAGTTCCGTTAGCAAAGTATAATTCATATAAATCTAGATACTGGCCATCATAGTGGTCGATACGAAGCATGAAATCAGTTTGATCATGGGTTTCAAATGAAAATTCGAAAGGTAACGTATCATGAACAATCCTTATATCGTTAAATTCATGCCCGTCGACTTCAAAGATGACGTCTCTTTCCGCTAATTTAGGTAAGAATTCTCTGATCAGTAAAGGGGGGATAATAATCGCTCGTTTAGCCTCTTTAAATTTAGGAAAAGGATAGATAAGCTCTTGATATACTTTTTCATTACGTAAAACAGTCGCTAATAACTCAAATATTTCAAGATCTTGTTGTAAAAAAACATGGGAGTCTGGGTGGTAGGTAAACAGTTTAGTAAAATAATGCGGTTGATGGTCTAAAACGTTTTGTAAAAACAGCGGCAAGTTTTGGACGACATAAGCCCGCTTCGGGCCAACTTTTAATTCAAGACTTAAGTAGCCATGATCTGTCCATTTCAACTCATAAATGACTTGCAAAGGCATTTTTTCTAAAAAGGTTGAGTCACGAGTATAAGATGCAGAAATAGCCTCTAACAAACGATCCGTTGTTTCGCTATCAGCAACTAGCTCTTCATCTTCAGAAACCTTATTGGCAATACTAATGAGGACTGCCACGATATGGGAACATGCTGTATGCGTATCATAGGCTGGGCAATCACAATAAGCACGAATCGATCCTTGTTGAATGTTACTTACATTTACCTCAACAAAATACATACTGTCCCCATCAACATTGGCCGTCCAAACATGATGATTGAGATCATATAACAAATCAGTCACTTGTTCCTGTTGTACATGTAATAATCCTTGGCGATAAAGAGCAGCGGGAAACATATTTAAAATGTCTCGTTGACGAATATTCTTCAAGATAATGCCTCACTTCTTGTTAAAGATTTAACCTCAATAAGGGTTACATCTATGATCTTAGCTTAAAACGAGACAATTAATATTACCAATATATTTAATACGTCTCATTCAAGCTAACATTCAATGTTATTGATCAGCTACGGTTTTGATACCTGCTTTTTTTGATACCGTTCTCTTACAATTAAATAAATATATAATAGCATGGAGATCATAACAGATCCTGCTGAAAGGATATAAATTAAATAGTAACCAAAACCATCGGCGACTAGCCCAAAAACGATGGCGCCAATGCCAACTCCTAAATCAAAAAAAGATGAAAACGTAGCATTAGCCATGCCTTTTCGATTTGCAGCTGCATCTTGGACAGACCAAGCCTGTAATGCGGGTGACAAACTCCCGAAACCTAAACCATAAATCGCAGCGGCAATGAGCATCGTCATTGTATTTGGTAACCAAGCCAATAAGAGCATAGCGGTAAAGATAAGCATCGCACTCGGTAAAAATATATAAATATGTCCTTTTTGATCATATAAGCGCCCGGCAAATGTTCGAGAAATAAAAATAAAGGTAGCGTACGTTAAAAAATAAGCCTCTATGCCTGCAACGCTTTTTTCAGCAGCATAAATCGGTAAAAACGTAGCAATTCCACCGAATGTAACCGTAATAAAAAATAAGAGCAACGATGGTTTAACCGCTGTTTTTTCATAAAAATCAAATTTCACTTTACTTGTAGTTGGCTGCTGTTTGGATGGATGAATTTTTTTATAACGAATATTGGCTGCCGAAAGTAATGCCAGCAGTCCAAACATAGCACAAATGATAAATAAAGTTGAAAAAGATACTTTATCTACTAAAGCTAATCCTAGGGTTGGTCCTAAAGCAAGGGAAAAATTCCCAGATAAACCGAAATAGCCTAATCCTTCACCCCGACGTTGGGCCGGGACAATATCCGTCGCTACGGTACCTGATGCTGTTGTTGAAAATCCCCACCCAATCCCTTGAATAACTCGAATCACGATTAAGAAAGCAATACTCGTAACAAATGCAAAAGACCCAACAGAAAGCACAAACAAAGCTAAACCAATTAAAAAAACAAATCGTCTTCCTTTAGTTTCTAATGCATTACCAACATACGGCCTGATGAGTAGTGCTGAAAAAGTAAAAACACCTACAATGAAGCCAATAGATTGGTCACTACCGCCTAACTCTTTTATAAATAAAGGCAAAGTAGGTAAAGTCATTTGAAATCCTAAAAAAATTAAAAAGTTCGCTAAACATATTAAGACAAAATCCCTTGTCCAAATTTTTGCAGTCTGTTTGCTCATGTCTGTCGACCTTTCTTTCGATTCTCGAAATTCATTATACCTTATAGGATTTACATTTAACATCGGAACGCTTAGGACATTCAATAAAGCTCCTTATAAGAAAGGAGCTTTATCACTAAATTATTAAATTTATTGTGCATATTGTTGTTGGTAAGTTGCAAATTCAGAAGGTGTGCATCTTACCCAATGCCCAGGTTTCACTTCCCGTAAAGATAACTCTTCATTTTTAGGATGAATACTTGGATCGTATTTCATTCGTTTCCGTTCACGTTCAACTTCTGGATCTGGTGATAGAATAGCTGATAATAACGATTTTGTATAAGGATGGATAGGATTTTCATATAGTTCATTACTTGGCGCCATTTCGACTAAGTTACCATCTTTCATCACACCGATACGATCACTTAAATATTTTACAACCGCTAAATCATGGGCGATGAATAAGTAGGTTAAACCGAATTCTTCCTGTAATTCTTTTAATAAGTTTATCACTTGAGCTTGAATAGAAACGTCTAAAGCACTAACCGGCTCATCAGCAATAATTAATTTTGGCTTTAACGCAAGGGCACGTGCAATACCAATACGTTGTCTTTGACCGCCAGAGAATTCATGAGGATATTTGTAATAATCACTTGCTTTTAAACCCACTCTTTGTAACAACTCTTTAACTTCATCCTCAAGCTCACTATGTTTTTTCTTCGTAAAGTTCCGAATCGGTTCATCAACAATATGACCGACCATCATTTTAGGATTTAATGATGCATACGGATCTTGATATACCATTTGCAGATTTTGGCGAATTTCACGCAATCTATTTCCCCGAATATGAGTAATATCCTCACCATCAAAAATAATTTGACCATCAGTTGGATCTAGTAAACGTAAGATCGTTCGTCCAGTAGTTGATTTACCACTACCTGATTCGCCAACAAGACCAAATGTTTCCCCTTTTTTAATCGTAAAGGACACATCGTCAACGGCTTTTACCTCGCCAACTTTACGCTGAAAAAATCCGGCTTTAATCGGAAAGTACTTTTTTAAATTTTTCACTTCTAATAAAACGTCTTGATCACTCATCGTTTCATCCCACTCTCTTTTTGCAAATTGCTTTTAAAATATGCCCATCTCTCTTTTATATTCTCTGGTGGATCAACGGGTGGTGTATCTTCATGTAATAACCACGTTGCCGCATAATGGGTATCAGATACTTTAAACATAGGTGGTTCCTTTTCCCGATCGATATCTAAGGCATAAGGATTTCGCGGTGCAAAAGGATCTCCTTTCGGTAAATTACTCATATCCGGAGGGGTGCCTGGAATTGAGAACAATGATTCTTCATCGGTTTCTAGTGTCGGCATTGATCCTAATAATCCCCAAGTATAAGGATGCTGTGGATTATAAAAGATTTCATCGACAGTACCAATCTCAACAATTCTTCCCGCATACATGACAGCTACCCGATCTGCCGAACTAGCAACAACACCTAAGTCATGGGTTATCATGATTGTTGACATATTTTTTTCTTGTTGAATATCTTTTAATAAATCTAGAATTTGCGCCTGAACAGTTACATCAAGGGCCGTCGTTGGTTCGTCAGCAATGAGCAATTTTGGATGAAGGGCAATTGCAATTGCGATCATTACTCGTTGACGCATTCCGCCTGATAATTGGTGAGGATATTCATCAATCACTTCTTCTGGTCGGTTAATACCAACATCACGCATCAATTGAATAGAGCGTTCACGGGCTTCTTTTTTCGAGATGTCTGTATGGTTAAAAAGAACTTCTTGAACTTGGTTTCCGATCGTAAATACTGGATTTAAAGAAGTCATCGGCTCTTGGAAGACCATACTTATATCTTTTCCACGAATACTACGCATTTCTTTATCCGTTTTTTTAATTAAATCTTCCCCATTAAACATAATCGATCCACTTACAAATTTACCTGGCGGCATAGGCACAAGTCGCATAATGGATTGGGCAGTAACACTTTTCCCTGAACCAGACTCACCGACAATCGCCAGTGTTTCTCCTTCGTATACAGAAAAGTTAACACCTCGTACTGCTGGTACTTCTCGATTGTTTTGTGTAAATGATACAGCAAGATTGTTAACTTCTAATAATTTTTTCATATAATCATTCCCTTTGTACATCAATATATTATCCAGAAACATAATAAACGATCTTGCAAAGATTTACGCGCAATTTTAAAATAGATATAATCATTATACTATTTTTTTGTTTTCATACCCCAAAAGAGTGCTTTTCTATTTTGGCTTTTCATTGACAGATATGTTAAAAAATGTCTGAGGGATGTGAAATCCCCCTCAGACATTTTATACACTGCACCAACACAAATTTAATCGATAATGACACCACAGGCAATTCTTTCGCCCGCATTGCCAGCTGGTTGTGATATATAATCATCAGGGTCAGCATGAATCACTAGGGCTGTCCCTTTTTCAGGCAACAATGAGTTTGGCTCACCCTTTTTTAATGTTAGCCCTGGAGCTAGAAACGAAGCTTGCCCTCTATTTACTTCATTTATATTTAAATTCGGTAAATCTCCCAAATGGGGCCCTTCAGGGTGATCAAATCCATGTTTTGTTTGGGTAGGATTAAAATGACCGCCAGCCGATTCAAAGCTCGGCTCTTCACATAAACCAGTTTCATGGATATGAAATCCATGTAATCCGGCCGGTAAATTCCATACTTCAATCTGAATATTAACACCATCATTATGCTCTGTTAACACTGCTATGCCTACTCGATCGCCTTCTCTTCCCTTTAGATCAACCTCAACCATGTCCCTACTGTCGTCTATTTCTACTATTGATGCTTCCGTTGTTTCTTCATCTGAAACATTTAACTCATGACTTTCTTCATTATACGCTGAACAAGCTGGTAGTACAATTAAAATTATCACGAACCAAATAAAACGAGGAAAATTAACCATCGATTTATAGCTCTCCTTTCATGTGTTGGTATTCTCATAATTTACATAAAAGGGAACTTTTAAACAGCGTGGTACTTATGATTAACGAATCCATGATTTTCAAAAAAATAAGACGAATAATGAATCATTCACTATTCGTCCACATTCAAAAATTAATTTTGTGTTTGTAGTTTTTTAGGCCTCAATATTTTTTCTGTTGGGACGTAATTTCTGATAAATGGAATAATCCATCTATCTAAACCATATCTGCCAGCATTGTAACCTGCAACTAACAAGAAAAATGTTAATAATACCATTTGGGCATTTGTGCTTACTGTACCACTAAATAGGAAAGCAAAGTTCATGACCATACCCATTAATGCTGCAAAATTTGTAAAAGCACCGACGATCAATGCAATACCAACTAATACTTCGCCCCAAGCAACCATGAAGCTAAATAAATCAGCATTTGGCAGTGCAACCATTTCTAAAAATGCTGCCCACCAACCTTGAACGGTTGGATATTCCCCGCCAGCATTGGCGATCGCGCCTTGAATAAATCCACTGGCATCAAATTCACCCATCGCCTTGCCCCAACCAGCTGTTAACCATGCATAGCCTAAATAAACTCTAATCAATGTTAATACTCCTGCCACAACCTTATTTTCTCGAATGAAATTAACAAACA
>CALAMD010000023.1 GCA_937925695.1 uncultured Bacillaceae bacterium | reverse complement strand
CCTAAGTGCATATTTGATGCATTAACTCATTTAAACGGTCAATTTAACCGATGCAATGTTAATGGTCTTGCATTTATGAAACTATTTCAGCGGTAACAAAATATACACTGTTTTATATTGAGGAGGAAAGTCGATGGATCAAGGGAATGAGCTAGTAGAAAGAGATTTACGATTATTTCGCATCTGGTTAAGGGCTTCGAAAACTCTTTTTAATAATGTGGTAAAGGATATTCAAAGTCATGGCTTAACCGTTGAAAACTTTATGGTGCTCGAATTGCTTTATAATAAAGGGCCACATTATATTCAAGCGATTAGTGAGCGACTCATGATTCCAAGTGGGAGCATTACGTATGTTGTAAACAAATTAGAGAAAAAAGGGCTGGTAAAAAGAGAGCAAGATCAAAATAATCGGCGGTTCTGGCAGGTCATCATAACTGAAAAAGGCGAATCATTGTTTCAAGAAATATTTCCTAAACATGTTGAGGTCATTGTGGAAAACCTCAAGGTGTTATCGGACAAGCAGAAGGAAGAATTGGCAGAGTTATTAAAAACAGTAGGTTTAGCAGCAGAGAAGTTGTCGTAAAGGAAAGTTGATAAAAATGAAAGGAAGATGAAAAATGATAGTTGGTCATCATCATATATCGATGTATACAAAACATGTTGGTAAAAATGATTATTTTTATCGGGAAATTCTCGGCCTTAGACGGGTAAAAGTATCGGTGAACCAAGATGATCCAAGTATGTATCATGTTTTTTATGGCGATTTAACAGGAAGTGCAGGAACAGAGTTAACCTTTTTTGAAATCCCAGCGATTGGGCGTACGTACCGAGGGACAAATGCAATTACGAGGATCGGCTTATTAGTGCCGTCCTATGAAAGTCTTACTTATTGGAAACAACGCTTTGAGCAATATGAGATCAACCATGGTGAGATTACGACTTATGCTGGTCATGATGCCTTGTTGTTTGAAGATCAGGAAGGATTACGATATGTGCTCATCAACAACGAAGGAAAAAGTATTCCGAAGCAATGGGAAGTATGGCCTGATTCGGTTGTTGAGGAGGAACATCGAATTCTTGGGATGGGCTCAATCGAAATGACGGTGCGTTCGTTGGATAAGTTAGCCAATTTATTAGAATCGTTGTTCGGGTTTACGAAAGTGACAAAAACGGAAAATGAAGCCGTTTATCAAGCTGTCGCCGGAGAAGTTTTTGGCGAGATTGTCATTAAGCAACAAAGTGGATCAAGAGAAAGACCAGGCAAGGGAAGTGTGCATCATCTCGCTATTACCGTTGCGAATGACGATTTGCATGCATGGGATGAAAAATTAAAGGCAGCTGGTTTTCGCACATCTGGCGTCATTGACCGTTATTATTTTCAAAGTCTTTATTTTCGTGAAAAAAATGGCATCATGTTTGAACTAGTAACGGACGGACCTGGTTTTACTGTGGATACTGATATTGAAGAATTAGGGACAAGACTTGATTTGCCACCATTTTTAGAAGATCGACGAGAAGAAATCGAGGCGAATTTGTTACCAATTGAAGAATGGAAAAATGAGTAATAACGAGTGTCAGCCTTTTGCTGTTCGGACCTGTTCTGTAGAGAACCAGCTGCTTAGCATGGATGAAAAATATATTATTGAAGGAAAAGAAAATAGAGGTATTGGCAGCATTGACATAAGTAGATGGATAAGTAACATTCTAGCAGGGTGGACCACAACCGCAGCTTCGCATAACATCTGATTCCGAGCATGCCGTTAACAGTATCCTCGAAATTTTTATCAGCTACTTACCTTTGCAAAATAAAAAGAGATATGATTCTTAGCCAAAACAAGAATCATATCTTATTCTTTATGGGTGTAATCAAGTTATCCCTCAATGTCTCGCTTGTTATAGCCGACAAAACCAATCATCATGAGGCCGAACGCAATAATGGTTAACACAATGATCGGTGTCCAGGTCATACTTTCAATTGGTAGTTTAGGAATGTAGCCAAAGGGTGATATTTTCCCAATCCATTCTGGTATGTCAAGTAAGCCACCTAAATACAAGACTAAGAAAGAATAGACAACATAGACCCAAACGAAGGATGTAAATCTCGGTAGGCAACCAATAAGACAAATCGCTACTCCAATCATCACAAGTAGAGCTGGATAATAGGCCATGATGCCACCATAAATCGTTCCAAAGGCAAATACGTCATCCATGACCGAAGCAGCGGCAAGCCACAGACCAATGGCTGTTAGTGACAACATCACAAAACCATTGATGACGCCAATCAAGAGATAACTACCAATTAGTTGGGTTCGGGAGACAGCCCTAGCAAGGAAATGTTCAATTCGATTCTTTTTCTCTTCCCCAAGTAATCTATTAACTGACATAATGGGTGGAACGGTTGCCAAAATAGCCATGACGAGAAGTAGCATCGGCAGAAACTGCTCGGTTAATGAATAGCCTTCCTCTGCCATGAGTAATTGCTCAAGCATTTCATTTCCCTCAAAAAAGGACTCTAAATCCCCCATGACCGATCCATAAGAAATTCCTAAAACAAACATCCCGATCGCCCACGAAATGATCGTCGTTCTTTGCAAACGAAGGGCGTGGCCTAGTGGTGTTTGTAACAGGTTTGAGGCATGTTTTTTGCCTGGTTTAACTTGGATAAACCCAGCCTCTAAATCGCGGATGGCATTTAAATAGTTTGCTAGGAAAAAGAGAATAATAGCAACGCCAACTAACAAAATGACTGGCCACCAAAGATTATTCGCATAAATTTCAGTTTGGGTAACCCATCCTAATGGCGAGATTAGTGACAAGGTCTCATTGCTCACATCCCCAACTGCGCGAAGGATATAAGCGATTAATAAAAAGGCAATGGAATAGCTAATTGTACCCCGGGCGCTTTCGGATAATTGGGCAAACACAGCAGTTACACCGGCGAATAGAATACCAGTTGCGCCTAAAGTTGCTCCGTAAAGTAAGGAACCCTCTAAGTTCATACTTTCGATCCCTAAAGCATATAAGCCAAAGCCATTTAATAAGGCTAATAAAATATTAACAACAGCTAACACGATCAAAGTTGCATTAATATTGGCTAATCGACCAACAGGTAAGGAACGAATCATTTCAATCCGGCCTTCTTCTTCATCTGACCTTGTATGACGAGTTACTAATAAAATACTCATCAATCCAACGACAACAGCTGTGAATAATACCATATTATGAGCGGTCATTACCCCAGTTGTATAATTGTCAAAATCGGCAGGTCCGACCATTGCAATCATGGCTGGGTTTTTCATTGTTTCTGCCATTGTATCTCGTTCTTGTTGAGATGCATACATATCATCAAAGGCAATCGGGATCATTAACGTAATGACGGTAATGCCGATTAACCATAGTGGGATACGAAGACGATCTCTTCGAATGATAAATGAAACGAGTGACCATGTTTGATTCAATATTGAACGTAGCATTAGGAAGCGCCTCCTGCTTTATGTTCATCTCTTTGTTCATAATAGCGCATGAATAAGTCTTCTAATGTTGGTGGCGTACTTTCCAATTTGACAATCCCGAATTGGCTAATATGTTTGATCACGGCATCTATTGCCTCAGCATCAACTTGGAAAGATAGCATCTGGCCTTGTTCCTCAAGATCGTGGATACCTGTTAATTCATGTAAGGCAGTAATCGGTTCTTTCGTTTCAACGACAAAATTTGTTCGCGTTAAGTGTCTGAGTTCACTTAATGTACCACTTTCAATGATTTCGCCTTGGCGAATAATGCCGATGCGATCACAGAGTTTTTCTACTTCAGATAATATATGGCTCGAAAGCAAGACACTTTTACCTGCTTGTTTGGCCTCTAATACACATTGCTGGAAGACTTGCTCCATGAGTGGATCTAGTCCTGATGTTGGTTCATCAAGAATATATAAATCAGCGTCAGAAGAAAAGGCTGCTACTAGAGCGACTTTTTGCCGATTTCCTTTTGAGTAGGTACGGCATTTCTTCGTCGGATCAAGATCAAAGCGTTCAATTAATTCTTCCCGTCGATGTTTATCATTGCTTCCCCGCAGTTTAACAAACAGATCGATCACTTCACCACCTGTTAAATTTGGCCAAAGATTGACATCACCTGGGACGTAAGCAATTCGTTTATGGATTTCAACCGCATCATGCCATGCGTCTTTACCAAAAATTCGAGCTGTTCCCGATGTTGCTTTTAAAATACCGAGTAAAATCCGAATGGTCGTTGTTTTTCCAGCACCATTAGGACCGATAAAACCAAATACTTCCCCTTGATTGACTTCAATATTAATGCCGTTTAACGCCGTAAATGAGCCAAAGGTCTTTGTTAAATTGTTAACTTCAATGACAGACATACATAAATACCTCCCTTATAAAATTATGAAATATTTTATCTCTTATAGTTCATAATATACAAAAATACATCATCATGCAATAGTTTTGAATTTAATTAGTTGTTTTATTTCAAAACTTTCATTACACTAGGGGTGAGGTGACAGGAAATGAACGGGTTTGAACGTCGCAAAAAATTAAAACAAAAACATATTTTAGAAGCAGCGCTCACGTTGTTTTTAGAATATGGTGTGCAGAAAGTATCGATTGCAGAAATTGCTGAAAAAGCAAATGTGTCACAAGTTACCATTTATAATTATTTTGAGAGTAAAGACAATTTAGTGACGGAAGTCGTTAATTATTATGTAGATAAAATTTGGGCTGAATATGAATCTTTATTTCAGAGTGATGTGCCTTTTCCAGAAAAAATAAAACAAATCGTGTTTGAGAAAAAAATTATTGCTGATGATATTCACGAGGACTTTTTTAACCATTTCATGCAAGAATATATTGAAGAAGATAGCTATTTAAGACAATTTTATATCAATACCGCCTTACCGAGTTTTATCCAATTGTTCAATGAGGGGAAGCAACAAGGCTACATCGATGAAAACCTATCGGATGAAGCGATTATTATGTACTTACAAATGTATGCGGATTTCATGCGTCGAGAAGATGTTTATGAACAAATCCTGCCATTAACTGAAGATCTGACGAAAATGTTTTTCTATGGAATCGCAGGAAAACATAGGGATTAATTATTTGAGAAAAATGAAGCAAAGCCATTACATTAAATGACAAAATCGTATATAATCTTTCTAGTGAAAAAAGCAAGAATAACTTACTTGCTTTTTATTTTTGATTGCAACGTTAATTCCGTATTTCAGCAAGAAAGGAATGGCATGATACATGAAAGAAAATTTTTGGGATCATTTACCACGTCCATTTTTTGTCCTAGCACCGATGGAAGATGTGACAGATGTTGTTTTTCGTCATGTGATCAGTGCAGCTGGGAGACCGGATGTGTTTTTCACTGAATTTACGAATACAGAGAGTTATTGTCATCCCGATGGCAAACAAAGTGTGCGTGGTCGATTAACATATACAGAAGATGAACAGCCGATTGTCGCTCATATCTGGGGTGATAAACCGGAATATTTCCGCCAAATGAGCATCGGCATGGCTGAGCTTGGTTTCAGTGGAGTGGATATTAATATGGGGTGTCCGGCCCATAATGTCGCGCCGAAAGGTAAGGGATGTGGGTTAATTCGTCGGCCTGATGTAGCAGCAGAAATTATCCAAGCTACTAAAGCAGGAGGCTTGCCTGTCAGTGTCAAAACCCGCCTAGGTTATATCGAAGTTGACGAATGGCGTGAATGGCTCACCCATGTGTTAAAACAGGATATTGTCAATCTCTCTATCCATTTGCGTACGAAAAGAGAGATGAGTGATGTGCCGGCCCATTGGGAACTCATTCCAGAAATAAAACAACTACGGGATGAGATTGCCCCAAATACGTTGTTAACGATTAATGGCGATATTCCTGATCGGCAAACAGGGCTAGAACTGGTAGAACGCTATGGTGTCGATGGAGTTATGATTGGTCGAGGGGTATTTAAAAATCCCTTTGCTTTTGAGAAAGAACCAAGAGAATATCGGGTGAAGGATCTTATCGATCTGTTTCATTTGCATCTTGATTTATATGATCAATATGCCGAAAAAATGCCAGCTCGTCCTTTTAAAGCATTACGTCGCTTTTTCAAAATATATATCCGCGGCTTTAGGGGAGCGAGTGAATTACGCCATCGGTTGATGAGTACCGAGTCAACGGATGAAGTGCGTGACATGCTTAGCCAATTTAACTGGCAGGAGATAGATACCGTCATCAAATAGCATTGTCTACCAAGAGAAAAAATGTATTCTAATCATTGCACATTCATGATTAGAATACATTTTTTATTTGCTGGTCTATATTTTAATCGGTGCTCGTTTTGTGATCAGCCGGATCAGTCCGATGATTAAAACAACAACTGCTATCGTAAGTAGGATGGCGATCAGATACGGGAGGTTCTCAAACATCGCAAACCGTTTAAATACTGGTAGATGTAGAGAAATTCTTAGCAAGGTATCTTCAAGGATTAAGAAAATAACGGATAGACCAATCGCACCTAAGCCGATAGTTGGGCCAAAACGATAAAAACTGACACTAATGAATAGCCCGATTACGTAGTAAATAAAAATATTGAAACTAAATAACAAGATACTGATTAACCAACTTGTTTGTGGTTCAACATAGGGTGATAACACAATGATTTGAATCAGATCACCAATAATATGCCCTTCAGCTTTAAAGATCACTTCATTTAGATTCGGGATATGAAAATTGACATCAGCGATCATTTTTACAATAAACGTAACGATAGCTGAAAGGACGTAGGAAAGGATGGGGATCACCACTGACAATCCCCCAGCGGCTAATATTGTCCCTTTGAAGGCAGCTTTTCTTGTTACGCCTTTATCGACAAAGTGGGGCAGGAAATATACAGCAATAAGGCCGATAATAAACATATAAATGTTGGCGGCAATATAGACAGATAGATAGTAGTCATCTACTCCTCCACCTTGATAAATGACTTTAATGATATTTAATATATTGACACCGAGCATAATCGCTAAAAACCACATCGTCCACGAGAATTGGACCGAAAACATCCCTTTCGTTACTTTCATAAAAGCAGGTGTTTGTTTCATATTAGACTTCCTCCTTTGTTAAGTGGATAAATAATTGATGTAGTGTAGGAGAAGATATTTCTACCCCATGATCAATGGCGAGCGCCCGTTCTTCATCACTTATTGCATCATAAATAGTTACAGATACGGTATCACCTAATTGTTGGCGATCTATTTGTTGCTTATTTTCCACAATCTTATCCACGATTTTCCGTTTACCAGTAATTGTTACGCCTCGGGAGATAAATGTTTCATAGTCATCCTTCATAAAAATTTTTCCATTGTTTAAAATAACAACTTCATCAAATAAAAAATCCATTTCTGATACGAGATGAGTAGAGAGAATAATCATGCGTGGATGCTGTTCCTGATCCTTTAATAATTCCTTATAAAAGAGATCTCTTGATGGTGCATCCATGCCTAAATAGACTTCATCAAATATGGTAATTGGAGCTCGACTCGCTAAGCCAATCGTCACATTGAGGGCTGACTGTTTACCTTTGGAGAATTTTTTCACAGGTTTCTTTTGATCTAATTTAAATAGGTCACATAAATAATTGGCATAGTCCATATCAAAATTCGGCCGGTACAATTGAATCTCTTGTAAGATCGTCTTGATGTTTTCCGATTCATCTTGATAATTTTTATCATAAAGAAAAGCAACTTGTTGCATAATATGTTCGTTTTCAAAGGGATCTTCACCATTGATGGTGATGGATCCTGATGTTGCTTCACGAAAAGAAGCGATAATTGATAATAAGGAGGTCTTACCAGCACCATTTCTGCCAAGAAGTCCATATATCTTTGGACCATCAAGTTCTAGGGATACGTTGTTCAGTGCAGTTTCCTTACCATATGATAAAGTAAGATTTTTAATAGTGATGTTCATTAAGAATCACGCTCCTTTGCTTTTTTTATAAAAGCAATAATCTCATTTTCACTAAAACCTAATTTTTCTGCTTCGTGTACTAATTTCACGACGTAATCATCCATAAAGGAAGCCTTTCGTTTTTGGATAAGTTTTTCCCGTGCCCCAGTGGATACAAACATACCAATACCCCTTTTCTTATACAAAATCCCTTCATCAACTAATTGATTCATGCCTTTTGAAACAGTGATATGGTTGATTTTATAAAAATTGACTAGTTGACTGATTGAAGGTGCTTGATCGCCTTCTTCTAATTGGCGATTAATGATTTGGTCTTCAATTCTTTCGCGAACTTGGATATAGATCGGTTTATCTTGATCAAAAGCTGTTGCCACTTTAATCACCTACCATTCTTCATCTAAAAGCCAACTGTTATGGTCATATACTCATGTATAACACTATAAATGTGAAAACGATAAAAGTCAATAGGTTTTATGATTATTTTTTATAACAAATGATTACCAAGCACATAAAATACTGAAGCGAATGGCGCTGAAACGATATAGGATCGGATATGTATTTTATGCCCAAACATATTTTGTTTTAGATAGTTGGTTTAATCGTGTAAGATAAAATTAGAACGTATGAGCACCTGCTCATCTTTTAAAGATGAACAGACCTACATAATTTTAAGAATGGGAGTATGGAACAATGAAATATATCGATACATGGGATTTAGATAGCATTTTCCCTGGTGGGACAACGTCCGCTGCATTGAATGAAAAAATAACATCATTAAATTCATCCATTGAGGAATACGCAGACGATTTGCGTGAATGGTATGAATCCACTGAACATTCACCAGCGACAATGAAAGAAATTTTAGCTACCCATGAACGGATCGAAAAGGGAATCAGACAAGCGAGAACCTTTATCCAAATGTGTCATGATGCATATATGGATGATGAACATGCGAGTGTCATGATGGGCAAAGTAATGGACCTAGCAAGTGAAATGCAGAAATTATCGACGATGTTTGTAAAAAAACTTGTTGCGATTTCTGATCATGACTGGCAACAACTATTGGCAGAAGATTTAACTGAGGTATCCTTTGCTCTAAATGAAAAACGGGATAAAGGGAAACGCTTGTTATCTGAAGAAGAGGAAAAACTACTTGCTGAATTAAATAAAGACGGTCTAGCAGCTTGGAGTAAAATATATGATACCGTTGTTTCAACAATGACGATTCCTTTTACAGATAAGGATGGAACAACGACTGAGTATTCTGTTGGTCAAGCGATGAACCGGATGTATGCCGATCCAGATCCCGATGTAAGGGAACAACTGTTTACTAACTGGGAACAAGCTTGGGCGAAGCAGGCACCAATTTTTGGCGATATACTGAATCATTTGGCTGGCTATCGGATGACCGTTCAACGGGCCCATCAATATGAGCATCATTTGGAAGAACCCCTTGAATATAACCGGATGTCAGAAGAAACCCTTAATGCGATGTGGTCAGCTGTTGCCAATAACAAACAACCATTTATTGAATTTTTAAATCGAAAAGCGAAATTATTAAAGGTAGATAAACTTGGCTGGCAAGATGTGGATGCACCAATCACAGTAGGAAATGGTCAATCAACAACCTTCACTTACGATGAAGCATGTGAGTTTATCATTGAACATTTTTCAACTTTTGGAGAAAAATTAGCGAAGTTTACTAAACATGCCCTCACAAACCGATGGGTCGAGGCAGAAGATCGGCCGAATAAACGACCTGGTGGCTATTGTACTAGCTTACCTGAAGATAAAGAGTCACGAATTTTTATGACGTTTACAGGTTCTCAAAGCGATGTTAGCACGTTAGCCCACGAACTCGGCCATGCTTTCCATAGCCATGTTATGAAGGATTTACCTTATTTAAATCAATCCTATGCAATGAACGTAGCAGAAACAGCCAGTACATTTGCTGAAACCATCATAAATCATGCGGTACTTGATACAGCAAAAACAACTGAAGAAAAAATCGCTCTGTTAAATGCCAAACTAGAAGGCGCAACGGCAATGTTTTTAAATATTCATGCCCGCTTTTTGTTTGAAGATGCCTTTTACAAAGAACGGGCTGAAGGGATTGTGTCGGTCAATAGATTAAATGAATTGATGGAACAGGCACAAAAAGAAGCTTATGCTGATAGTCTAGCCAGTTATCATCCTCATTTTTGGTGTAGTAAATTACATTTCTTTATCGATAGTGTGCCGTTTTATAATTTTCCGTACACTTTTGGTTATTTATTTAGTTTAGGCATTTATGCAGCGTACCTTAACAATCCGGATGGTTTTGAAGAAAAATATATTGCATTATTACAAGATACTGGATCTATGACCGTAGAAGATTTAGCGAAAAAACACCTAGACGTTGACTTAACGAAGGAAGAGTTTTGGACAGCAGGTATTGACATCATGGCTAAGGATGTTGAAGAATTTATCCGGCTAACAGACGAGCTTGATAAGTAAAGCTATTAAATAACAACTTTAATTGGGGATCCTATATAACAAGGGGATCCCATTTTGATCTAATTACATGAGCTTTTTCAGTTTAAATGATTGTTTCGTGATCAGTAAGGAGACGATAAGGAGAAACTCAAATCCATTCATCAGGGCCGGATGTTTGAACCAAATTGTCAGGATACTACCGATAAACGTGAGAATTGTCCCAAGTAACATCCAAAAATTCCGCTCCACTCGTAAGAGGATAAAACCTACCAATCCTAGGACGATCATAACAATGATAATCATCATCGGCATGCCCATAGAAGATGTTGTATCATAGGTTAATAAACCATATTCTCGTTTTGCCATCAATTCTAATCCTGTAATCAACGTCATCAGCTCATAAGAAATTAAACCAATCGTAATGAGATAGGCAAGGATTTTAAAAGATGGTTGGGGATCAGGTTCCTCAACATTAATGTGATGATACATACTCCAGGCGAATAAAATAAGGGTTGGGGTCACGATGGCATGTAGATAGAACCGTAAATAACTTAGGGTTTGTAACAAAGCACCCTCACCAATAAATTTTCCACTGGCAATAATTACGTTATCATAAATTAATCCAACAATAACGAGAAGAAGGACATTGCTCGTATGGGAAAATTTGTTTTGAGCTAGAAAAAATCCCCAAATTAGCAAACAAATGTAACCGAAACTAAAAAGATAGAAAATAATTGTACTCACGAAGCCACCTCCATTTGACTATTATTTCCAAACCGAACATGATTTATCATCGTCAACAACTTGAAAAATGTTCACCGTAGCTTACTATCAATTTGTCTATGGAGTAGCAGAGAGTTAACCATTTCAACTTCATTATCTTAAAAAAATCATTGTCTATTTCATCAACCATGTTATAATGAGATTATTCATCAGTTAAAGGAGGATTATTAAAAATATGTTTTATATCAGACTACGTTTCCCAACTTTGAACAAGTAATTAAATACGTTCAAAGGCTCTGTTTGTTGATACAGAGTAATGGGATCAGTCTGTCTATTTTTAATAATCTTATATGTATAGCATCGATACGCATATTTGCGTACGATCGTACGATAGATAATGTCTAGAAGGCAGTGCTTTTCCTGCCTTCTTTTTACTCTGAATCACTGTAGAGCCTGTGATAAGTTGGAAAGGAAGAGGAAATATGACGAAAAAAAGACGTAGACAACAAAACGGGAAAAGAAAACGAAACAACCCGCCAAATTTTTTAGGGCAACATTTAATGCATAATAAAAAAATTCTAACTGACATCGTTAAGTTAGCTAAAATCAAACAAGATGAAATTGTGGTAGAACTAGGTGGTGGAAAAGGCGCGTTAACCGAATTACTGGCACAAACAGCAGGTAAATTAATCGTTGTTGAATATGATTCAAAGTTCGTCAAAATTTTAAAGAAGAAAATGAACGATAATCCGGCTGTTACGATTATTCAACAAGATATTTTACAGTTCCAATTACCAAGGAAAAAGTTTGTTGTTGTTGCCAATATTCCATTTGCGATTACCACCCCAATTATGAAAAAACTGTTAATTCAACCAAACAATCATTTTCATAGAGGGGTATTGCTGATTGAAAAGGGAGCAGCCAAAAGATTTACGTCATCATTTGTTAAAGATCCTTATGTGATGGCATGGAGAATGTGGTTTGATATTCGTTATGAAAAATTTGTGTCGAGGAGAAATTTTTCACCACCACCAAGGGTAGATACTGCGATTATTAGCATACAACGAAAAGTTCAGCCACTCGTTCCTGTTCATCATTACTATCGATTTTATGGGCTTTTGGAGTATGGCATGAAAAATCCCCATTTGTCTATTGATATCGCTTTGCGTGGAATTTTTACAGTACCACAAATCAAGCATCTACGACGAAATCTTAAAGTACCGGTTGATCTGCCAGTAGGGATGTTAACAGAACAGCATTGGGGAACCATCTTTACCTCGATGTTGAAGCATGTGCCATCATATCGCTGGCCTAGATTAAGCAAGAAAAAAATGTAGCAAACCTCGTGAATTTGGATGGCCTAAATATAACGAGTAATCTGATGACAAGAGCTCAATGTCAAATAAACAAATATAAATAAAATGCGCGACTTATAATTGAATTGCTAGATTAAATCCTGGGTTTATTACGTAAACCTAGGATTTTTTTCCAAACAGTCGAAAACTTGTCAAAAATAGCTAATCCATAAAAATTGAAACTTAGTAGAATAGAAGGGTAGGACAAAAATTGGAGGGAATGTTATGACAACTTTTGAACAGCTCGTAAAAGAAAGACGTTCTGCCAAAAATTTTTTACCAGGAAATCCAATAACGCGAGAAGAATTGAATGAAATCTTTGAATTAGTGAAATTTGGTCCATCTGCTTTTAATTTACAACATCCCCATTTTCTTGTTGTGATGGATCCAGAAATGAAAGAAAAATTAAAACATACGGCATATGGACAAAACAAAATTGATCATGCATCCGCGGTAATCGTCGTTACCGGTGATAAAAAGGCTTATCAAGATGCAGCTAGAATTTATGAAGGATTAATGATGTTAGGAATTATGAGCAAGGAAGAATATGAAGCACAAGTCAACACCGTTCATTCTATTTATGAAAAACGCGGTGAACAATTTCAACTGGAAGAAGCCATTAGAAATGCATCTATTTCAGCCATGTTATTTATGTTAGCTGCGAAGGATAAAGGTTGGGATACGTGTCCGATGATTGGCTTTGATCCGGTAGCAGTTAGAGAGTTATTGAACATTGAAGAACAATATGAAATAGTTATGATGATCGCGGTTGGGAAGGAAGATGTGACAAATCGACATCCCCGTGGTTATCGTAAGCCCGTTAATGAATCAGTTACATATATATAAATACTGGTTGGTATGAATCGAGAGCTTACATAATGAAGCTCTATTTTTAATGGGTTTAACCGAAAAAACGGATAACCAAATCGTCATGTAAAGTATACTATCACCCACCTATTTGAGGTGGTGTGATAACATACTTGGCGAATAATTCATATGAACAAGTAGAAGCTATGAAATAGCTTCTATTATTAGCAAAATAATCGCTGTTAAAATTAATTTAAACAAAAGGGTTGACTTCGGATATTAAATCATTATATAATTATCTCGAATTCGAGATAAAAGGAATGATATGGATGAGTAAGGAAGAAAATCGTCAATTAGATGAAGAATTATCTCTTAAGTTATTTGTTGTATTAACAAGGGCGTTAAATTCTATCCAAAAACGTGTCGAAGCAGATATTAAACGAACCGGATTGAATACGACTGAATTTGCTGTCCTTGAGTTAATTTATAGTAAAGGCGATCAGCCGATTCAAAAAATTGGTGAAAAAGTATTAATCGCCAGTAGCAGTATCACGTATGTTGTTGATAAACTAGAGAAGAAAAAGTTAATTGCAAGAAGACCGTGCCCGAATGATCGTCGCGTAACCCATGCAACGATTACAGAAGAAGGTCAAGCGTTAATGGATGAAGTATTTCCTAAGCATAAAGAAGCGATACAACAAATATGTGCAGGGTTAACAACCGACGAAAAAGTCGTGGTGATTGATTTATTGAAGAAGTTAGGCTACTATGCCGAAAGCTTATAAACGATTATTTATACCCAAATATCTCGATTTCGGAATGATGAATTTCGAAATAATTGCTGAAGGAAGTATATTTAAAACTAACTAAATGTTCATGAAATGATTGATTTGGGTAACAGTAAATATATGAATTGGAGTGATTGAATGATGACGAAACAAACGAGTGGGATCCATCATATTACAGCGATTGTTGGTCACCCACAAGAAAATGTTGATTTTTATGCAGGTGTGTTAGGTTTACGGTTAGTTAAAAAGACGGTGAACTTCGATGATCCTGGTACGTACCATCTTTACTTTGGTGATGACGGTGGAAGACCAGGAACGATTATTACCTTCTTTCCATGGGCAAATGCCAGGCAAGGTGTCATTGGTGGCGGACAAGTTGGAGTAACAACTTATGTTGTACCTCAAGGAGCGATGTCGTTTTGGGAAGAAAGACTTAAAAAATTCAATATATCCTATGAAATAACAGAACGATTCGGTGAACAATCTTTACAGTTTGATGATCCACATGGTTTACATCTTGAGATTGTTGAGAGAGAAGAGGGTGACCTGAATCAATGGACATTTTCCGGGGTTACACCAGAAGTAGCTATTAAAGGCTTTGGTGGTGCGATTTTATACTCGACAAACCCAGAGGAGACTGCAACTGTCCTTGAAAACGTGATGGGATTAGAAAAAATAGTTGAAGATGAAGACTATATTCGTTTTCGTTCGACAGCAGATATTGGTAATGTGATTGACCTTAAAAAAGAGCCAGTTGACCGTGGTGAAATGGGTGTCGGTACAGTTCATCACATTGCTTGGCGAGCGCAGGATGATGAGGATCAACTAGCGTGGCAACAGCATGTTACGAATAACGGATATTTTGTTACCCCTGTTCGCGATCGTAATTACTTTAATGCTATCTATTTTCGTGAACATGGAGAAATATTATTTGAAATTGCGACAGATCCACCAGGATTTGCTCATGATGAATCTTATGAAACAATGGGTGAAAATTTCATGCTACCAGAACAGTATGAACAACATCGAGACCAATTGGAACGTATCCTGATTCCGATAGAAGTTAGAGAACTAAATGATGGACTAGAGGATTGATGACATGATTACTATTGATCCAAAATCAATGACGGAAAGAGATAATTATAAATTTCTCATTGGCAGTATTATCCCGCGACCGATTGCATTTGTAACTAGTAAAACCAATAGTGGTGTGATTAATGGAGCACCTTTTAGCTATTTTAATATTGTCTCATCGAATCCACCGATGATTTCCATATCGATCCAACGTTCAGCAGGGAATCAAAAGGATACAGCAAGAAATATTCTCGAGCAGAAAGAATTTGTCGTTCATATTGTCGATGAGGATAATGTTGAAAAAATCAATCAAACAGCAGCCAGTCTTCCATCGGACAAAAGTGAAATTGAATTAGCAAAGTTATCGCTAGTTGATAGTGAAAAAGTTTCCGTGCCTGGTATTCGGGAAGCTAAAGTTCGTTTTGAATGTGTGTTAGAACGAGCCATACCGCTACCAAATGATGATAATCCGGGTAGTGATCTGATCATTGGGCGCATCGTTCAATACCATATTGATGAAGATATTTATGACGATGGGAAAATTGATCCAAGGGGTTTACGTGCTGTTAGTCGCTTAGCAGGTGCCAACTATGCAAAAATTGGCGACATGTTCGAACTCATTCGACCAGATTAATAGAGCATCTGCAGTCTTAGGTCTTTTGGATAAATTATATTGGAGGGAAGAAATTTGAAACATATTTTTAAACAGGGTCAAGATCGAAGCAAGCCAACCTTATTATTGCTTCACGGTACAGGTGGTAATGAATATGATTTACTACCCTTAGCAGAGAGAATTGATAACCAAGCCTCAGTCTTAAGTGTTCGTGGCAATGTATTAGAAAATGGGATGCCCCGCTTTTTTGAAAGATTGGCTGAAGGTGTCTTTAATGAAGAAGACCTTATCTTCCGAACTGAAGAATTAAATGGGTTTCTTGATGAGGCAGCAGAAAAATATGACTTTGATCGGGGTAATATTGTCGCGATTGGATATTCAAATGGAGCAAATATTGCTGCTAGCTTGCTTTTCCATTATCAGGATGCGTTAAAAGGCGCTGTTCTTCACCATCCGATGGTACCAAGAAGAGGGATTGAGTTGCCAGATTTAACGAATAAAGTTGTCTTTATTGGCGCTGGCATAAATGATCCGATGTGTCCCCCGGAAGAATCTGAAGAATTACAAGCATTGCTAACTGAAGCAAATGCTGAAGTTACCCTCCATTGGGAAAATAGGGGACATCAGTTAACAATGGAAGAAGTTGAAGCGGCTAAACAGTGGTATGAACAGCAGTTTTAAATAATTATGAAAATCGCAAGCGTATACCTTGAATTCGAGATATACAAAATGGTAATATACAAATTAGAGTCATTCAAGTAGTCATGATGATTTGCGTTTAAGTGTTGACTACTCGGAATTTAATAACCAAGGATAAAAAACAAAATTATAAATGACTCATAATTTTGTTGATATAAATAAAATAACTATTGATAAAGAAAGGATGTTTTTTATGACAAAAGTAGGTATTGTAGTAGGAAGTGTAAGGAAAGGAGCATTTTCTCAACAAATTGCTGAAAATGTAGCACCACTATTCCCAGAAGGATATGAAACAGAGTTTATCAAAATTGATAATCTCCCAATCTATAACCAGGATTCTGATGAAAATCCACCAGCTGAATATGAAGCATTTCGCAATAAAATTAAGGAATTGGATGCAGTATTATTCGTTACACCTGAACATAATCGTTCAATTCCAGCATTGCTTAAAAACGCATTAGATGTTGGTTCACGTCCATATGGTGCGAATGTTTGGAATGGCAAACCTGCCGCTATTATTAGCCAGTCAGTTGGTGCTATTAGTGGATTTGGTGCTAACCATCACTTACGTCAAATTCTTGCATTCTTAAATATGCCTGTTGTTCAACAGCCTGAAGCATATATTGCTGATTCAGCAGGGTTATTAGATGAAAATGGCAAGATTAACAACGAGGATACAGTTCAGTTCTTACAATCCTTTGTTGATGCATTTGTAGACTTGATTCAAAAACATCAAGCTTAATAATAGATTTAAAGAGGCTAGCTATCGATAGAGACCTTCTATTGATAGCTAGCTTTTTTCATAGGTGACCTATTTAGAAAATCAGTGATGGTTTTCAGCAGCCATAGCCACTGCTTTTGTTTCATGAATGGTACCATATGGATGTTCAGGTGGGGCATAAATGGAATATAATTTTAATGGCCGTTGCCCCGTATTGATTAAATTGTGCCATTTGCCAGCAGGAATCATAATCGCATCATCATCGCCAACTTCCCGTTGAAACGATAAATGATTACGATGATCGCCCATCTGCACAATCCCTTGCCCTTCCTCAATCCGTAAAAATTGATCTGTTGTTGGATGGTTTTCCAAGCCAATATCTTCACCGACTCCAATACTCATCAAGGTCACTTGCAAATGATTTCCCGTCCATATTGCTGTCCGAAAGGTCCGGTTTCTTTTGGCGGCTTCATTGATATTGACGACATATGGTTGCCCACCATAATCATAGTTGTTATGTGGGGATGACGGATTGCCATGACCGTAATTAGGGTGATGATGCCAATGATGATTTCTTGATTGGGATCCTACATGGTAAGCTGGGTAAACTCCATATGATGATGGATACATATACGGATAATGGTGCATATTTATTCATCTCCAAATCATTAATTTTATCCATATATGTTATGCTAGGTACAAGGCAAATGTCCTTGGAAGGGTAAAGCTAATCCAATAACCACTGGGCTTAAAATAATTCGGCAGTGGATTATATTGACCATACAATTGATAATCAATTAAAGCTGGATGGATGTGTTATAATATGATTACAAAAAAACTAAAAATTGCGTAAATAGATTAGTTTATTAATACTTATTTACAGTGAGGTGTTAACATGAATCATGCCTCGATATTAAAAGAGCTACCAGAAGATTTCTATCTGAATTAACTAATTATTGTGTTACAGATCCGAGCATTGAAAAGATTGTCTTGTAGCTCGTGGTGATTTTAATAAACGTTCTGACATTGATATTGCTCTATATACAACGA
>CALAMD010000022.1 GCA_937925695.1 uncultured Bacillaceae bacterium | reverse complement strand
TATTTTCTTCCTTAAATCTCTTTAAAAACTCTTCTTTTGTCATAATTTACCCCCTCCTTGCAACTTTCCAATCATTGAAATATTTTTCATGTTTTTCTGCAACTGCATCTGCATCTTTCTGTTTAAATTTGCCGTTTTCAATGTCTTCAAGTTCCCTCGGTGAGAATATTTGGAAACTATGGTCACCGTTCACATCTGAAACAACAACCGTTTCATGAGTAATGCCTGCACCATAATCCCAGTATACATTTTTAACTTCATAATTTACATTGAACCCTTTGTTTCTCATTTTATTTTCCCCTGCGCAGCGAGATAATAAAGCCCGATCGCCAATGAATTCCTCGGTGATAAAATTTCAAACCACCTAAATAAATCCCGATCCTTTATTTCACTGCCAGGATCATTAAAAACATGGGGCGACGTAGTTCATCCTTCATGTTCGGGTCATTTTGCAAAAGTTTATCGGATGGTTCAGGTTCCCTTACTTCCCTGATGGTAAAGTCAGCTGCTATCAGCGAATTAATATAGGTCGAAACCGTCCGATGGTATTTGACAACCCGATGGTTTAAAAATATAGTCTCCCGCAACCCTTCAGCTTGATAATGATCAACAGGCCAGTGCAGCCGATTCCCCGCCTCATCGTACCACCAATCCTGTTCACTGCGTGCAGTAAATATCGGATGTTCTACTGACAAAATAAACGCACCGCCAGGCTTTAAATAATCGTAGATCTTTTGACAAACCAATTCTAAGGACTTCACATAATGGAGCGCCAATGAACTGATCACAACATCAAATTGGGCGGGTGAAAAATTAATCTTTTCAATTGGCATATTCAGATATTTAATCTGGGGATCATTTGTTAGTTCACGAGCTTTCGTTAACATTTTTTCGGAAATATCAACGCCGATCACTTCAGTTGCCTGTTGTTCGCGAGCATATCGACAATGCCAACCGAAACCACAACCTAAATCCAGGACACGCTTACCCTGTAAATCGGGAATCAGTTGTTTTAACTCATGCCATTCTCCCGCACCTTCTAGCCCATACTGGGAGCGTGACATGCTTGCGTATTCAGTAAAAAAATCCGCATCATCATAAATGTTTTGTTGCATGATATAGTCTCTCCTTTCGCCCGTAATTTAGTTCACCAATGATTTGCTATTAGTTTAACATAATCATAGACGACCTAAAGGATGATCAATAAGTCCCTTATAAAAAATATGCTCACATGTAAGCAAAAAAATCATTCCCCCAGCGTATATTCGATACCTTTTGTACATTGACACAATTGTCATCACAAATAGTATGAATATATCTTGTCGAGGGAAATGATCATTTTTCTCATAAACTAAATCATTATTTATTTTTGTCTCGTAAACCTATTTTCATAAACTCTCTTGGGCTTGTTCCTGTTGATTGATCGTAATGATGGCATTTTCGATTCTATTTTCAATTACTTTCGTCACTTTAAATGTTAAATTTTTATAGGTGATAATCGGATTATCTTCTTTAGAAGGAATATAGCCGATTTTATGAATTAAAAAGCCACTAACCGTATCAAATTCATCTTTTGGCATGTCAATTTCAAGTAGATCTTCTAATTCCCAAAGACGAAACGTTCCTTTGACAACGTATTGGTTTGGTGCCACTTGTTTTACCTCTTGCTCTTCCATAACACCTGGCTCATTACTTTCACTTGATATTTCACCGACAATTTCTTCAATCACATCTTCTATCGTGATTAAACCTTCAGTCCCACCAAACTCATCAATAACGATGGCGATATGAATATTATTTTTCCGCATTTTTGAGAACAAGACGTCGATCGTCTGATTTTCAATTACAAAATACGGTTCCCTGATCACTTCTCTGAGATTAAACTCTTTGTCTTTTCCTTGATAAATATACTTAAATAAATCTTTGACATGAAGCACACCGACAATATTATCGATGTCTCCTTCATAGACAGGGAATCTTGTATATCGATGCATATTTACTTGTTCTAACACTTCGTCCAAACCAAGTTCGATCGACAACACAGCCATATCGGTTCGGTGAGTAATAATATCGCTAACGACTTTATCATCAAATTCAAAAATATTATCAATCATTACTTTTTCAAGCGGATTGACCGTACCCCGTTCCCTACCGATATCGATCATCATACGTATTTCTTCCTCTGTTGCAACTTCATCTTCCGCATTTGGATCGACACCAAATAACCGCAGAACAATGTTGATGGAAAAAGTAAGAAACTTAACAATCGGTGAACAAATTTTTGCCAAAAGAGAAATTGGTCTGACGGCAAAATTTGAAATAACTTCTGGTTTTTTTAGGGCAAGCTGTTTTGGAACAAGCTCACCGAATACTAAGGTAAAGTAAGATAAGATAATCGTGATCACAACGACCGAGATCGTATGAAGAACACTTATCGAAATGGGAACACCCCATGCATGTAACATTTCTGCTAAAGGTTGGGCATAAAAATCTGCCGCAAAGGCACTAGATAAAAATCCTGCCAACGTAATCCCAATTTGAATCGTACTTAAGAATTGACTCGGATTTGAAATAAGATCATATAGTTTTTGTGCTTTTTTATCCCCATCATCTGCCATCCGTTTTACTTTATTATCATTTAAGTTAACAAATGCAAGTTCTGATGCTGCAAAAAAAGCATTAATAAGAATTAACACAATCAGTGTTATGATTGCTATCCCCAATTATGATAACCTCCATAGATTTTAAAAATTTTAATAAAAAACTAACATCGTGCATGATGTAAAAGTTAAGGTCTTTCGTCAACGAATAAACTCATCCATTAACGAGCACATTACCACCAATTTTGTCATAAAAAGTTGATCAAATAGCTATAGGCAAACCCCAAAAGTAGAGTTTGCCTGTTTCCTTTAATTATTTAATTGCCATTTATTTATTAATTTCAAATAGGTACAACACGTACCCTCAACTGTACTTTCCATGAACTAATGACACCAACTATTATCGGATTATTCTTTTATATAATATAATTGTCACAATATTCAGATTTACACATTTTATTTTGTATATTTATTTGGTGAACTTCTTCCCCCAAAAAAAGATAAAAAAATAAAGGGGTGGCCAAAGCAACATGCTGGCTCGTTCTTTATGTTTTACATCAATAGATTGTACGAATCTGTCACTAAAAAGGGTAAAAAAAAAGAAACAGTAGCGTTAGGTCAAAAAAACAAATGACCACGTGCAAATATGCTAAAACGATCTATCACGAATCCATACTCAACAATCAATGAATATGAATCTGTAGCAAACATTACACCGCAACTTCTCTGATTTAGTTTGACAGATTATTCAACTTTGTCCGCCGATGATTCAATACACGAGGTAAAACATACATGCAAGAATCATGACTTATAGATAGATTTACCTTCCCATATGAATCACCCACTTTCCTAATCTTATTATATTGGCTTTTAATAAATATGTCTATTATGTTAGTATTTGTTTAATCTATTTTTCTAGATAACCGAAAACATCAAAGAGCCCAAATCCCCTATGTATTAAGGGCTTAAGCTAGTTTCCTTTCTACACCTAGTTTCCATTTATTGGGGTGTCATCCTCATGGTTTTGACATACCTAAATCACATCATAATTTATCAACACCAAATATGACTTAAAAATACATGTTGATCTGTTACCTAAGAAGAGGCCAACCGTTATTGTCTGATTACACACGTTGCAGATGGGTATCCTTAAATCCCGTTGGATACTTTAACCCATAACCAAATAACCGATCTAAGCCAATATGCGCTGTCCATATTAAACCAACAGCAAAAATTATTGGCATATAGAATAGATATCCAAACACTGTCACACCTACAGACACGATATACGTATGAAAAAGATTATAGATTTTTGCCCCGATACGACGGTTTACAAGATACCCAAACATAGACAAGTCAGGCGCAAATAATAACAGCGCAAACAAAATCCACCCCATTTCAATTGAGGCATAAAAATAGATGCAAAGAGCAAATACAATCAAACCTTCCCCATGTAACAGCCACTTATTCATCGCATTTCCCCCATTTTAAATATTTGATGATCGTCTTCCTACTTTACTATTTCTCCCTGATAAACATTACAATCAAATAACGAAAACGCATTACTTAACACGATGTTCTCTTTTTTATATTTTGTCGATTAGATTGGAATTGAAAATCAATCTTTCACTTAGCATTCTGTTCCCTTTCCCTATCCTGTAAAAATGATAGAACGGCTGATTGCATTTGATCAACACCAGGCTGTTCAATCGGAAAATGACCGGCACCTTCTAACATGACCAACTGCTTCTTACACTGTAATAGTTGATAAAACGGTTCGCTAATCGTATAGGGTGTCATAAAATCTTGTTCAGGATGAATCAATAATACTGGACAACGATCAAAGTGTTCCGGCTCAATGATCGGTTTCATATTAAGAAAAGTTCGCAAAAATTGTAGGGTTATTTTTGTTTTTGCAGCGCGAGGATCATTCATAATTAATTTTGTCAGGGTTTCTTGATTAGAAATTAAATGCATTCGAGAAACTTTGGTTACAGAAATACGAACAGGATCCAAAAATAAATAAAAATGATCAACAAGGAATTTCCCAAACCGACTCATCAATTTGTTCGGTGCAATTTGATCGCGGACTTGTTGACTACTCGGATCAATAAAAGTAGTGGCAATCAATCCTATTACATGGGGGCTTAGACAAGCTACCTGATAAGCTAGAATTCCTCCAATACTCGCACCTAACAAAACAATCGGTTTACCGTCTCGTTTTACTTCTTCCTCGACAAAATCTGCTATTAAATGAATCCACTCTTGATATGCCATCGGTTGCTTTTTCGTTGAATAACTAAGTCCAAAAGGTGGAAGGTCCGGTGATACCAAGTCATAGTCATGTAATTGGAGCATCCGGGCATAGGGTGCGAACAGTCGACCATACCCTCCGGCACCATGGAGAAAGATAACTTTCACCTTTGCATCCAATGCATCCATTCGGTCGACATGAATGTTGTACCTATTCCACTGCCACCATTCTTCGGTAGGCAGTCTGCTATCATTAATTTGCAGTCCTTCCGGAAAAAATTGCTGATATTGATGCCAATATTTTTCTGTTTTGTTGTAAGATAATTCGCTTTTCATTCGCATACTCACTTCCATCCTCGACGTCTGTTTACGTTATGTTCTTTTTGGAAAATTGCAAAAAGCAATGATTCAATTTTTATCAAATTGACAAAAAAGCCTATTTCCACTTTTTTAATACATGTTATACTTGGTATATTATTATGTCCTTGCTGCTAGCGAAACAATCATCTAAAGATCGATTCATTTCATCGTTATGTCACGCAAGCTTATATGATGAGAATCAATTTGTATTTAGATGCATGAAGTTTTATCTTTATGGCTAATATGACAAGGGAAGTAACACATTAATCATAAAGGAGAAAAATTAGATGAGTGACAATTTACAAGTAGAATGTATGGAAAACTGTGGAAATTCCCCAAAGAAAAATTTACTCAAAGAACTAACAATTGCCTATGCAAAGCAAGATTTTTCTTTTTGCTTAGACTGGTTAACCGATAAGGTTACTTGGGAAATCATCGGTAGGAAAACCGTGCAAGACAAGCATGAGGTGGAAAGTGCATTAGCTGAATTAAATCGTGATCCCATTCAACAACTACAAATCAAGAATATCATTACCCATGGTAATACAGGTGCAGTGAATGGAACCATCACCCTCGCCAATGAGCAAAAAATTGCCTTTTGTGATGTTTATAATTTTTCTGGTTTCGGTAAAAATGCCAAAATTAATTACATCTCTTCATACATTATTGAACTTCCTTAACGAATCGGAATCAGGTTCCACAACCTCCACGGACTAATTTTATATTATTTTTTTCACCTATATATAAATACCTTTAAATTCATGACGTTAAACTAGCAAATCATTCAATCATGAAGTCATTCGATATTTATCTGTTAATTCTGCTACTTCCTGAACAAGCTCTGCTAATATATTTACTGCTCTTTTCGTCTGTTCAATGTCCGTAGAAATGAGGGTAATCAGCTTATCAATTCGTTGTTGGTAATCTTTAGGTCTAATTGGAAAATTTTCAATCATACGAACCGCTTTCTTTTCATTGATACAATATGTTTCATTAAAAAAACTCGCTTGGTTAGCGAGTTTTGTCATAATAGCTTATTTATTTTCCATCATTTCCACTAATCGGTCAGTTGTTGCAGTTATATTTGATGAAGCAGCTTTAATTTCCTGAAGTGAGCTTTCAAAGTCCTCTAAATCATGTTCGATATTTTCATTACTTGTTGTTGTTAATTTCATGCCTTCATTTATTTCTTGGAATGTTGATAAAATTTTATTCATTTGCTCTTTGATTTGCATATGAAACTCCTGCATACGAAGGATTGCTTCCATACTATTGCTGATTTGATCATTGATCGACGTCACTAAATTACTCACATCATGAACTGATGCACCGGTTTGTTCAGATAATTTTCTTACTTCACTGGCTACAACTGCAAAGCCTAAACCGTGTTCTCCAGCACGAGCAGCTTCGATCGAGGCATTTAAGGATAATAGATTTGTTTGGTCAGCAATCCCCTCAACAAACTCGACGATTTCTGAAATTTGATCGGTCATCTCTTCTAATGAGGTCATATGGTTATTGACATCTTTAACACCGGTTTCCATTTGTACAAAGGAATCATCGATGCCATTTAACAAGTCTTTCCCTGTATCAGCTAAAATCATTGCCGCCTTAGCAACACCTGTACTAATTCTGGAGTTTTCCGTTACCGTTGATAGTCTTTCAATCATCGTTTCTATTGCTCGATCAGTTTCAGCTATCATGACTGCTAATTCTTGGGATGATTGCTCAAGCATGCTCAACACATTTAACTTCATCGTATTCGTTACTTCTTGTTCTTGTAATGCTTGAACTTGTTCATCATAGGCTTCAAGGACTACTTGTTGTTCTAAGTTCAGCAATTTATGACATAGCTTGACAATGACAATGCGATTTTCTGCTGTTTTATAATGTGCAAAAAACAAATCAATTAATCCCTCAAATAGTTTATCAAAGGAAGCCATATACCATTTTTGGGTTAGTCCAATGCGTAAATGAATATTAGCAATTCGCTTCCGTTTTTCAATGAATTTTTCATTCATTTTTCCCGAAAACATTTCGACAACATGGATTCTTAACGTCTTTTTCAACCGCTCAAATGTACTGTAAGTATTAATGATTTCAATTAATTGGGGATTTTTTTCTAAATTGCTATAAAATCCGTCAACAATTGGTTGAATCCCCTCTTCAACAATGGGTTTTAATACTTGCGCCATCGCAAAATGTTTTTCTTGCAAGTTTAATAGATTCAGTTGTTTTTCTAAATCAGATCCTTTTTCAATTGTTACATCCGGTTCAATTTCTTTACTGAGATCGACGATTGACTCTTCTTCATTGCGCCGTCTTCTAAACATTCGCAAATTCCTCTCCAATTAGTTTCCTAGTTATATTTTCCTAGTTAAATTATCGCTTATTTTTACCAATAAACCAAATATTTGTTCATTATTTAACAATCTTTTACAAATTTTACCTTTTCTTTACAATGTATCCTCCATTACCTTTCTCTACCATTCGGTATAAATTAGCTTATTCAAACATAGTTAGCGTATATGTAAATATATCTTTCAAACGGTCTGCCCATATTAGATTCGTCTCATTATATAAAGAGTCATCATATCTTGTAAAGAAATTGTTCCTTTACGAGATTGGTAATGAAAGGGAATGAATTTATGAACGAAAAAACACACCACCTCATTTTCTGAATAGATGGTGTGTTTTAATGTTTTTTCTAAGCCATGACAGCTGGGGGCATCAAGATGTATTGGTGCCTTCTCATTGATCGTGATTAGTTGCTTTTTTCTTCACGGCATACCATATTTCACTGTGAACGTTACTGAGGTCAGACATATCTCCGGTAAAGGAAATGTTAGGTGCATCAACAAGCTCAAAATCAGATGACGGTAACCATTCGGCTGCGAATTTTGCCATTGTCTCTTGCATCACTTTCGGGAATTCTCCTTGGGCTGTTAAGATAACCCAGGTCAAAGCAGGCACTTCCACAACATCAAAGCCCGAAAATTCATCCTCTTTTGTAGTTAAAAAACCGATCATATGTTGAAGCGTCCCTTTTTCCTCTAGCCAACCATCATCAAAATCATAAGAAGCATTTACGACTTGATACGGTTCAATATTGGCATAAGAACGCATTTGTTCTCGTTGCTCAGGGGTAATGCTTTCTGCTAATTTAACAATTTCCTGATTAACGCCTTCAAACTGAATGGGTACGCGTTTACTCGCCCCAACAATTTTAAAGGCTGCTTTTTTCTCAATCCGATAATCCATTTCAGTACCTCCTTGAATCGTTAATTGGAAGGAGAGCTTCGGAAAAGATTTTAAATTTTTATTTTCTTTCACCTCAGAGGGATTGATCCCGGACCATTCTTTAAACGCCCGTGAAAATCCATCAACAGATTCATAGCCATATTTAAATGCTGTATCGGTCACACTCATACCGGCATGCAACAGGTCGAAGGTTGCATTTGATAATTTCCGATTGCGAATATATTCTCCTAATGACATGCCTGAAAGAAACGAAAACATTCGGCGAAAATGGTAGACAGATGTGCCCGTAATCTTTTCAAGCTCTTCGTCTTCAATCTTGTCATGTAAATGAGCTTCAATATAATGTAATGCCTCATTCATTTTTTTCAGCATCAGATGTCCCTCCTTCCTTCATGTATCTATCATAATTAACGATCCTGATGAGTGCCCGATAAAATGGAAACGGATTTTATCGGATTGAGGTGGGGATGTTTATAAATCAACATACGCAAAGCGTTTAACGGATATTTTATATGCCAGATACATCACAATCACATAGAAGAGAATACCGACACACAAGATTGGAATTTGACGAATCATCATGGACAGCTCAATGCTATCTAGCCAGGCGAATTTGGGAAAATGAACGATCAATTCCATGAAAAACACGATGAATGTCGCCGGAATGATCCCTAATAAAAATGACTTCCCTGCTTTATAACCGGTTTTAAAAAACTCGGTGAGAAAAATAAAGTTGAATATCGCATACGTAATAAAACCAAATCCATAATAGGCGATATTTGCTTCAATACCTGCTGGATTTCCCTCGACTAGCACATGAACACGCAAGAACGCAAAAGGTAGTGATATAAGTAATTGGATAAACTGAGCTAAGATGACTAAAAGAAATTTCGCTTTCACCGTATCACTTTTTTTCACCGGAAGTAATGACGTGTAATATATATCATTCGTTTCGCGCCCATACATAAAGGTCAAAAAAGGTGCCAAACATCCGAATAAAAACACCATACCGTATGGATAAGCCGGAACAATAACGAGGACACCAAGGAAAGTAAAAATAAATAAATTTGGATGGGCCGCAAGTCGTAATTCTTTATAGAGAAGATTATACATCGTACTGTCTCCTTTCCATAAGGATCATGATGTCTTCAAGGGTCAACGCCTTTGTTTCATCTGCTTCTTTCAAATGTTGGAAGGATTGAATAAATGCTGTTTTTTCAGCACTTTTCACTAATTTTCCGTCTTTTATATACGTAATATCATCAGCACATTTTTCTAAATCAGAAGTAATATGCGTAGAATAGAGAATACTAATGCCCTGACTTTTTACTAACTGAAGAAAAAGTGTTAAGAGATCATCCCGAGAAACGGGATCAAGCCCACTAGTTGGTTCATCTAAGATTAACAGTTTTGCATGATGAGATAAGGCGAGCGCAATCATATATTTAACCTTCATCCCAGTCGATAGCTCTTTTACCCTTTTTTGCTCATCTAATTCAAAGGTGCTGAGGTATTTTTGATATGCCTGCTCGTCCCAATTTTGATAAAAACGTTTAGTCACTTGCGTAATATGTGATAATTTTTTATGGTTATAAAAATCTATTCCACCTAATACAACACCGATTTCTTGTTTACACTCTTCTTCATGCTGTTGGAAATCCTTGCCCAAGATATGAATCTTACCTGCATCAGGGCGAACTAAATTTAATATCGATTTTAGAGTCGTACTCTTTCCGGCGCCATTTTTACCGATCAAGCCCATGATTCTACCTTGAGGCAGTGAGAAGGAAACATCTTGTAAAGTGAAATTTGGATATGTTTTTGTAAGCCCTGCTACGGATAATACGGTCATGATTAATCCTCTCCTTTGCCTTTAAAAATATGGTCAAGCGTCGCTCCCGTCATTCTGATAAATGCTTGACTATCTATCAACGCGATGCCAGCTCTAGATGGTGTCGTATCACCGAGGACGAGCAACGTATCACCAGGTTGTAGGCCAAAAGTTTCCCGGGCCTTTTTAGGTAGGGAAATTTGCCCTCTTTCACCAATCGTCACCACACCAAAAATATGTTTGTTTTTTGGTGGGATCGGAAATCCCTCCTTTTCCGAGTTATAACGGACTAAATCATTGAGGGAAACATCATACAGATCTGCCAATGCTTCACAATTGATAATGTCAGGCAGGGATTCACCATTCTCCCACTTCGCCACAGCTTGGCGGGAAACACCAATTTTTTCTGCCACATCTTCCTGAGTCAACCGATTTTTATCTCGTAAATAGCGAAGATTTCTCGCAATATTATTTTTCGTATCATTCATATATTTCATACCTCCTGTTATTGTTTGTTGCTAGGTTCGTACAATGATTGATATGACAATGCTTTGTTGAACTTCTATTTATATCATACCTTAGAACTGCTGCTACTTACACCAACCAAATGACACAAATTTTGTTAACGTTAGTTACGTAAAATACGGTAAGATTTTCCGGCTGGCATTTGGAAAGTGAGCCAAAAAAAGAGTAGTTCTCGAGGTCGAGGCAACTACTCTTTGTCATTTATTAACGTAACTGTTTTATTATTTATGAAATTAACCGTTTCCGATAGACAATATATGTTACTAAATTAAGAATAATCGTGACAACGAGAAGTACACACGAGGCAAAGGTAATGAACGGTGTGATATCTAGCATTGCACTCCAATCCTCTATGTTAACTAGATGATTATGGTACAAAATTTGAAAACAAAGCGCAATGGAACAACTAATCACACTCAATAAAGAGAACATCACCCATTGTTGCTTATCTTTTTCGACACGCATAAGACTCATAACCGGTAGAACCCAAGCTATCAATCCAAAAATAATACTACCGATATTCAACAATCCGACCATCACTAATCCCCCATCCTTTAAAATTTTATGAATGATATTTCAGATATTAAATTTTACCCCATCTATTGACCTTGCAAACAAGCATCAATGTCGTACTAAATGATCATTGAAAATGACCATCTAAATATTTATACTTTGAATAAAGAAATCATAGCATAAGCAGGAATATTTTCACAGTCTTATTTCAGAAATTTGCGTCTTTTTGTCGAATTTTTAGGAGGGATTTCTAGTGTACGAAAATGAAATGAATAACGTTTATATTTTGTCTGGACCAGCCGGGATCGGAAAATCAACTACTGCAAAAGCATTAGTAAAGGAATTTTCCCATAGTGCTTATCTTTCTGGTGACTATATCAGTCACATGCACGTGAACGGGAGAAAAAAACCTTGGTTATGTAAAAAGGAAATCGCATTAATTTGGGATAATATTTTGAGTTTAACGAAGAACTTCCTTACCTATGGCAATGATGTCGTGATAGATTATGTTACCTTTCCCCATGAAGCAAAATGGCTCCATGAAAACTTAACAAATTTTAATACAGAAGTCATATATGTCGTGCTTTGGACAGATCCTGACACATTAATCAAACGAGACCAACTGCGAAAACCAGAACATCAAATGGGCGAAAGATGCTTAATTTTAGTCGAGGAATTTTTGGAATCCGATTTAGATAAGAAACATATGCTCGATACAAGCCAGCTTACTACGCAAGATATCCCTCTTGTACTAGATGAGATTATTCACAATCCGGATTATCGGATAGAAGATGCTCACTAAAAAATTCTGTTTAATTCTGTTTATCGGATGATAGAATTTTGAT
>CALAMD010000021.1 GCA_937925695.1 uncultured Bacillaceae bacterium | reverse complement strand
TCAACTTACTCATACAAAACATCCTAAGCACACACGTACTTAGGATGTTTTTTCTTTTTAAGATTTATCAGCAATCTTCTTTTCTAAGAATGAGATAAATTCTTGAATAGATAATGTTTCAGTTTTCTTTTCACCATAGCGACGAACATTCACCGTTTCACTTTCCATTTCTCGGTCACCAAGGACAAGTGAAAATGGTATTTTCTGGGTTTGAGCTTCGCGGATCTTATAACCTAGCTTTTCATCCCGCTCATCGACTTCAACACGGATACCGTGGTTCATCAACTCATCAGCTACTTGCTTTGTAAAGTCCAAATGAGCTGATAAAGAAACAGGAATTAATTTTACTTGAACAGGTGCAAGCCAAGTTGGGAAAACCCCTTTATACTCCTCTATCAAGTAAGCAACAAAACGTTCCATTGTTGACACAACACCACGGTGAATCACAACTGGACGATGTTCTTTCCCATCCTCACCAATATACGTTAAATCAAACTTCTCTGGCATTTGATAGTCTAACTGGACCGTTGATAATGTCTCATCATGGCCTAAAGCTGTTTTAACTTGAACGTCTAATTTAGGTCCATAAAATGCTGCTTCACCAATGGCTTCTACGTAGTCAAGATTCATCTCATCCATTGTTTCTCTTAACATTGCTTGGGAATGTTCCCACATCTCGTCATTATCAATATATTTCTCCTTATCGTTAGGATCACGATAGGATAAACGGAAATAATAATCAGTAATATTGAAGTCTTTATAGACCCGCTGGATGAGTTCGACAACCCGTCTAAATTCATCTTTTAGTTGATCAGGACGAGCAAAAATGTGGGCATCATTTAACGTCATCCCTCTAACTCTTTGTAATCCTGCAAGAGCACCAGACATCTCATAGCGATGCATTAAACCGAGTTCAGCAATTCGGATTGGTAGATTACGGTAACTGTGTAAACTATTTTTATAAATCATCATATGGTGTGGACAATTCATCGGTCGTAACACTAAATCTTCGTTATCCATTTCCATAAACGGGAACATATCATCTTGGTAGTGATCTAAATGGCCACTTGTTTCATACAATTCTTTACTACCTAAGACAGGTGTGTACACATGGTCATAGCCTAATCTTTCTTCTAAGTCAACAATATAACGCTCGATAATCCGTCTAATTGTCGCACCTTTAGGCAGCCAGACTGGTAAACCTTGACCAATTTTTTGGTTGATGGTAAAGAGTTCTAGTTCTTTGCCAAGACGGCGATGGTCTCGTTCTTTGCGCTCTTGTAAGATTTGTAAGTATTCGTCAACTTCTTTTTTCTTTTCAAAAGCTGTTCCGTAAATACGCTGGAGTTGCTTATTGTTACTATCTCCACGCCAGTAGGCACCAGATATACTCAATAATTTAAAGGCTTTAATTTTACTTGTTGATGGGACATGAACCCCGCGGCAAAGATCGAAAAATTCACCTTGCTCATAAATCGTAACTTGTTCATCTTCTGGTATATCATCAATCAATTCTAATTTTAGATCGTCACCAATTTCGCGAAACCTTTCGATCGCTTCTTCTCTTGTCACTTCTACCCGTTTGATTTCTAAATTCTCATCAATGATTCGCTGCATTTCTTTTTCGATTTTTGGTAAATCGTCAGGGGTAATTGTATGTTCTGTATCGATATCGTAATAGAAGCCCTCTTCGATAACAGGACCTACCCCGAATTTAACATCCTTATACAAACGTTTAATCGCTTGCGCTAGGACGTGGGCTGTCGAATGACGCATAATGTCAATGCCTTCTTGATCGCGATACGTAATAATTTGAATCGTGCCACCTTGCTGTAAAGGTGTTCTTAAATCAACTAACTGTTCATCAAGCTTAATGGCTAAAGCTTGTTTTTTTAACCCTGGTGAAATTGAGCCGGCAATATCTTCACCAGTTGTTCCTTGTGGAAATTCTTTCTTTGCTCCATCAGGGAAAATAATCTCAATTGTTGCCATGATTAGTACCTTCCTTTCATTTTTTTCCATTAAAAAAGCCCATCTCTTTGCCATAATAGCAAAGGGACGAGCATATCTTCGTGGTTCCACCCTTTTTCCTAACAACGCATAAAACAACAGCGTCATTAGCTTGTTCATTCTTAACGCGAATGTAACGCTATTATTTACTAACAGTTCAATAATAGAGTTCAAAGGTGGTCATTATTTGGTGTATAGAGGAAGTTTTCAGCCTATGACTTCCCTCTCTTGGCTATACAGTGACAAATAATGGTGTCCTTATCATCACTGATCAGTTATTATTTCATTTATGCTAAAAGTATTATAACGATCATCACCTAAAAATGCAAACAAAATATGAACAAAGATTATGAATTATTACGACCCAAAGCATGGGGAAATGGAAAACGATGGGATGGTTCAAAGACAACCCGTTCCTGAAAAACATTGATCACTGTCAATGTTTTTGGTTCTGATGGATTATCACCATAAATGGTAATCTTTTTTGGTGCAATGGCAATTAACGGTGCTAAATTCAACTCCTCTACATCTAAACCAACAATATATAATGGTTCTTCATGGATCATCCTTCGTAACTCAATGTTTGAAAACTTTTTTCCGTTTTCATTAAAAAACGTGAAATCCTTTCCTTGAAGAACATGGATCTCTTTATGATTTGATTCTTTTTTAGCGATATATTTTCGTAACATATCAACAAAGGCTTGATGGTCTTCTTCCTGTTTAAATTCATCAATGGCTAAACCGACAAATTCAATTAAGATATTTTTAAAAGATTGTAACCTAAATTGAACAATTGAATCAAAATGAATCGTCGTTACTTGATCAGTGTTTTTCATAAATAGATGTTGTAACAGTTTACTTGGGCTCGGTATATTTTTAAAATATGGTGTATGTAAATCTGCTTCTTGATAAATCCAATATGTTAATTCCAGAATTCTATCTATCTCATCTTCATCTGTATAATAATATTTTTCTTTAATGATCGTTTTCAGCCAATTGGCTAATCGATGTTCGATAAATACATCAGCCATCGCTTTTGCCATTGATTGAACTGTATCATGATTGATGGCTTGTTCGATAAACTGTAACTGATTCCCCCATTCCTCATGTATTTTCCAATTCAACTCAATTTGTTTGTTGTAACGAAATAAATTTTCACAAAATGTTACGACCTCTTTTTCACATTCAAAATATACCTCCATTAATGACATCACCCTCATTCACAACCAAACTGTTACATTATATGGATAGAAAATGAAAATAATGTATAAATCACTGAAACAAATTTGCCGAGGGTGTAAGGCTTTAACCGTAAATACATTCGAACAATATCCTTTGAGAAGCCAAATTTTTTGATGCATGAATCGTGTTGCTTGGCATCATAACAGTTTATCCTGCTAAAAAACAAAAACATGATTTCGTCACCCACGAAACCATGTTATGCTTTAAAATTCCTTATAACGTATTAAAGATGTATTTCGTTATGATTCATCACGACGATTGACACCAAATACAGGTACTTCTTTACTGACTTGGCGTATCCGTTCGATGATTCTTCCCGCTTTTACTTCTTCGACACCACCACGCGTTGTAATGGCTAAGTGTTTCTCTAATTGTTTCAGACTATAATTCGATGTGAAAAAAGTTGGTTTTTTCTCCATCATCCGATACTGTAAAATTGAGCCTAACACTTCATCACGAAACCAAGCAGACTGGGTTTCAGCACCTATATCATCTAACATTAACACGTCTACTTCTTTAAAATAGGCAATTTTTTCATTAACGGTATTATCTTGTAGCGAATCTTTTATACTTCTAACAAATTCAGGCATATATATTAGCATCGATGATATGTGATACGTTTTTAGTCGATTCGCTAAGGCGCCGAGAAGATAAGTTTTCCCAACACCAAAGGGACCATAGAAGTAAAGACCTTTAGCTGGAAGACCTGATTTAGCTTCCTCAATAAAGGATAATAATTCTACTACCGCTTCACTCCGATCAGGATCATCATAAATATCGCCAATGGATGCATCTAATATCTCTTGAGGCATGTACAAACTTTTAATGAGATGACGTTGCTGTTCTTCTTGTTCATATGCAATTCTTGATGGGCATTTCTCATAGTAAAGATGAATTTCATTATTTTCTACCCGTAAAATCGGTGAGTATCCTTGTAAAATATTTTTACACCCATGAAATGATGCACAATGGGCACATTGTTTTGATTGGGTTTTATATTCATAGAGTTTAGGTAAACTTTTATCAATTTCTTCTTCAGTTAAATGTGGATACTGGGTTAAGAATTGCTTGATCTCAGGGTCATTTAATACCTCTTGTTTAATTTTCGCATGTCTTTCTTGAAAGTTCGTATTTTCACGCATCCATTTTTGTAATGAAGATTGGACTGGTTTCATGAAAATCATCCTTGTATTTTATTCTTCAGCAAACTGCCGAATAAGTGAAGCTAATTTTTCACGCTCTTGCTCTAGTTTAGGATCATTCTTTTTCGTCTTTGCTTTTGAAGGCTTTTGGCGACGCTCTTTAAACCATTCAGGTATCACTTCGTTAGATCTTGGTTGACGATAATTCGTTCTTCGTTTTGCTTTTTTCTGGGCTTGTTCAATTTCTTTTTTCGCGAAGGTCATCGCTTCCCTTGCCGTTTTTAAATTGGCCCTTGACCAATGACTGGCGATTTTCTCCATGTATGCTTTGGACAATCGCATATTCGATTGTAATAAAACATAATGGATAAGCACATTCATAACCGGTTGCGGTAATCCCTGGCTCGTCATGACATCACGAATTATTTTCATATCCTGTTCGGAAGCTTGGTTGCCGTTAGAAAGATCTTCTAACAATTGTTTCGGTGAAATGGTTTCTAAACGTTGAATTAACTTCTCTTCTTTCGTTTTTGGGACTTGTTGTTCTTGTTGTGGCTGCGTTGTTGTTTGTCGTTGCATGACTAATTTTATTGGACGTTGTTTATTTTTTACTTTAAACATATCGTGACAAGCGACTTTAAATTCTTCTTGATCAAGGACATTTTCCTCAGTTAAAGCCCAGAGGACAGCCTTCTCAATTTCTAGAGATGTTAAATCATACAACAACATCATATCCGTAATTAACTTTCTATTTTCGACAGTAAGTACTTTGTTAGCATCGATCATGCGACTCTGCAGCATCGATTCCATCCATGTAAAATCTAGCGAAGGTTGATGAGTCACAACCTCTTGTTCGACTACAGGTTGTCCCTGTTGTACATTTGGGGACGGTTCAAAAGTTTGAAACACATCATGAAAGGCTGTAGTAATGTTTTTTCCCTTTGTTTCCTTTTGTTGTTCTTGAAAAAATCGTTCTTTAAGTAAGGTGAATTTGTTTTCCCCAATATGATGATAAAGAAGTTCAGATAGCATGGCATCCTTAAAGAAATCATTCGGTGAAAATGGACTTTGTAACACGTATGTATATGATTTAACGGCTTGGCCGTCATTTTCATAAGTTTGCAATAGCCCAATACCTTCGAGTTTTAGCCGTGCCTCATAGATTTGATCTAAAGGCAAATTCAAATAATTCATCAATGTGTGATGGGTTTGTAGCGAGTCTTTAGGTTGAATGTCAATTTCATGTAACAGGGTCTGATAAAGCGTGATCGCTTCCATGCCTATCAATGGCTGGTATAAATGGGTAAGCGATATGGCATAATCTACTGGTAGATTTCCATTTATTTGAACGTAATATCCTTCTGAAGGTAAAATTTTTCCTAAAAAGTTCAAAGAAAATCATCCTTATTAATGAATTATTTAGGATTTCATCGGCTAGTTTGATCTCGGTCGATCAATTCTTTTAATTCTTCTAAAAATACGGTGATGTCTTTAAATTGACGGTAAACTGAGGCAAAACGTACATAAGCGACATCATCGACTTCAACGAGTAAGTCCATAACGATCTCGCCAATTTCCTTACTCTCAACCTCAGGGGTCCCAATATCGCGAATCTTTTTCTCAGCATCCGCTGCTAGCTTTTCAATTGTTTCTAATGGTACCGGTCTTTTTTCACATGCTTTAATCAAACCACGAGTGATTTTTTCACGATTAAATTCTTGCCTTGTCCCATCTTTTTTAATGACGATGAGCGGTAATTGATCGATCCGTTCAAATGTAGTGAAGCGAAATCCACAGGATTCACACTCACGCCTCCGTCTTACAGCTTTACCTTCTTCAACCGGTCGGGAATCAAGAACTTTTGTACTTTTATATTGACAATTTGTGCATTTCAATTTAGTCAACCCCGTTCTCGCAATAACAAATTACAAATTTTATCAATCATTATTTAATCAGTTCTAACTCTTTATTGATTTTCTCATAGAGTTGTTGAATCAATTTTGAACTGTAGCCAAAATCAAACGGTAGAATAGATTCCGTTGTCACAGAAAAGTCAATTGCAGTACGGTATGGTCTTACCATAATCACCGTTGCTACGATAAATGCTTTTCTACCTTTTGTTTTAATGACACTAATCTCACCATGGGATTTCGAAATAGAATTAAATTTATACTCTTGAGAGTTTTTAAATAGATTTTCTAACGTTTCTAATCCTTTTTCTTTTGTTGTTCGATAATAATTTGATTTTAATTCAGGATCATAATGATCATCTCTTGTTTCTGCATGTTTGCCAAAATACTTTCTTAATTTTTGACCAAAATTCATCGAATTAACACCTCATTATCAATAATCTATCATATTTTCAGTTCGTAGCTTTCCGTATATTAAAGAATAGTTGATCGTCTCGTAACGATTTACAATTACTATTATTTTAACATGTTTTCGCTAATTTCCCTAATCTTAAAAAATACCTAGCAAAAGATTGTTATTTTCTTTAAAGCTAGATTGCTTGCCACTGTTGTAGGATATATTTTAATTGCAGAAAAGTGTTTTCTTTCGTATAGCGATTATCAATCACAGCATCAGCTTGTTTTGCTTTTTCGATTGTCGGCAATTGGGCGTCTATTCGTTGTAATGCTTCCGGCTCGGTAAATTTATCCCGGTTGATAAGACGCTTTAGCTGAAGCTGTTTTGGCACATAAACAACGATGACTTTATCAACCATATTCGTTAATTTACTTTCAAATAACAAAGGTATATCTAAGACGACTGATTTAACCCCTCGTTCGATATATTGATCCCTTAATTGAAGCATTTCTTGCCGTACAGCGGGATGCACAATCTGATTTAACTGCTCTCTTTTTTCTTTATCTGCGAAAACAATACTTCCAAGTTTCGGTCGATTAATCTGACCATTCTCTAGGAGGATGTCTTCACCAAATTGCTTGATTACCGCTTGGTAAGCACTCCTACCTGGCTCAACAACCTGTCTGGCAATTTGATCGGCATCGATAACAGGTACTCCTAGCCTTTTCATCATCTTGGTTACCGTACTTTTCCCTGTGGCAATTCCGCCGGTCAAACCAATTACGAGTGTCATAGTTAATTCTCCTTTGGTTCAGGTTGACATTTTATACAGATATGAGTCCCCCGTCCATGAACTTTCATTTTTTCTATCGGATGACCACAATGTCGGCATGGTTTCTCCTCTTGTCCATAGACAAAAAGCTCTTGTTGGAACATCCCCATTTCTCCTTTTCCATCAACATAGGAGCGAATGGACGTGCCACCTTTTTCTATTGCTTGTTGCAAGACGACTTTTGCATAATGATTGATTCGCTTTACCTCGTCCTTCGTTAATTGATTTGCCCTTGTTAATGGATGAATCCGGGATAAAAACAAGGTCTCATCAACATAAATATTTCCCAAACCAGCAACAACTGTTTGGTCTAATAAAACAGTTTTAATTACCCGACTCGTGCCTTGAAATTTGTTAAATAAATATTCATCAGTACAAGCTGTTTCAAAAGGATCTGGCCCCAACTGATTTAAGGGTTTTTCTGTTAGGACTTGATCTTTAGGAAATACATGCATCGTGCCAAACTTACGTACGTCATGGTATCGTAATTCTTCTTTATCATCTAAAGTAAAAATAACATGGGTATGTTTGTCTATCGGAATAGAAGAATTTTCCACCCGATATTTTCCTTCCATTCGCAAATGAGAAACCAATATATAATCATCAAGATGAAATAATAAAAATTTACCTTTTCTGTTCATCTGCTGAAATGTTTGGCCTATTAATAGCTGCTTAAACATTTCTGTATCAGGATGTTTAATAATCTTGGGCCAATGGATGGTAATATCGGTAATGGTTTTACCAATGATTAACTGGGATAACGTTCGTTTTATTGTCTCTACTTCTGGTAATTCAGGCATGTTTCATTCTCCTTAGCTACTTTGCATCAAACCAGCTATCGCCATAAGTATAATCCACCTTTAACGGGACTAATAAGTTAACAGTAGACTCCATCATCTCTGGAACAATTTTTGATAATATTTCAATCTCATGTTTAGGAGCTTCAAGGATCAACTCATCATGAACTTGCAACAGGATACGTGCTTCGAGCTGCTCTTCTTCAAGTTTCCTATGCAAGTCAATCATGGCTTTTTTAATAATATCGGCAGCACTACCTTGAATTGGTGTATTCATGGCTGTCCTTTCAGCGAAGCTTCGTCGATTGAAATTGCGGCTATTAATTTCTGGCAAGTAACGTCTTCGATTCATTAGCGTTGTCACATAGCCTTTATGTTTAGCTTCTTGAACAATGTCATCCATATACTGTTTAACACTCGGATAGCTAGCAAAATATCGATCAATAAATTGTTGGGCTTCTTTTCTCGTGATTCCTAAATTTTGGGATAGTCCGTAATCACTCATCCCGTAAATAATACCAAAATTAACTGCCTTGGCTTGACTACGCATATTTGGTGTAATATCTTCCTCATCAACATGGAAAATTTCTTGGGCTGTTCGCGTATGAATGTCTAAATCCTGTTCAAAGGCTTCGATTAATTTTTCATCCTCAGCAATGTGAGCTAACACGCGAAGTTCAATTTGTGAATAGTCAGCAGCAAAGATCACCCAATCTTCCTTAGAAGGAATAAAGGCTTGGCGTATTTTTCTGCCTTCCTCTAAACGAATTGGAATATTTTGCAAGTTTGGATCGATTGAACTCAGTCTCCCTGTTTGGGTTAAGGCTTGATTAAAGCGGGTATGAATTTTATTTGTATCTTTATGGACAACTTTCAATAAGCCTTCAACATACGTCGACTGCAACTTATTTAATTGTCGATACAATAAAATATTTGGAATAATCTCATGTTTATCGGCTAATTTTTCTAATACATCGACTGCTGTAGAATAACCGGTTTTTGTTTTCTTAATCACTGGTAAATTAAGCTTTTCAAATAAAATTGGGCCTAATTGTTTCGGTGAATTAAGATTAAATTTTTCTCCAGCTAGACGATATACTTCTTCTTCAATTGCTTGAATACGCTCTGCCAATTCTTCTTCCATTTTTTCTAACCGATTGATATCAACTTGTACACCTGTATGTTCCATTTCACCCAAAATAAGGGCTAAAGGCATTTCCAATTGTTCGTATAATTCCAGTTGATCATTTTCTTCCAATTGCTTAATCATTTTTTCTTTTAATAGAAATAAACTTTCGCTCTTACGAATAATATGCTCAGCCATTGTTTCCTGTTCAGGTACTTTCTGTTTTGCGCCTTTGCCATAGACTTCTTCATCTAACAGAAGATCGGTCATACCCATCCGTTTACTAATCGATGGGATATCTTGATGGTTTTCACCCGGATCTAGTAAGTAGGATGCAAGATGCATATCGAAGGCAATGCCATTCATCCGAATGCCATGTTTTAACAACGCCACAAAGACAGCTTTCGCATCAAACACATATTTTTCTTGGGATGCGTCTTCCGCCCAGTCTTTAAAAACTGGTGATTTTAATGCAATATCAGTAGGAATAAAATACTTTTGATGGTCATTTACGACACCAAAACCAAGGATCGGTGCTTCATGATAATTGTCTTCAATCATTTCCACAACAAGTGCTTCATGACCTGTAAACATATCAGAGGTGACTTCATCAACAACTTGATAACTAATCTCTGATAGTGATTCCTGACTTACTTCTTCAGTCGGCTGAATTCTATCAAGCAATGATCTGAATCCTAAATCTTGGAAGAGTTCATATACTTTTGCAGTATCATAGCCCTCATATTGTAACTCGGTTAAGCCTATTTCCACCGGTGACTCTCGATTAATCGTCACAAGTTCTTTACTTAAAAAAGCATTGTCTTTATATTTTGTTAAGTTTTCTTTTAATTTTTTTCCACTAATTTTATCAAGGTTTTCATAGATATTTTCTAACGTCTCATATTCTTTTAACAGTTTAGTCGCTGTTTTGATTCCTACTCCAGGAACACCAGGAATATTGTCAGAGCTATCTCCCATTAGGGCTTTTAAGTCAATGATTTGCTCAGGGGTTAATTCCATTTTTTCTTTCATAAATGCCGGTGTATAAGAGTCAACTTCACTAATCCCTTTTCTTGTTACATCAACAGTAATTTGCTCAGAAACAAGTTGTAATAGATCCTGATCCCCGGAAATTACTTTCGTTTCCCAGCCTTTAGAGGCTGCTTGTGTGGCTAGTGTCCCAATAATATCGTCGGCTTCATAAAGCTCAAGTTCATAAAAGGGAATATTGTATGCTGTTAACAATTCTTTCGTAAGGGGAAACTGTTCCGATAACTCTGGAGGTGTTTTTTGTCGGCCACCTTTATAATCTTCATATGTTTTGTGACGAAAGGTCGTTTTCCCAGCATCAAAAGCTACCAAGATATGGGTTGGTTTTTCCTCTTGTAAAATGCGCATTAACATCGTCGTAAATCCGTAAACTGCATTCGTATAAATGCCTTTATCGTTGTTTAATAACGGTAAAGCAAAAAAAGCACGATAAATAATACTATTTCCATCTATCAATACTAATTTTTCCGACATAATTAGCCTCCTAGTCCTTCACGAATAAAAACTTTTATCCTTCTTATTTTACCATTATTGGCATGCCTTTTAAACCGACCATGTATTCCTTTATAAATCTTTATTAGTATTATTAGTTTATCCAGTTACCTCGAAACATCGCGTATAAGAGAGAAAAATCGTTGATATAGCCCATCTACTAACTTTCGTTTGGCTACTTGCAACGATTTTTCTATATTCTTCTATGTTCATTCACGTTGACTGCATTTGTTTAGGAATGTAAACATTAAAGGTTGAGCCTTGATTGATTTCACTTTCTACTTCAATTTTTCCTTGGTGAACTTCAACAATATGCTTAACAATCGCTAGCCCAAGTCCAGTCCCACCTGTATCTCGACTACGGTCTTTATCTACACGATAAAATCTTTCAAAGATACGAGGGATAAATTTAGGATCAATTCCTATTCCTGTATCGCTCACTTGAATGCGAACATAATCCTCCTGTTCATCAACGGTTAACGTCACTTGCCCATTTTTTGGCGTGTAGGCAATCGCATTGGACAATAAATTAATAAACACTTGTTTTAACCGTTTATAATCTGCATATAACTGTATATCTTCTTCGATGTTTACTTGAAATGTAATCTGATTTTCGCCAGCCTGAAATTCAAACATCGGGATAATATCTGTCAGCATTTCCTCAACTTTTACATGGGATACTGATAATTCGAATTCATCCTGTTCCAACTGGGATAACGTGAGTAAATCATCGATTAACAGTTGCAAACGATGACTCTCTTCAAAAATAATGTTTAAAAACTGTTGTAATGTTTCCCGGTCTTCCAAAGCACCATCTAATAGGGTTTCAGCAAATCCCTTAATCGAGGTGATCGGTGTCTTTAATTCATGAGAAACATTCGCTACAAAATCTTTTCTCATTAACTCAACATTTTTAAATTCTGTTATATCATATAAAACAAGAACAGTGCCTTTAAGCTTATTACGCTCATCAAAGATCGGGGCGCCGACAATTTCTAAATAACTATTCTTCCCATTCATTTGATGGGTGAATGAATCTTTTATATGTTGCTCATAGAGGAAGGTTTGTTGAACAGTATGATGGATGGTTTCGTGTTCTAACACATCATAATACAAATGACCAATGTAATATTTTGGGGAATGGCCAAACATGGAGATAAATTTCCGATTCACAATATGAATATAGCCTTTTTCATCTATTAATACTAAACCACTTTCTGTATTATCGATGACTGTAGACAATTGTTCAGCCTGTATTTCACCGTGGAGAGAAAGTTCATTTAGTTTGCGTGCTAACGTATTTATTTGATTCGTTAAGCGACCGACCGTACCATCGTGACGATGATGAATTCTGACCCGATAATTATCATTCACTAATTCAGTAACGGTATCGGTTATTTTTTCAATCGGTTTAATGTATTTATCGTATATATAAAGCAAGCTCACAAACAAGATAATGGCTTCAATCATTAATATAGCAATTAACACGATATAGTTCGTCACAATTAAACTTAATACAGCACCTGTAATACCGACAATGATCAAGATACCAATAAAATATTTTACGAGCGACCGGGATATTAAATCTTTCACGTTGTGATTACCTCCAAACTGTTTTTAAAATCAAATCCCCTAGTCTCACCATACGCAATAACGATATTACATATTATTCTACTATGAATCGAAACAAATGAAAGTAATAAGGTAAAATAGAAAAACCGCATATTGATTAATGATCAATGAACGATCAATCAATATGCGGTCTCGTACAACGTAATGAACTACATTAAAATACCTAATACATTTTCAACCGATTTAACAGAGCGATCCAATAGCTCTTTTTCTTCTTCGGTTAAATTGAGTTCTACGACCCTTTCAATCCCATTTCCACCTAAGATTGTTGGGACACCTAGGTATATATCGGAATATCCATACTCACCTTCTAAATAAGCAATCGCTGGTAAAATACGACGTTGGTCTTTTAAGATTGCTTCGGTCATTTCAGTTAGGGATGCTGCTGGTGCATAATAGGCACTACCATTTCCGAGCAAATTAACAATTTCTCCGCCACCATTTCTCGTGCGGTCAATGATCTCATCTAAGCGATCACGAGGAATGAGCTCTTCAAGTGGAATACCACCTGCATAAGAGTAGCGAACTAACGGCACCATTTCATCACCATGACCACCGAGAACAAAACCGGTCACATCTTTCACTGAAACGTTCAGTTCTTGAGCGACAAACGTTCTAAAACGAGCGGTATCTAACACACCGGATTGTCCAATAACCCGATTCTTAGGAAAACCTGATTCTTTGAATACAGTATAAGTCATTGCATCTACAGGATTTGTTAAGACAATGATGATGCTATTTGGTGAATACTTAACAATTTCCTTCGTGACAGATCTCATAATCCCAGCATTTGTATTGACGAGATCGTCACGACTCATACCAGGGCGTCTTGCAATCCCTGCTGTAATAATGACGATATCAGAATCTTTTGTTTCTGCATAATCCGCCGTTCCAATAATATTTACATCAAATCCTTGTACAGGACTTGCTTGTAACATATCTAATGCTTTACCCTTTGTTGGATCTTCCATGTTTGGGATATCGACTAAGACGATATCACCTAATTCCTTTTGCGCAAGCATGAAAGCTGTTGTCGCACCTGTAAAACCTGAACCAATAACTGAAATTTTATTCCGTTTCATTCTCACGAGTCCCCCCTTATAGCCATCCCTTAGTCCATATTATTAATTAACGCTGTACCAAACTCTGAGCATTTAATTTTAGTTGCACCGTCCATTAAACGAGCAAAATCATAAGTTACTGTTTTAGCAGCAATCGTTTTATCCATTGCTTTTAAGATTAAGTCTCCGGCTTCTTTCCATCCGATGTGCTCAAGCATTAATACACCAGATAGAATTACAGAAGATGGATTCACTTGATCCAGTCCTGCATACTTCGGAGCTGTTCCGTGAGTTGCTTCAAAAATCGCATGACCAGTCTCATAGTTGATATTTGCTCCAGGCGCAATACCAATCCCACCTACTTGAGCTGCTAGTGCATCTGAGATATAGTCACCATTTAGGTTCATGGTAGCCACAACATCATATTCTCTTGGTCTTGTTAAGATCAACTGAAGGAAAATATCAGCAATCGCATCTTTAATGATGATCTTACCTTCCTCAATAGCTTTATCTTGTGCTGCATTTGCTGCTTCTTGCCCTTCTTTTTCAGCAATGCGATCATATTCAGCCCATGTAAATACTTTATCGCCGAATTCTTCTTCAGCCACTTCGTAACCCCAATTCTTAAAGGCACCTTCGGTAAACTTCATAATGTTACCTTTATGTACTAATGTAACACTTTTACGATTGTTATCGATCGCATAATTAATCGCAGCACGAACGAGGCGTTTCGTACCTTCTTCAGATACTGGTTTAATACCAATTCCTGAAGTTTCTGGGAAGCGAATATTGGTTACTCCCATTTCTTTTTCTAAGAATTCGATCACTTTCTTTACTTCAGGTGTTCCTTTTTCCCACTCAATACCTGCATAAATATCTTCAGTATTTTCTCTAAAGATCGCCATATCTACATCTTCAGGGCGCTTTACCGGTGATGGAACGCCGTTGAAGTAACGAACAGGACGTAAGCAAGTATACAAGTCTAGTTCTTGTCTTAAGGCAACGTTTAATGAACGAAAACCACCGCCAATTGGTGTCGTAAGTGGACCTTTAATAGCTACTTTATACTCATCAATTGTATCGAGTGTCTCTTGTGGTAACCATTCACCTGTTTTATCGTATGCTTTTTCACCAGCATATACTTCTTTCCAAACGATTTTTCTCTCACCATTATATGCTTTCTCAACTGCAGCATCTAATACGCGACTAGCTGCTGCCCAAATATCAGGTCCGGTTCCATCTCCTTCAATAAATGGAATAATTGGATGGTTAGGAACTGACATCTTTCCATTTTCTACAGTAATTTTTTCTCCTTTTGTCATAACAAATACCTCCTAATAACTTGACTACAATGTTTATGTTAACACAATTATGAAATACAGCAATATTCGTCAATCCTTCGCTGTTATCACTTCGATTAAAGACACTATTTAGGCTCGATCCTCAATAGGTACATACTGTTGCATCGTTGGTCCTACATACTCAGCCCGTGGACGAATCAATCGATTATTATTGTACTGTTCTAATATATGGGCGAGCCAACCTGAAGCACGACTGACAGCAAATACCGGTGTAAATAAATCATGATCAATTCCTAGGCAGTGATAAACTGATGCCGAGTAAAAATCTACATTTGCCGGTAAACCTTTCTTCTCTTTTATGTATGCTTCAATTTTTACCGACATGCGATACCATTTTTCTTGATCCTTTAGTTTCGTTAACTCTTTGGCCATCACTTGTAAATGCTTTGCTCTTGGATCGCCTTGACGATACACACGATGTCCCATTCCCATAATCAATTCGCCTTTAGCTAGCTTATCCTCAATATAAGGAATGGCATTCTCTTCTGTACCAATCTCAGTTAACATTTTCATCACTTGCTCATTTGCTCCCCCATGAAGCGGGCCTTTTAAGGCTGATATGGCTGAAACAATGCCTGAATAAATATCTGATAATGTTGCGACACATACTCTTGCTGTAAAAGTGGATGCATTTAACTCATGATCGGCATGGAGGACTAAAGCTTTATCCATCGCTTCAACTTCAATTGGTTCAGCTTCCTTTCCATGCAACATATATAATAGGTTCTCAGCAAAGCTAAGATCTTGGCGTGGTGATATTGGCTCTTTTCCTTGACGAATACGTGAAAAAGCAGCTAATATTGTGGCCATCTTAGCTTGGATACGAACTGCCTTCCGTCGATTCGCTTCTTCATCCATTACATCTGCTTCCTCGTCAAATAAGCCTAAAAGGGAAACTGCTGATCTCATGGCTGCCATTGGATGTACTTTAGACAAATCATATGATTTCAAGTGGTCGATTACCCCTTGCGGTAGTTCCATATTAGCAATAAGTTCTTCTCTGAACGTAGCTAATTCACGTTTATTTGGCAATTTAAGATGCCACAATAAATAAACAACTTCCTCGAAAGTTGCATAGTTTGCGAGATCATCAATATTATAACCTACATAAGTAAGTTGTTCGTCAATAATCGAACTAATTGACGACTCGGCAGCGACGACTCCCTCGAGTCCCTTTTTTGTTTTCATAAAAAACCTCTCCCTTTTTCTTTATATATATATTTCATGCACCACTTTACAATTATGATGATCGTCAGTTTATTTGTTACGAAATTGTCAACAACATAGAATACATTATAAAGTATAAAGAGTGTAAAGTGAATTGAAAGCGATTAAATTTTACAACAAATTAATCTTTGTTAAGTTTGTTAACGTGACAATAGTAATATCTTGTTAGCATAAAAAAATCCAATTAAAATTCCTCTGTCAGTCTAATTTGACAACCCATCTCATATGTAAAATATAAGTGAGCCAACAAATGACGGAGGCATGATTCATGGACAAGCATAAAGATTTATTTTATAAAATTGGCAGACTCTTTTTTATTTTAGCATTAATCTCTATTATGTACTATATCATAAAATATTTTTTTATTTTATTCTACCCATTTGCTCTTGCTTTTATTTTTGCCTTAATGATCAACCCTTTAATTACTTATCTAGCCTACCAAACAAAAATATCACGATTTTGGCTTACGGTCAGTATCATGCTGTTGATAGCATTGCTATTCTTTGGTTTGATCATCTTGATCATCATCGAGATCATTCAGGGAAGCCTCTTTTTAGCTGATCATGTTCCTACGCATTTCCATACATTTTTAACATCCATCCAAACTTTAATAAAGGAAAAAATTATTCCCCTTTATCAACAAATGTTAGCATTTTTTCAAAATTTAGATATCGGTGAACAGGAAGCAATTGATGAATACTTAGATCAAACCCTCACTCATTTTGCAGCCAACTCAACAAACTTTTTACAAAACTTATTATTGAAAGTCCCACAAATTTTAGCCCTTATCCCCTATTCGCTAACAATCATCATGTTTATTTTCATTGCGACTTTCCTGATTGCGTATGATTGGCCAAAAATAAAAAAATTCACAAACACATTAGTGCCTGTGTCCCTGAATAATATGAGTCAAAATATTTTTTCTCAATTAAAAAAGACGTTACTTGGTTATTTGAAAGCACAAGGGATCTTAATAAGTATCACTGTCGTTATTCTTGTCATAGGTCTCCTCGTTTTAAGGATTGAACATGCTATTACCATTGCGTTCTTGATATCTTTAATTGATCTCATCCCATTCATTGGACTGGGCATCATCTTTTTTCCTTGGATCATATATGCATTCATGATGAAGAATTATGTACTTACGATTGGACTAACGATTACATATATGGTGATTATTATTAGCCGGCAAATTCTTGAGCCAAAAATTTTGGCTGATCAGATTGGATTAAGTCCATTGATCGGATTATTTATTTTATATACTTGTTTTCAAATATGGGGTATGATAGGTGTCTTAATTGCACCGATCATGCTCATTATGATTGGTGCCCTTCACCAAGCAGGCATACCCAAAATGATTCTCGATTTTATACGAGGTTAATCATAGTAAATAATGTTACCCTTGTTGATCTTTCTCTCAATGAATCGATAAACCCAATATGAAAACAATCTACGTGTAAATGGCATTAACAATAACAAGCCAATCAGGTCAGTAATGAATCCAGGTACAATGAGTAAGGCTGCACCGATAAAAATACAAACAGCAGCAATAATGGGCAATGTTGGAACTTGTCTTTGGGCTATCAATTTTCGGGCTTCAAGCAGGGTTTCATAACCTTGGTGCCTAGCTAATGAAACACCTGCAAAACCCGTTAAAATTATCAGCAATACAACAGACCAAGGCCCAATATAATCACCTAACCATATAAAAACACCTATTTCTAATGCTGGGATGATTAATAACGCTAATAGAAACCAGCGCATAATTGACATCCTTTCTTTGTCGCAACTAAATAGTTTTATTGGACCTTAGTCTCGTTCAAATCTTTTAATAAAATACAAATTAACTTAAGCCAAAGACCTTTAGACAGAAGTCTTATTACAATACACTTGCATGGCCTTCGTAAATATCACCTTTTGCTCCATCTAAAGTAATGACAGCTCCGTCTTGAATTGTTTCCATTGCATTTTCGACACCGACTATAACTGGAATACCAAGATCAAGACCAACAACAGCAGCATGGGAAGTTAAGCCACCTTCCACTGTCACGATTCCAGCTGCTTTTTTAATTGCCGGCATCATATCTTTATCAGTACTGAAGGTAATTAAAATATCGTTCTCTTGAACTTTTTCATTAGCTTCCTCAGCGTTTTTTGCGATCACTGCTCTACCATAAGCATTCCCTTTTCCAATGCCCTGACCTTTAGCTAAAATATCACCAATAACATGGACTTTCAGTAAATTCGTTGTACCACTTTCACCAACAGGTACACCGGCAGCAATGACTACTTGATCGCCACGTTCGAATAAATTAGTGCTTAATCCACGGTCGATAGCCGCCTCAAGCATTTCATCTGTTGTTGTTACTTGACGGCCAAGTACTGCTTGAACTCCCCAAACGAGAGAAAGTTGGCGATTGACGACTTCGGAAAATGTCACGGCAATAATTGGCGCTTTTGGTCTATATTTAGAAATCATTCGTGCTGTATGACCACTTTCAGTTGCGGTAATGATAGCACGAGCACCAAGATTTAACGCTGTATATGAAACAGATTGGCTAATCGCATCTGTAATCGTCATTTGTACTGATTTAGAACGATTCTTTAAGATCATTTGGTTATCTAATGCTGTTTCTGTTTTAAGGGCAATATTATGCATTGTTTTTACGGATTCAACTGGATAATCCCCAGCAGCCGTCTCACCTGAAAGCATAATTGCATCTGTTCCGTCTAAAATGGCATTCGCAACGTCTGATGCTTCGGCTCTCGTAGGACGAGGATTTCTTTGCATAGAATCAAGCATCTGAGTAGCTGTAATAACTGGTTTACCATAATTATTACAGATTTTAATTAAGTCCTTTTGAACGAGTGGAACATCTTCTGCTGGAATTTCAACACCTAAGTCTCCACGAGCAACCATGATACCGTCAGCAACCTCGAGAATACTCTCAATGTTGTCTACACCCTCTTGGTTTTCAATCTTAGGAATGATTTGGATATGAGTTGCATCTAGTTCTTCTAGCAATCTTTTAATTTCTAACACGTCTGATTGACGACGAATGAAGGATGGTGCAATAAAGTCCACACCTTGTTCAACACCAAAGGCAATATCCTGAGCGTCTTTTTCTGTCATTCCAGGTAAGTTAACACTTACATTCGGGACGTTAACACCTTTTTTGTTGCTGATTACCCCAGTATTTAAAGCTTTCGTAACAATTTCTTCTGCGTCATGGTTGATTTCCGTTACTTCTAGTTCAATTAAACCATCATCAAGGAGTATTTTTGAACCGACTTCAACATCGTTGATTAATCCTTCGTAAGTAATGGAGAATTTCTCAGCAGTTCCTTCAATATCTTTCATTGTGATCGTTACGGTGTTACCTTTTGAAATAACTGCTCGTCCGTCTTTAAAATCTCTTGTTCTAATTTCGGGGCCCTTTGTGTCTAATAAGATGGCAACAGGTTTATTTAACTCCTCGGAAGCTTGTCTAATATTCTTAATACGTTGACCGTGTTCGTCAAAATCACCATGAGAAAAGTTCAGACGTGCTACGTTCATACCCGCTTGAATTAATTCCTTAATTGTTTCTAATGATTCTGATGCTGGTCCAATCGTACATACAATTTTTGTTTTTCTCATTGTATAATCCTCCTAAAGTTATATTGATAGTTCTGTAGCTAGTTGATACATACCTAAGTTGAGTTCATGTTTTTGATTAAGAATTTTATCGATATCATGACTCACTAAATGGTTGCATTCAATACCAACCATTTTTCCTGCTTCACCAGAGCGTAGTAGATCAACAGCTTTAGCACCTAATCGACTTGCAAGCACCCGATCAGATGCCGTTGGTGAACCCCCCCGTTGAATGTGTCCTAACACAGTGACTCTTGTTTCGATGCCAGCTTCTTTCCATATGCGATCAGCATACTCTACACCACTGCCGACACCCTCTGCTAACAAAATAATACTATGTTTTTTACCCCGTTCATGACCTCGATGTAATTTTTCAACTACATCATAAAAGTCATCTTCTTTTTCTGGAATTAATAAAGTTTCAGCACCAGCTGCTAACCCAGCCCACAATGCTAAATCACCGGCATCTCGGCCCATTACTTCAATGACAAAAGTACGTTCATGTGATGTAGCTGTATCGCGAATTTTATCAATTGAGTCAATAATTGTATTTAGTGCAGTGTCAAAACCAATCGTAAAATCGGTACCTGCAATATCGTTGTCAATCGTTGCTGGTACAGCAATACAAGGAAAACCTTTTTCTGTTAACTTTTGTGCTCCTTTAAAGCTGCCATCTCCACCGATGACAACGAGTCCTTCAATACCGAGTTTTTTTAATTGATTGATTGCTTTTTCCTGGCCTGCTTCTGTTTTAAATTCTTCACTTCTAGCAGAAAATAATATGGTCCCGCCTCGTTGAATAATATCCCCAACAGAGCCTAGTTCCATTTTTTCAATATTGCCTTCCATGAGGCCTTGATAGCCATTCTTGATCCCGTAGACTTCCATGCCATGGTAAATGGCCTTTCTAACAACAGCTCGAACAGCCGCATTCATGCCAGGTGCATCTCCACCACTCGTTAAAACACCGATTTTCTTCATATTTTCACCTCAAATTAAACGTGATAATTTTAATTCGATTCGAAGGTTCACATTTTGTTGTTGTAATTATTGATAAACACCAATACGTTTATATTTCTGCCATCTTTTTTCCAATAATTCATCAGAAGAATACTGTTTTAACTCAAGCAATGATTCCTTTAACACTTCGTTAATATTGTTTGCTTGCTGTTCAATATTACGATGTGCTCCCCCTTTTGGTTCAGGTATAATCTGATCCAATATGCCTAGTTCGTGTAAATCATAAGCGGTAATTTTCATTGTCTCAGCTGCTCTTTTGGCTTGTGATGCATCTTTCCACAATAAAGCAGCAGCCCCTTCTGGTGAAATAACAGAATAAGTGGCATTTTCAAGCATATGTATATGATCACCTAAACCTAATGCTAATGCGCCTCCACTGCCTCCTTCCCCGATAACAATACAAATAATTGGAACGGTTAAGCCAGCCATTTCTAATAAATTTCTCGCGATCGCTTCACTCTGACCGCGTTCCTCTGCTGCTTTTCCTGGATAAGCCCCTTTCGTATCAATAAAAGTAATAATGGGTCGATGAAATTTCTCAGCTTGTTTCATATGGCGTAATGCCTTACGATAGCCTTCAGGATGGGGCATCCCAAAGTTTCTCTCGATATTTTCCTTCGTATCTTTTCCTCGCTGATGGCCAATAACCGTGACTGGTTCATCATTAAATAAGGCAATACCAGCGACAATAGCAGCATCATCACCATAGAGACGATCACCGTGAAATTCGATAAAGTTGTCGAATAACTGATCAATATAATCCAACGTTGTCGGGCGTTGTTGATGGCGGGCTAATTGAACCCGATCCCATGGTTTTAAATTCCCGTAAATATCCTCTTCTAAAACAGCTAACCTTTTTTCTAAGCTGCTAATTTCTTCAGTTAAATCAATGTCGCTGTTTTTGGTGAGCTCCTTGAGTTCAACAATTTTTTCTTGCAACTCAATAATCGGTTTTTCAAATTCCAATAATTTTTTCATGAGATTTTCCCACCTTTGTTATGTATCTCAAGAATTGTGGTCAGCATTTCTTTCATCTCATGACGATGAATCACTTTATCGAGCTGTCCATGTTTTAATAAAAACTCCGCAGTTTGAAAGTCTTCTGGTAATTTTTCACGGATTGTTTGCTCGATGATTCTTCTGCCCGCAAATCCAATTAATGCTCCTGGTTCAGCAAAATTATAATCCCCTAATGACGCAAAGCTTGCTGAAACACCTCCTGTTGTTGGATGTGTCATTACAGATATCATGAGCCCTCCCTCATCAGAAAAGCGTTTAATTGCCATAGAGGTCTTTGCCATTTGCATTAAACTTATAACACCCTCTTGCATTCTTGCACCACCAGAGGCGGTAAATATAATAAATGGTAAAGAATGCTCTCGGGCTGTTTCTAAAGCACGGGCAATTTTTTCACCAACAACGGAGCCCATACTCCCCATTCTAAATCTTGCATCCATCACACAAAAGGAAGTTTCATATCCATTGATTAATCCTTTACCTGTTACTACTGCTTCTGTTAAACCAGTTTTATGGCGATCTGCTTCCAATTTATCTTCATAGTCAGGAAAGTTGAGCGGATTTCCTGATTGCAAATCCTGATCCCACTCCTGAAAAGAGTCTTTATCAAATAAGCTATCAATACGTTCCCAGGCAAAAAGTTGGTGATGATAATCACAATTGGGACAAACTTTTAAATTTGAATTTAATTCTTTGCGATAATAAATTTTATGACAATGATGACACTTAGTCATCAAGCCTTCAGGTATATCGCGTTTTGCTTGTTCACTTGGAATCGATACATATTTCTTTTTTCTGCCAAAAAAATCTTTAAGCATAGTAACTCCTCCTTCCTTCAATTAAACCCGTCAAAACGGATTTAATTGTGATCGATGCTCATCCATAAATCATGCCTCATTTATCACGAATTTATTGGGGTATGACGGTATATTCGGTTATATAATAATCGATATTGACCATCATAAACTTGCTAAAGAAAACTTTCATCACTTAACACTTAACCTATTTAATTATATCAGATGGGGTTTGTCTGTAAAGCATTGTCTAGCATCTTAATTTTTCTTTTGCAAAACAACGTTATTTACACCAAATTCTTGTTTAAATGCTTGTAAACAATTTTCTGTTACATCCACGTTATATCTAGCAGCTAACTGATACGTTTGTTTGCGTTGCTCATAATAAACAATAATTGGTGTGCTACCAGAATATTGCTTGGCGATATGCCGAATTTTCGTTAGCGCTTGATCAACATGTTCTTCGGTTAGTTTAATAAACAATCGCTGTTCTACTGGTTGAAAACTATCAGGATCAAAGGGCTGAATATCTGATAAGATCCACTGGGTTTGTTGCTTTCTTTTTTCAATCTTCCCAGTAATCAATACAAGGCTCTCCTCTTGTAATAAATGATGTTTATGCCGATATAAGTCTGGAAAAATGACGGCTTCCATTTCACCCGATTCATCACCAACTGTTAAAAAGGCCATCGGATCCCCACGTTTTGTCCGAATTTTTCTTACCGCTTGAAGAACGACAGCACTTCTTATATTCCTTTTACCGATGAATCGATTAACATTCATTAATGGCTGAAAACCATGGGTTGTTAATTGTTCACGGTATTCCCTTAATGGGTGACTTGATATATATATTCCTAATAATTCTTTCTCATCACTCAGTTTTTTCATCTGGCTAAAGTCAGTCATGTTCTGATACTGATGTTG
>CALAMD010000020.1 GCA_937925695.1 uncultured Bacillaceae bacterium | reverse complement strand
AATGTAACATTAACAGATATCCAAGTAAATGATCCAATGCTCGGCGGAACGATCGAGCTCGTAACAACAACATTAGCACCAGGTGAGTCAACAACCGGTACAGCAACGTATATTGTTACACAAGCTGATTTAGATAATGGCGAGATCGTTAACGTAGCCACAGTAACCAGTAAGGATCCCAATGAAAAATCTGTGACAGATCAAGATGATGACATTGTTAAAGCCAAAGTTATTGTAACCGAAGAGGTGTCAGGTGAACAGCCGTTACCAATAACAGCGACAACAATGTTTACGAGTCTCTTAATTGGCAGTTCCTTAATCATTAGTGGGTTAATAGGATGGTTTGTAACTCGTCGCCAAAAGTATAAGGCCTAACTATAAAGTAATTAAAAAGCATTTATATCTTCTTTACACGGAGGATATAAATGCTTCTTTTTTATGATTTCTACATCTCAATAGGTATCTGAAAACTAACAGCTGTACCTACATTTGGTTCACTTTCAATCTTTAGACTCGTATTGTATAACTTTTTTAAGCGGTGGTTAGTATTGGATATACCGATCCCCTCATGGACATCTCCATCGGATAAGAGCTCATTTACTTCTTCTGAACTCATGCCGATACCATCATCCTTAATCGTAATCTGGTAATGATCTGCCTGCTTCGTTATTTGGATCCAAATGTTACCACCAAATACTTTTTTGAGTACGCCATGATTGACGGCATTCTCGACTAATGTTTGGATCGACAAGGGAGGGACTTGTAAGTCTTCATTTGTTTCGATATCCCAATGAATGGTTAAACGATCACCAAATCGCTCTTTTTCAATATATAAGTAAGATTCAATAAGACTTAATTCATCTTGAATATTAATCAAATCATCCGTATTATAAATCGCAAAACTAGTCCGTAAGTAATTTCCGAACTCTCCAATTAAGCGAATCATCCGCTGTGTATCTATTTCCCCTAACGAAGCAATTGTATTCAACGTGTTAAATAAAAAATGGGGCTTGATTTGGGCTTGAAGCCAAGCAGCTTCGAACCGTAATTGTTTATGAACGGACTGTTTTAAACTTGTTAAGGCTTGGACACGGGCTTGCAGTTCAAACGCATCGACAGGTTTAGCAACATAATCATTAGCCCCTGCTAAAAAACCAGCCTTTATGTCTTCGATTTGATGTCTAGCTGTTAATAATAATATCGGTAATTCAGAAAGAGAATAATCTTTACGGATTTCCTTAGTTAACGTATAGCCAGACATTTCAGGCATCATTACATCAGAGACAACGAGATCTACCTCTTTTGTTTGAATAATGGTTAACGCTTCTTTTCCACTATAAGCCTGTAAAACATGGAAATGAGATGATAACATGTTCGTTACTACCTTGACGTTAATCGCTTCGTCATCGACTACTAATACTGTTGATTTAGCACCATCTATTGGTTCGGTGTGAATATTCCATTCCTCGATTGAAGTTCTAACGGCGGTTGCGGCTATTTCTTGTTGAGCCAATTGGAAATCAGCTTCGTTACTCAAGGGTATCGTAAAAGAAAAAATTGATCCCTTCCCTTGTTTAGAGGCTGCTGAAATTTTACCGCCATGTAATTCTACTAATTGTTTGCAGATGTGAAGTCCTAAACCAATCCCCGTATTTGCTAGTGTATGATCTTCATTTCCTTGTTCATATGGATCAAAAATCGTTCTGATTGTTTTGGCGCTCATGCCAATACCAGTGTCTTGAACAGAAATGACGGCCGTTTTATCTTCGACGATTGCTTTAATTGTGATTGTTCCTTTATGCGTAAATTTAATTGCATTATGGATTAGGTTATATAAAATTTGGATCAAACGGTTTTCATCAGCATATATGGCTGGGAAATTTGGCGGAATACGTACTGAAAACTGAATTTTCTTTTCCGTCGTCATAAACTGTAACATATCAATAACGCCAGCTACGATAGGCTGGATATGGAGGGTCTTTTGCTTTAATTGGATTGTTTTTTCCTCTAACCGTGTAATATCAAGGAGGTCATTTAGGGTAAAGGCCATCCGTTGTCCGATTTGTACGAGTAACTGTAAATACTCTCTATTTTTTGACGACAAGGAGTCTGTATCATCATTTAAGATGCCTTGGGCAATGTTGATAATCCCGTGAAGGGGATTTCGTAATTCATGGGAGGTATTGGCTAGAAACTCATCCTTCTTTTGATCGGCTTCCTGTAGTTTGGCCGTTTGTTCTTGATTTAATTGAAGCATCCGTAAATGACGAGTCAATAATAGACAGGCAATAGCGACAACATAGACGATAAAATCAAAGGGATAATATGGAATATCTACTAATCTAAAATTAATGAGGGCGCCCCATACCATATTCGATGTATAACCAGTAATAAATAACAAGATATAGATGCCATCGGGATGACCTTTTTGAATGATTTTAATCGTTTGCGAAAATAAAAAATAAAAAGACGTGAGATAGATTAAAATACCACCAACGGCCAGAAAGTAAATATAGCCCAAAGGCACAAATATGATGCAACTAGTTAATATGACATAAAGGATTAGAATCCTTTTGTATAAAGGACTATTAATCTGGAACATATATTTCACTGAAGTAACGATCGTTACGAGGGTTGTAATAAATAGAAAACCTAATAGCTTCAGATGAGAAAGTACACTGATAGGTAAATAAAGTACGATATCATCATCAATCATTACGACAAATCCAGCAATAATAAGCATAAGTCCATAATAGAACAGTTCTCGTTGATAAAAACCTTTGCTTATGTAATATAAAAAGAAAGCGTATAAACTGTGTAGTAAATAGATGACAAACACCATTGTTTGCAGGGTAAATGCTCTTTGATTTTCATGAATGATGGCATGATTTGTTCCTATTTTTATGGACTTCGAAATACCGCCAGTTGTCGGTAGATCATAGTTCGACACATGAAGGACGAGATCAACAGTTTCCTGATCATTGGAAAAAAGAACATAAAAGGGACCATAGTCGCCTTTGGCATGATCGGCTGATGGATGAGGATAACCATGTTCGCCAGTTAATTCACCATTTACGTAAAGATGGGCAGCACTTACTATTTCATTCACACGGAGGCCATATGATGAAGGACTTTTGGGAAGGATAATTTGTAAGTAATATGTACCATAACCATAAGTATTCCCTTCTTCAGTTGCTGGCATCGTTTGTTGCCAATCTCCGGGTACACTGATGAAGTGAGAAGGTTTGTGGCTGTGAATTGATGAAGGATCGATCATTTCGTTGGGAAAGAACGCCCACTCTCCATCTAATGAGATAGTTTGATCATTTGTAAATTCCCATTCACTGAAATCAATCTTTCCCTTTTCTGCATAGGGATGATCGGGCCCTTGAAAATATAGTATCCAACCAATTCTCATGGTTGTCAAAACGAGGAAAACCACAGTAATAAGGATAATACTCTTTTTCTTTGTTAATGGTTTAGATCCAGCCATGTGCATGTTCCTTTAACATTAAATGATTAGCTTGACGTTATTATATAGGTAAATTTTACCTTTAACAAGAGCTGGATAATATAGCAGGTAGAAATGTAGCATAAAAGGATAGGCTGTTTAATAGCTGAATATCGGCACCATTGGAAATATTTACTGAGTCATTAACCATAAAAAAATGATCGCCATTAAAGGGATAGAAAATAGAAGCGGACGGGCCATCTTAACAAGGGTATGAACAGCAATCGTAACCTCTTCTTTTGCATTGATCTTTTTCTTGTAAGACATATAGATAAATGCAGCTAATAATGCCACTAGAATAACGATGATTGGTACAATCAAATCATTCATCTCAGCTTGTTTCATCTGGACGATACCGATAATAATGAGCACTACAGGAATAATTTTGCTTAATGCTACCCCAATCAGAAAGCTTTTCTGAACTTCATACATACGCTTAGGATCATCAATAACCTTATCCAAGTTAACTTTTAATACAACGACAAGAGATATCACTGATAATAATGCTGCTATGACAAAGTAATATATTTTGATCATCTCCTTGTAAATAAAATACATACATGACGATTATGAATCCACAATATATATAGGATCTTAAATATCTATCAAAGCAAGAGCATATTACTAGTGCTATCGTAACATGTTATGTTGTTAATTTTAAGCAATTATCCCTTGGATTTGCCTCAATGTGTTGATGTAGGCTATAATTTATTCAGCTTTTATCTGCATTAATACGTTTGCTATCCATTGCTCACTCAAATGAGGAAAGGAGGCCCCAATGAATATTCAACAGTTAATCATTCCTTTTATGATTGCTTTAGTAACATCATTTTTGTGTACATATCCCTTGAAAAAATTTGCATATAAATTCGGTATTTTAGATTATCCCAATCATCGGAAATTACATCAGGGTGCCATTCCCCGATTTGGTGGATTAGCAATTTTCTTCGGTGCATCATTAGGGTTGCTATATTTACAGCCGGAGCACGAACATATGCAAGCAATTGTCTTAGGGGCAGTTGTTATTTTAATCACCGGATTGCTAGATGATAAATATGATATTCGGCCAATCGTTAAGCTTACCGGTCAATTAATCGCCGCTTCCTTTCTGATATCTTCAGGATTAATCATAGAAAGGATTACGATACCCGTTTTTGGTGTCGTTGAATTAGGCTTTATCAGTGTCCTTGTCACGGTATTATGGGTAGTTGGGATTACAAATGCGATTAATTTAATCGATGGTCTAGATGGCTTAGCAAGTGGTGTCACCACCATTGCCATGACAAGTATGTTAGTTATGGCAATCATTGATGGACAAGTTGTCGCCGCTTATCTATGTATCGTTTTAATTGGCGCTAATTTAGGGTTTCTATACCATAATTTTTATCCAGCAAAAATATATATGGGGGATGCGGGATCCAATTTTCTCGGCTATATGATTGCGACAATATCGATGTTAGGTTTGTTTAAAAATGTTACCTTTTTTAGTTTTATTATCCCTTTAATTATTTTAGCGGTACCGATTTTTGATACCTTTCTCGTTATCGTTAGACGACTCGTTAGAAAAGAAAATATTATGATGCCTGACAATAAACATATCCATTATCAATTAATCGCGAATGGTTTTAGTCACCGGAAATCAGTGTTAATTATTTATGCATTTAGTCTGCTATTTGGAATCCTAGCGATTTTATTCTCAAAAGCGACCTTGACGACTTCGTTTATTATTACCATTTTTGTCCTTATTTTATTACACATCATTGCTGAATTAGCAGGATTAATTATGGATGGCCAGAAACCACTCCTGAATTTTCTCAGCAAGCCCTTTAGGAAAAAGAATCAACCAATTAAGGACAAAGGAGACAACAAGTAAAATATTTGGACAAGCAGTTAAAAAGGGGCTACCCAGATTGGAATAACCGATCTATGGGTAAGCCCCATTCCTTTTCATATAAATCTTTTCAGCAACTACCAACAACAGGAGATTTAACTTCATCTCATCAATTGACGACTATAGCGCACTAGCTATATGTTAGCCTGGCTTCATTTAATCCTCTACCGGCCACCAATGGAAACCATCTTGAGCAAGCAATTGATCTGCTGCATCTGGTCCCATAGTACCTGAACGATAATTTGGAAAGTCTGCTGGTTCGTTCTCCCAAACTTCTAAGATGGAATCGACAAACTCCCAAGCAAGGGAGACTTCATCCCAATGAGTAAAGCTTGTCGCATCACCAAGCATGCAGTCATATAACAACTTCTCATATTCTTCAGGAGTATTGATACCATCAACACCATTACTATGATAAGCTAATTTAACCGGTGCAGCAAAATCGCTGGCGCCTTTTTTCGCATTGACATGAAGGGTGATGCCTTCATTCGGTTGAATATTGATCACAAGTAAGTTAGGGTGTTGATCATTTTTGTTTTGGTAATAAAGGTTCATTGGAATATCTTTGAATTCGACGACAATTTTTGTTGATTTTGTCGCCATTCGCTTTCCGGTACGAATGTAAATTGGCACACCAGCCCAGCGATAATTATCGATCATTAACCGGCCTGCCACAAAGGTTTCGGTATTAGAAGTCGCTAAGACAGGATCTTCCTCCCGGTAACCGGGAACTTCCTTACCATCAATTGTTCCAGGCCCATATTGCCCGCGGACAAAATTTTTATGAACCTCGTCGCCTTTTATTTTCCGAAGCGCCCGCAACACTTTAATTTTCTCCGAACGAATTTCATCGGTCGTTAAATTAATCGGTGGTTCCATAGCCAGTAGGGAAACCATTTGTAACATATGGTTTTGCACCATATCACGCATGGCGCCGGATGTATCATAATAACGAGCTCGCTCTTCAACACCAAGGAACTCACTTGAAGTTACTTGGATATTTGAAATAAATCGGTTGTTCCACAGGTGTTCAAATATCCCATTGGCAAACCGAATCACTTCAATATTTTGTACCATTTCTTTTCCTAAGTAATGGTCAATTCGATAAATTTCTTTCTCATCAAAGGCCGAGCGGATTTCATTATTAAGCTTCTTGGCAGAAGGTAAATCATGCCCGAACGGTTTTTCAATAACAAGGCGTGTCCATCCTTGGGTGCTTTTTAAACCATATTTCTTTAAGTTTTTAGCAATGATCCCAAAGAACTCAGGAGCCATCGCTAAGTAAAATATACGATTGCCATTTGTATGATAAGTTTCTTCTAAATCATTTAAAAACTGACCTAATTCTTGGAAATGCGAAGTCTCAGTTACATCAAAAGGATGATAATAAAAATGTGATAAGAATTTTTCGACATTTTCATTTGTAGAAAGTTCTCCTGAAATTGACTTCTTCACATTCTCACGCAAGACTTCATTCGTCCATGGTCGGCGAGCGACACCAACTACCGCAAAGTCTTCACTAATCTTTTTATTTTTATAAAGTCGATATATTGAAGGATAGAGTTTTCGGCGTGCTAAATCTCCTGTTGCACCGAAAATAACAATAATTGACTTTGGTACATGTTCGTTAATCATTAGAAGTGCCCTCTCTTTATAGAAATATTGTTCCTATATTACTATAATATCGCAAAGGAATAAACTATTCTGCACATTATTATAGCAATCATATGTCTAACTTTCTTACAAATATATCAATAAATTGGTAATTTCCATAATATTTTTAGAAAAAGAAGTAAATCTCTCTGGGAAACGAAAATATATATTGATATTTTTGACTATGTAGTAAATAGGTATAAAAAAGCCATATTACCTTTGCGATAATATGGCAACGTTTCTTATGTCAGTTAAAGGATGTCTGTTTATAAGCTCCAATAGTAGAAGCCACGTTCTTCACAGTCCTTTTTATCAAAGACACTTTTAATATCGATAAATACTTTTGTGTCATCACGATACATTTTTTCAAAACTGTCGAGTGTGTACTCTTCTTTATACTGTGCGTGAGGCACAGCAAAAATAATAGCATCCAAATCCGTTAAATCATCTTTGTTGGCTAAATGAATGTTAAATTCTTCAAGGACTTCCTCTTTATCTGCTACCGGATCATGAACAACAACATTCACATCATAATCCTCTAACTCTCTAATCACATCAATCACTTTTGTGTTTCGTACGTCAGCTACATTTTCTTTAAACGTTAAACCAAAAATAGCTACTTTTGCTCCGTTTACTTGTTTTTTCGCTTTAATCATTGTTTTAACAACATTACTGGCAACATGTTTGCCCATACTGTCATTTATTTTTCTACCTGCGAGGATAATTTGTGAATGATATCCTAGTTGTTCAGCTTTGTAAGTAAAGTAATATGGATCTACCCCAATACAATGGCCGCCAACTAACCCTGGCGTAAAAGGTAAAAAGTTCCACTTCGTTCTAGCGGCTTCTAAGACTGCTTTCGTATGAATTCCCATTTTGTTAAACACTTTAGAAAGCTCATTCATAAAGGCAATATTAATATCCCGCTGTGAGTTTTCGATTACTTTTGCAGCCTCAGCAACTTTGATTGATTCTGCTTCATGAACACCAGCTTCGATGATAGATGCATAAACATCGGAAATTTCCCGAAGAGCTTGTTCATCTGAACCAGATACAACTTTGACGATTTTTGTTAATGTGTTTACTTTATCTCCAGGATTAATACGTTCTGGAGAATAACCTACTTTAAAATCTTGGCCATATGTGAGGCCAGACTCCTCTTCCAATATAGGCACACAAATTTCTTCGGTCGTCCCTGGATAAACGGTTGATTCGTAGACGACAATTGAACCTTTTGTTAAGTTGCGTCCGACCGTTTTACTTGCGCTAATAATTGGTTTTAAATTCGGTGTTTTGTCCGTATTAATCGGTGTTGGAACCGCAACAACATGAAATTTACACTGTTTCAAGTCTGTTTCATCGCTTGTAAATAACATGGTTGTATTTTTAACTGCTTCGTCTCCTACTTCATTTGTTACATCAATGCCTGCTTGATATTTTTGTAATTTTTGTTCGGCGATGTCATAACCAATAACATCGTATTTTTTTGCAAATTCAATAGCTACAGGTAAACCAACATAACCTAAACCAATCACAGAAAGTTTTTCTTCTTTTGCTTTTAGTTTTTCAAATAAGCTCATATTATGGCCTTCTTTCATAAATTTTGGGTCTTCCTTTATTATACATGATTTGCCAAATTCTATTAAATAAATTAATGAATTTCTAAACTTCACAAGGAAGGGTTTGCAAGGAATATCATATTGCAACACCAATTTAGATGTGTAGACGAATTTAGGATATTTTCTATGAAAAATTTATTAATTGAAGTGGCTATGATATAATTTTTAGAGATGTCTTTATTTATTCGCATCCGTATCAGGTATTATACTGTTTCATTTTTATGGATACTAAAAAGTGAAATATTCTGGTTACGATGATAGATTTTGTAGGATAAAGGGAAGGCTATATATATGAAAAAGAAAAAAGTAATGTTTTTTATCTATCGAATGGGCTCAGGTGGAGCAGCAAGAACCTTATTAAATATATTAAACCATTTGGACCGACAAAAATTTACGCCTATTCTCGTGACGTTAAATTTTAACGGTAATTATGAACCATATCTCAGTCCGGATATTGAATTTATTAAGTTAAAAACGAAACGATTACGTGCAGCCATTCTCCCTTTAGCAAGATTGATTCGTCGAGAAAGACCAGACATTTTATTTAGTACGATACCTGTCTATAATACGGTTGCTATATTAGGTAAATTATTGTCATTTACAAAAACAAAATTGATTGTTCGAGAAGCAGCTTTACTTGGCGGATCCCCGAGGGAAAATGCAACCTTAAGATTGTTTGGATGCTTATACCGCTTCGCTAGTAAAGTGATTGCTCTTTCTCAAGGTGTCAAAGAGAATTTAGTGAAACGCTATCGTGTTAAGGAAGAAAAAATTCAAGTTGTTTATAATCCGATTGATATTGACAACATTCAGCAATTAGCTGAACATGGTGAGATGCCTGATGAGCATCGAGAGATTTTTAATAATAATAGTAAAATAATTGTTACAGCGGGTAGACTTGTTGATGAAAAGGACCAGAAAACGTTAATTAAGGCATTTGCCAAAGTCCAAAAGCGACTTGACTGCGAATTAATTATCCTTGGTGAAGGGGAACGCGAATATGAATTAAAAGAGATAGCGAAGCAATTAGCCGTGCAACACAACGTTCACTTTTTAGGATTTCAACAAAATCCCTATGTTTATTTTAAGAATGCTGACCTCTTTGTCCTATCCTCGCTTCGAGAAGGATTTGGTCATGTCCTCGTTGAATCTTTAGCCGTTGGAACGCCAGTAGTGACAACAAATTGTAAACCAGGTGCTGAGGAAGTGTTGCAAAACGGGGAGTTTGGCCAGATCACACCTGTTGGAGATGTCGATGCGTTAGCTGATGAAATATATGCCAGTTTACAATTGGGTGAATTAGAAAAGAAACATATTATTCAAAAAGGGATTGAACGGGCAAATGACTTTGCTGCTCCCACGATTGTTCGCCAATATGAAGCTATATTTCATGATGTGGTCGAACAAAAAAGATCAGATCGTCAACGGAGCTGATAGATGATGCAAAAGCGAAAACGGGTTGTACATATGACGACAGTTCATCATCCATATGACCCAAGAATTTATTATAAACAATGCTTGTCACTAAAAAAAGCTGGCTTTGACGTTACTTTGATCGCTCAAGGAGATACAAATGATCAACGGGTTAAATCTGTTAATCATATACGGTTAAAAAAGTATCAAAGTCGAATCAAACGCATGTTGTTTGGTGTGTTTTCAGCATACAAAGAAGCAAAAAAGCTACAAGCCGATATTTATCATTTTCATGACCCCGAACTTTTGATTGTCGGTTGGTTACTAAAAAAGAAGGACAATATCGTAATTTATGATATCCATGAAGACTATGTCACAAGTATTTTACAAAAAAAATATTTGCCTAAAGTCTTGCGTCGGTTCTTAGCGAGCGTGTATAAATTGCTCGAAAAATGGCTGACGCGTAAGATGGAACTCTGTTTAGCAGAAAAGTATTATCAAGAAATTTATCCCCAGGGTAAATGTATTCTAAACTATCCAGCTTATGACCAGCGACTAGCTCATCATCAATGGGACGAGCAATCAGTTACAAATAAATTGCTGTATACTGGTAATGTCACGGAGGACCGAGGGGCACTCATTCATGCAGCACTACCATTATTAGATGAGCACCTTTCTGTTTATTTTGTAGGGAAATGCTCCAGTGATTTAGCTGAAAAAATGTATGACGTAGCAGAACATAAACATGAGCAAATTATTATTGAGGGGATAGATCAGTTTGTAAAGAAAGAACGTATTGAAGAAATGTATATGCAACATCGCTGGTTAGCAGGAATTGCCTTATTTCCACCGACGGAACATTATATGCGAAAAGAATTAACCAAGTTTTTTGAATATATGGTTGCGGGCATTCCGATTATTTGTTCTAATTTTCCCGTTTGGAAGGCATTCATTGATCGCTATCAATGTGGAATTGCCGTTGACCCTTATAATAAGGATGAGATTCGTGAAGCGCTACATTATTTACGAACGCATCCAGATCAAGCTAAACAGATGGGTGAAAATGGGAAGCGGTCCGTCCTTAATGAATTAAATTGGTATGCTGAAGCAAAGAAATTAATCCAGTGGTACAATGAATTAATGATGTCTAAGCATTTATCGTAAAGGAACGTGCTGATCGTGAGTAAGAATCCTAAAGTTTCCATTATTACACCAGCTTATAATGCTGAACGATTTATATCACAAACAATTGAGTCGGTTTTACAACAAACATATCCCCATTGGGAAATGATTATTGTTGATGATGCTTCAAAAGATAATACGGTAGCTATTGTCCAATCTTATGCACAGCAGGATGATCGCATTAAGTTAATTGAATTGACTACGAACAGTGGTTCAGCTGTTGCCCGTAATACGGCGATGGAGCATGCAACGGGACAATATCTTGCTTTTTTAGATAGTGATGATCTTTGGTTAGAAAATAAACTTGCAGAACAACTACGATTTATGCAAGAAAAAGATATTGCCTTTTCTTTCACATCTTACGTTCGTATGAGGGAGAATGGAACAACGACAAATGCCATTGTTGAAGCACCATCAAGTGTGGGCTATGATGATTTAATGAAGCATTGCGTGATCGGGTGTTTAACAGTGATGCTTGATCGTGATAAAATTGGATCATTAAAAATGCCTAATATCCGTACCCGGCAAGACTATGCCTTTTGGCTAAAAATAACGCGAAAAGGATACTTAGCATACGGTTTACCGAAAGTACTTGCTAAATATAGGTTAGTTGAAAATTCTATTTCAAGTAATAAAATAAAAGCAGCCAAACAAAATTGGTATGTTTATCGACATATTGAAAAGCATAGTTTTTGGAAAGCGTTATGGTATTTTTCTCATTATGCTTGTAAATCGATCAAAAATATCATTAGGTTTAAACTAGCATCATAATATTGACCATTAATATTGGATGCTAATAGATGATTATTCTAGGCGGTGTCACATAGTCATGAACATGAAAACTTACTTAAAAGAAATAGCAAAAAGAAAAGATTTATTATTCTATTTAGTTAAATCAGGACTAAAGGCCGAACATCGAAATAGTTATCTTGGCTATTTTTGGTGGCTGTTAGATCCCTTATTAAATGTCCTTGTATACTATTTTCTGGTAGTTATCATTTTACAACGGGGTGGCGAAAATTATGCCCTGTTTTTGGTGATAGGTTTAGTTGTTTGGCGTTGGATTAGTTCATCAATTAATTCGTCAGCCAAATCGGTATTAAACTATAGTTCGATTATTCGACAAGTCTATTTGCCAAAGTCTATTTTTCCGTTAGCTTTTTCACTAACCCAAATGTTTAATTTCCTATTTGGATTAGGTGTGATCGTATTATTTTTAATTTTTTATCAAGAAATGCCTAGTTGGCATATTCTTTATTTACCAGTTCTGATGGCCATTACTTTTGTGTTTTTACTAGCAGTTGGTTTGGTACTCGGTTATTTTACCATTTTTGTTCGGGACATTGATAATTTACTGTCCCATATTATTCGGTTGTTTTTCTACGCTTCACCCATTATTTGGGAAGGCGGACGTTTGCCACCAGAATATTCTTTGTTTGTTGATATAAATCCAATTGCCATTATTGTCACTGCTTTCCGTGATATTTTAATGTATCATCAAAACCCTAACTTTATAGGCTTATCATGTATTCTGGTCATTTCAATTATTGTCATTGTTCTCATGACTAATTATTACCGGAAGAACGAACATAAAATTATTAAAGCGTTATAAGACTTTCAATGAATAGAAGAGGGAATAAAAAAATGACGAAAACGAATGAAATACCAACAAGTAAAAAAACAACAAAAAATGTGATTCAAGCACAAGATATCGGTGTGTTTTTTGAAAGTGGTAACTTTCATGATGATTATAAATCACGGCTCTTTAACTTATTTAAAAAAGGACCAAAAGTACTGAAACGGGAAAAATTTTGGTCTTTAAAAGAAATTGATTTTACCGGACATAAAGGAGAAATCCTTGGCATCATTGGTGCAAATGGTGCCGGTAAAACAACGCTAAGTAAAATCATTGCTGGTATTTTAAAAGAGGATAAAGGAACAATTCACGTTGACGGAAAAGTAACAGCTCTATTCTCCTTTGGCATGGGATTTAGAAGAGATTTGACCGGTAGAGAAAATGTTTATTTAAATGGCATGATGCTAGGTATTGATAAAGACCTAATTAACCAATATATCGATGATATCCATGAGTTTTCGGATCTAGGTGAATTTTTTGATCAACCGATGAAATATTATTCGAGTGGTATGAGGTCACGCTTGGGATTTAGTGTTGCTTCTCATTTACAGCCAGAAATTCTCATTCTTGATGAAGCCCTAAATACGGGTGATGCAAAGTTTAGTCAAAAAGCTGCCGAAAAGATGCGAGAATTGGTTAAACAAGCTCAAATGGTAATCATCATTACCCATAGCCTCGGCTATGCCCGAAGAAATTGTGACCGGATTATGTGGTTGGATAAAGGTGTTGTCAAAGACATTGGCGAACCAAAAGAGATTATTGAAAAGTATCGAGCTATGTTTCCCCCAAGGCGCCAAAAAAACAAACGCTCCCTTGAATTAAGTAAAACAGAAACAACGATTAAAAATAATACCGTCATTAAAGCAGAGAATGTCGGTATTTCCTACGAATTAAATAGCGGTCCGTTTTGGGCGTTAAGAAATGTCAGTTTTGAGGTGAACGAAGGCGAAGTGGTTGGGATCATTGGCCATAATGGTGCTGGTAAAAGCACATTATGCAAGGCATTGACCCGCATTCTTGTGCCTGATGAAGGTAGTATTGAAATTAATGGGGAAACATCTTCATTATTAGGTTATGGAACTGGCTTTAATCACCAGTTAACAGGGACTGATAATATCTTCCTAAATGCTATGTTACTAGGAATTCCGAAAGAACGGGTTCAAGACAAATACGATGAAATTGTTGAATTTGCCGGTTTGAAAAAAGTCATAGATAAACCTGTCAAAGAGTATTCTAGTGGGATGCGGTCTCGCTTAGGATTTAGTATTGCGGCAACGTTAAAGCCCGATATATTTATAATTGACGAAGCTTTATCAACAGGAGATTTAGAGTTTAGACAGCGCGCAACTGAACGGATTCAGACGATGATGGAACGTGCGAAAGCGGTCATTATCGTTACCCATAGCATGTCCTTTGTTGAGCAGGTTTGTACTCGAGGTATTTGGTTAGAGCAAGGCCAAGTGCGATTTGATGGTCCAGCAGAAGAAGCAGTAGCTAAATACCGAGAAGCGTCAGGTGTTAAGAAAAAGAAGAAAAAAGCACTTCGTAAAATTTAACATGAGACAACCTAATAAAGATGAACTAAATAGTTTAACAAAGAATCAAACGCAAAATACGCGTTCATCCATTGATCTAAGAATTATAAGCGATATGAAAATGTGAAAGTATAGATAATGGCGGTGGCTTCATTGTTACGTTTATTAAAAAAAATCATCATCGGACCAATCGATTGGTTTTTATATACTGTTTTACGTGAGGAACATAGAAAATTCCTCACTAATTTATTATCAGATCGACAAAAAAACTTCCTCAAACGAATAACTAAATATGGTAAAATTCACCAACAAAAACAACAGATTCAAACGATAAAATACTATTTATACAATTTAGGACTCATTGACCGAGGGCTTGCTGAATTAATATCTTTGTTTGAAACGACAAAAGACGCGTCATTTAAACGCGCCCTTGCTTGGGAATTAGCTTTATGGCATGTCAATCAATATACTGAACAAGATGCTCAAAGAGCGCTAACCTATATCGAAGCTGCCAAAGAAAACGAAACAAATGTAGAGCAATTACGGAAAATGGCTATCATAGCAGCTGAATGCTATGAACGTATCCATCAACCAGAAAAAGCAATGCAAGTGATTCAAGATGCCCTAGAGCAAGAACAGCATCCTGATTTATATTTAGCTGCAGCTAACTTAGAAACATCAATCGATAAGCGTGTAGCAAGGATCAATCAGGTGTATCAAGAATACGGTCTTTACCCAATTACATTTTCAACAACATCAAACAAAGCCTCGTACGATGATTTACAAACAAAACAAATAGAGAAAACAATAACAACCGGTCCCAAGGTATCGGTTATTTTGCCTGCTTACAATGCAGCAGATGGGATTCGTATTGCCATTGAATCTATTCTTACGCAAACATGGCAAAATATCGAGCTGCTCGTTGTTGATGATTGTAGTACCGACAATACTATCGAAGTAGTCAAAGATTATATGGCGAAAGATGATCGAATTAAACTCTTATCAACTCCCGAAAATAGTGGTCCATATGTAGCGAGAAATATTGGATTACAAGAGGCAACAGGAGAGTTTGTAACAATTAACGATTCCGATGACTGGTCACATGCTGAAAAAATAGCTGTGCAAGTACAACATTTAATTGATCATCCGACAATTATTGCTAATACTTCGGAACATGCGCGACTGACCGAGAAGTTAAAAATTTATCGTCGCGGAACACCAGGTATTTATATTTTTACCAATATGTCTTCACTGATGTTTAGAAGAGAACCTGTCATGAAGCGACTTGGATTTTGGGATAGTGTGCGATTTGCTGCTGATGGTGAATTTATCCGCCGTTTAAGACGGGTATTTGGTCCCCAAAGTATCGTTAATTTAAAAACAGGTCCATTATCACTACCAAGACAATCCGTCAATTCCTTAACAGGTAGCTCCGCTTTTGGCTATAACGGGTTCTTTATGGGCGCAAGAAGAGAATATGTCGAAAGCTTAGAATTTTATCACGAACGAGCAGAGGATCTATATTTTCCCTATCCAATGGAACAGCGCCTGTTTCCTGCACCTGAGCCGATGTTACCACAAAGAGAGCATAGTCCGAAGCGTCATCGGTTAGTTGATATTGTCATTGTAGCTGATTTTCGTACAATTCTTGACGATTATCCAAGCTTTTTACAAGAAATAGCTGTGCTGAAACAGAAATATACGATCGGTTTCGTGCAAATGAGTAAGTTTTCATTAACATTACCAGCTGTAATCAATCCTGCAATCCGAGAATTGATTAATGGTAAACAAATTCAAATGCTTGTTTATGGTGAAAACATAGCAACGAAACATCTATTTGTTCTGGATCATTTAGTTTTAACAGATAAACAAACATACATGCCCACATTAAGAACAGAGCAATTATCAGTAAGGGTGAAGGAAATTCCTCACGATAACCCGAACTTTTTCAATAAAATACTCAGTCATCTAGATGCCTATTTTGGTCAAACAGGTGTATGGTATCCAAGCAACGATGAAGTCCAAGCAGTGTTTAAACAAATGAAGCGTGATTTACCAGTAAAAACGGATAAATGGGAGAATATGATGCGCTATGTTAAATAATGATCAAAATCAATCTTATAAACAGGATGATCAATTAGCCCAGTTAGATGCATTGCTAGATCAAAAAAACCATGAGAATAAACGACTAACATATAAATACCTACAATATCAACGAGAATTTAACCAAGCTGATAATTTTTTTTCTTTCATTAAGCGGCATATGAAAAATATCATTGGTTTCCCACGTTCATTTGTTGCTTATGCTTTGGGAAGGCGTAATTTAAAACGATTATATAGTCGGTCCTATAAACGAAAAGATGCTGCCAATCGTTTAAAACCATATATTTATCACCTTTACAATTTAGGCTTTGTTGAGAAAACATTAGCAGAATTAAAACAAATGGTTGCAAAAACAACAGATCGCTATTTACAACAAGCGATAGCTTGGGAACTCGCATTATGGCATGCCAATCAAGCAACAACAGACGATGCCATTGCATGCTTACAATATTTAGACATCGCTGCTGATCATGAAAAAAACCATGAACAATTACGAAAAATAGCTATCTTACAAGCTGAGTCTTATAGCCTATTACAAGAATCAGATCAAGGGAAACAAGTGATTAAAGCCATGCTACAGATGGAAACACATCCGGATTTATATTTAGCGATGGCTAATCTAGAAGCGGATATGAATAAACGTCTTGAATGGATTAATAAAGCCTTTGTCTATTATGATTTACAACCAATTACTTTCCATGCGAAGAACTCAACGGCAACATACGATGATTTACAAACCCTCCCAACGGAAAAGAAAGTTAATCATGGTCCAAAAGTGTCTATTATTCTACCAGCTTACAATTATGAAACGGGAATTCAAATTGCTATCGAATCGATTCTTAAGCAAACTTGGACCAATTTAGAACTGATCGTTGTTGATGATTGTAGTACTGATCATACGACAAAAGTCGTAAAAGAATATATGTTGCAAGACGATCGAATTAAATTATTTTCAACACCAATAAATAGTGGTCCATATGTTGCGAGAAATATCGGCTTAAGAGAAGCGACAGGGGAGTTTGTCACAGTGAATGATGCTGATGACTGGTCACATGCTGAAAAAATTGAGATCCAAGCCAGGCATTTAGTCAATCATCCAGATATCATTGCTAATACATCAGAACATGCACGGCTAACTGAAGATTTGAAATTTTATCGTCGTGGCACACCTGGACGTTATATCTTTTCCAATATGTCGTCACTTATGTTTCGCCGTGAGCTAGTTTTAGAGAAAATAGGGTATTGGGATAGTGTTCGTTTTGCAGCAGACGGTGAATTCAAACGCCGGTTAGTCCGAGTGTTTGGCCAAGATAAAGTTGTAGATTTGAAAACTGGTCCGTTATCCCTACCTAAGCAATCTAAAAACTCACTTACTGGTAGTTCGGCATTCGGTTATGCTGGCTATTTTATGGGGGCTCGCAAAGAATATGTCGAAAGTTTTAGTGCCTACCATAGGCGATCCGATTCGCTTTATTATTCTTTTCCGATGGAGACGCGCCCTTTTCCTGTTCCCATGCCGATGTTGCCACGACGTGAACAACCAACGAAATGGCGTCATATGGATATTGTGATTGCATCAGATTTTCGCATTAAATCAGCTTCATCGTCTCTTTTAATAGAAAAAATTAACATTCATCAACAACTGGGATTTCTAACAGGATTAATGCAAATATCATGCTATAATATGAGTAATAAAAAAGAACTAGATCATCAGATCAGAAACATCATTAATGGACAGGATATTCACATGCTTGTCTATGGTGAGAAAATAACATGTGATATTTTGATCATTAACAATCCGACTGTGTTACAAGAAAAACAAGTCTATTTACCTCATATCCAACCAAAAAAGGTAATTATTGTCATTGACGAATTGCCGCTAACAGAAAATAACGGTAGAAGATACCATTTCAGAGATTGTGCGAAGCATGTGAGAGACTACTTTGGTAAACAGGGAAACTGGTTCGCATGTAATCGTGAAATCTATGACAGGTTAAATAGCGATTTTCAACACGAGATTCGGTTTATTAATTTATCATCGGAAACATGGATGAAAGAAAATAAAACATTACGTGAACAATATGAAAGCAGATTAGATGAGTGGATGGTAGATGATAATCCATATCTCTAATGCCATCATAACGGGGGAGGAGTGAGAATCAATTGTCTAATGAAGAAGCACGAGCCATGATAAAGCCCATTGATGAAGATACAAGTAGTCAATCCAATCAAGCTATTGATCAAACAGTACAACAAGAGACAATGAGGAAAGAAGCCAAACTTAATGTCTTAGACAAAGAAAAGAAACAACTATTGAAAAAGTTGAATCATATCCAAAGAAGTCATACTTGGAAACTCTCTCGCCCGTTGCGTGTTTTACAAAAAGTGTTTAATAGATTATTAGGAAGAAAAAAAATCATCGACCAGGAATCATATATTGATACTTTGGAAGAGATATTGAAACAAACCCAAAATGAACTTAGTGAAACCAAACAACAGTTACGAACATTACGCTTACAAGATCGTTTATTAAACAGTTATCAAACGATTGACTTTGTTAGACAACTGCATGATCAGGGAGAATTAATTGATTTCCTTGAGCAGGCTATTGATGATAAAAAGAAACTTAACGAAAATTACCGGCAAGCCCTCATCTATAGTGCGAGACTGTTTATGAATGAACCCATTGAAAAACAACATTTGATATACAAAAAAATTTTAGCCGCTTTAAGTATAGAAGAAATACCTGAATTTATGTTAAGAGCAGGGTTAACAACGGATAACCAATTACCTTTGCGAGAAGTATCATCATTTCGTGCTAATCTGAGTATGCGATTAAGACAAAAGCAATTTATTGATGACTTGCCAGAGTTTTTGTTGGAAAATAAACTTGATGCCTACCACTTTGTTGAGCAACTAAATGTAAGAAAACCGATGGTTATTGAGCAAAAGTTCAGTTTAAGAAATTTGCCTCAAAAAGAGCAAGTTGTTATTAAACCCTATGAAGGTGCCGGATCTAGGGGTGTCTATCTTGTCTATGGTTTCGATGATATAATAGATATCAATCGATCTAAGCAATTAACTAGTTTCACAGATTTACAAGCACATATGTCAAAAGATATACAAACAGGTCGAGTAGATGAAGATGTGTGGATTATGGAAGAGTTAATTTTAGAAGATAAAGAAAAAAAGATGCCGGCACGTGATATCAAGTTTTATTGTTTTTATGGAACAGTTGGCGTCATTCTCGAAATAAGTCGTTATCCTGAGCGAAAACATTGCTGGTGGACAGCAACTGGTGAAAGAATTCGAACCGGTAAATATGATGAACAACTGTTTAAAGGTCAGGGTGTCACGAAAGAAGAAATCGCCCTCGCTGAAAAACTGAGCGCCAAAATACCCGCTCCATTTATTAGAATCGACTTTCTTCGTTCAGAAAAAGGATTGGTATTTGGTGAATTTACCGCTAAACCAGGTAATTACGATGAATTTGATGAGGCTACCGATCAGTGGCTCGGTGATTATTATTTAGATGCTCAAGCTCGTCTTGTAGATGATTTGTTACATGGAAAAACATTTACCGAGTTTATGAGGTTTAAAGAATCGCTAGGATATTCGGTAGAAGTGATTAAATAACATATTCTGATTATGTTAATAAATAAATACTCATTGTAATATGATGTCAGATGCTGACTAATGGTATGGTTCAGTTTCAAACATTAGTTAGCATCTCTTTAACTGTTTAATAAAAAAATGCAGAGAAAATGAACGGAGTATAATGTGGCAAGGATATTAGGAGGGAACCCGATGGAACAACATAATCAAAACTGGCTTCCGCATCTTTCCAATGAGGTTGTAGCCGATGCCAGAGGATGGAACCTCGATGCTTATGTGATTGCGTTAGAAGGTTGGCGTAGAGGCTTGACCTTAAAATGGCATACAAAGGACTCAGAAAAGTTTCCTGATATGAAAACATGGTATGTTGATACACCAGGAAGACTTTTTTCCCTTAGTTCAGAAGATCGTACCCACTATTTTTTCAGAACAAGGGGCGATAAAGTAACCAATGAAGCAGTGGAGATTGGTGGTAATAAAGCAAAGATGAAACAAGCGCTTTTACAGGCAGGAATCCGTACACCAATTGGCAAACAGTTTGATAAAAAAGCCAGTGATCAAGAAATCTTATCATACGGAAAAGAAATTGGCTTCCCTGTCGTTTTAAAACCGACAGATGGAAGTTTTGGCAGAGGTGTGATTACAAATATACGTAATGAACAAGAATTGCAAGCAGCCATCACCTATCTCCGTCATGAATTAAATGAACCTGATGTGCTACTAGAGCAATTCGCTACTGGTGATGATTATCGGATCTACGTTGTCGGTGATAAAGCAGTAGCAGCAATGAAAAGAGTGCCGGCAAACGTAATTGGGGATGGGGTAAGTACAATTAGTGAATTAATTGAACAGAAAAATGAAGTAAGAAAACAGAATCCCCGTCTAATTAGTTGTCTAATAAAGTTGGATAAAGAAAAACAATCATTTATAAAGTCGCAAGGGTACACATTGGATACGGTGTTAGAAAAAGGAAAACAACTATTCTTGACAAACAAGAGTAATATATCGCTAGGCGGAGATCCAATAAATGTTACGGATGAAATGCCTCAGGAAATTATGGATTATGCCGTTCAAGCTTTGCAAGCTGTTCCGGGGTTAACTCATGGATCTGTTGACTTAATTATTGATTTTGAAAAAAGCCTTTCAGAAGCAGCAACCGTGATTGAATTAAATCCAACATCACAAATTGGTGGTTTACTATTTCCAATGCAAGGTAAAGCCAGTGATGTTCCTGCTGCGATCATTGATTATTATTTTCCTGAAACAATAAACTTAGATACTGATCGGACCAAATTTTATTTTGATTTTTCTGATGTGCTGTCGCCATTGGCATCAAATGTAGCAACAAGTTCAACAGTCACCCCAATGCCCCAAGGAAAAGTATATGCTAAAAAATATACTGTCATCGGGGATGTACAAAATCTGGGATATCATATGGGGTTAAGAAAACAAGCTTTTGAACGCTATTTATGTGGACTTGTCCTTAACCGGAGCGACGGTAATATAGATGTCGTTGTAGCCGGTACAGATCCTGATATGGTAGATGACTTTAAAAATGGTATTCTAGAGGATCCGGAAAGATCTACTGTTGAAGAAATGTATGAGAGTACATGGTCCGAGCCCATGAAAGTAGGATTTGATATTAAAGATGATT
>CALAMD010000019.1 GCA_937925695.1 uncultured Bacillaceae bacterium | reverse complement strand
TAATCTACGATTTACAGTAGATCAAACTTGGAGGTGGATGTAAATGGATTTCGTACCAAAGCACGTAGCAATTATTATGGATGGTAATGGTAGATGGGGGAAAGAGCGTGGTTTGACCCGAAGCGAAGGTCATTATGCGGGTGTGCAGGCAATGGAAGATGTCATTGCTGCCTGCATGGATTTTAAGATCAAAATATTAACATTGTATGCTTTTTCTTCTGAAAACTGGTCAAGACCTAAAGATGAAGTCAATTATTTAATGTATTTACCGATTAAATTTTTCAAAAAGAAATTGCCTCAGTTTATGGAGAATAATATAAGAATAATGGTCTCAGGCAATCTTGATACGATTCCTGCTCGGACACGAGAAGCGGTCACAAAAGCTATCGATGCGACAAAAAATAACGATGGCATGATTGTTAATTTTGCTTTTAATTACGGGGGCAGAGATGATATTTTACAAGCAATTCGTCAAGTCATTCGTGATGTTGAAACGAATAAGATGGATATTGATCGGATTGATGAAGAGTTGTTTCAGCATTATTTATACACGAAAGAATTGCCTGATCCTGATATGATTATTAGAACAGGCGGTGAAAAAAGAATTAGTAACTTCTTATTGTGGCAATCATCGACAGCAGAATTATATTTTACCGATGTTTATTTTCCTGATTTTAATAAAGACTTACTAGCAGAAGCCTTGCAAGAATTACAACGGAGAAATATGAAATATTATGAGAAAATTATTTAGTTTTAATAAGAAATAACATACAGTACCTTGCAATAAATAGTACTGTATGTTATTCTATATTTGAGCTTTTTTTATTGGCCAGTACTGTTCATTGAATAGTACTGAATTATAAATAAGAGAGTGATGCGATTTTGAACAGTCAATTTAAAAAAGGTGTTTTAGAAATCTGTGTATTAGCACTGTTGGATAAAGAAGATCGTTATGGATATGAGCTTGTTCAAAAAATATCTTCCCATATCGAAATCTCAGAAGGATCTGTTTATCCATTATTAAGAAGGCTAACGAAAGAAGGATATTTTACAACATACCTACGGGAATCTACAGAAGGTCCTTCAAGAAAATATTATCAATTGACCCAAACCGGGCGGGAATATTTGTATGAATTGATCGAAGAATGGGATCAGTTTACTCATCAAGTGAATCAAATTATTAAAGAAGGTGTTGGTCATGAATAAAAATGAATTCTTATTAGAACTTGAGAGAAGTTTAGCAAAATTACCTGACGATGAACGGGCAGATGTACTTCGTGACTTTGAAGAACATTTTACCTTCGGAATAGAAGAAGGAAAGTCGGAAGAAGAAATTAGCCGTTCCTTGGGGACGCCACAACAAATTGCCAAAGAATTACTTGCGAGCTATCATATTGAACAAGTTGAGACAAAGGTTACGGCTAAAAATTTGTTGCGCGCAATTTGGGCAGTCATCAGTTTAGGATTTTTTAATCTAGTCATTGTGCTAGGTCCATTTATCGGTTTAGTTTCTCTGTTATTTTCCGGTTGGGTCGTAAGTGTGTCCTTTGTTGTTTCCCCGCTACTTGTTTTATTTAAAGGTGCCCTTTATCCAGAAACATTTGCCTGGTTTGAGTTGTTCTTCTCCATGGTGCTAGCAGGACTAGGTATTTTTCTAGTTCAAGCTATGTATTATGTAACAAAAAAGGGCCAATTAGGGCTTGTCAAATATCTTAAATACAATGTGCGGATAGTGAAAGGTGGATTAAAGCATGAATAAATTAACTAAAATTGCTCTCGTATTAATTATCATTGGTGTTATTGGCAGTTTATTGACGATACGATCTGCTCGTGATACATCAGATTGGGAAACAATTGAACAATCATTTCCTGCCCATGAGCTTGTCAATATTGATATTGAATCAACAAATGCCAAAGTAGAAATATTACCGACAACAGACGAAGATATCACGGTATCTTATTCTAACGAGAATGCCAAAGAACATTTTACTGCTGATGTAAACGATAGTACACTGTTTATTCGTGTAAATTATAAAAAGGGATTTAGTTTTAGATTTTTTCCAGAAGAACAGCTATTAACAGTCCATTTACCAAAAAAGACTTATGATCAAATAAAGGTTATGAATAATAATGGGTATCTAGACGCTAATCAGGTAGAAGCGGCGGATATAAGACTGAGCACGAACAATGGAAAGGTCATCATAAATGAAGCAAAAGCTTCCATGTTACATGCAGAATCTAATAATGGATCTATTCAACTTTCTCATGTTACCACAGAACAAGTTGATGTGCGGACAAAAAATGGAAAAATAGAGCTACATGAAGTTTCTGGCGGTTTAACCGGACAGACAAACAATGGTGAAATTAAGTTAGTAACGACCTCTTTAGAACAAATGATTGACTTTACTACTGATAATGGCACGATAACGATCGAAACTGAGCAAGAACCAACAAATGCCATATTGGATTTACGCACAAATAATGGCCGCATTAAAGTATTCGGTCAATCAGATTGGGATACCGTTATTGGCAATGGTGAACATGTTGTTAAGTTAACTTCGAAAAATGGCAACATTACGATTACCAACTAGGTCATATCATAACGAGGAAGAAAGAGTATCAGCTTGATACTCTTTCTTTTTTTACGATTCTAATTGCTCGTTTACATATGTATGTGATCATGCCGTTTTAATATATAGATGGGTTACCTTGCAAGGTTTATAGGAAACTAGTATGATATGAGCTGGGATATATGATAGAAAAATAGATTTAAAAACACATCAAGAAAAAGAAAGAGAATGGTGAATAGGCATCAATGGACGAACGAAAAATAGATGACAGGTTAAATATTAGCACGATCGGAATTCGAGAACAGACTAAAAAGGTAGCTATCCATCATAATCGGTATGAAGCAACACCATATGCAGCATTAGATAAGTTGTTTGAAAATTACAAGATTAACGAACATGATCAATTAGTGGATTTTGGCTGTGGCCGGGGGCGCACGATGTTTTATATTCATCATCGTTTTCAAATACCCGTGTCAGGTGTCGAAGCGAATGATAAAACCTTTGACGAAGCCCTACGTAATCTGAAAAGTTACCAACAGGTGAATTCTCATATAGAAGCGCCGATCAACTTTTATTATGCTTTGGCAGAAGATTTTGAGATTGATCAAGAGGATAATTTATTTTACTTTTTCAATCCATTTTCAGTCGATATTTTTCGACAAGTTGTTCATAACATTTTAGCATCAGTTAAGAAATATCCTAGAACAATAGAAATGATTCTTTATTATCCATTGCCGGAATATAAAAGGTTTCTAAAAAATGAAACACCCTTTGAAATTATTAATAAAATTAATGTACCGGGTATCCATGGCAAATATGGAAAGTTTATTATTTATCGCTATATACCATAATAACTGTAATAGAAGCCTCGATTAATAGGGGCTTTTATTTTTTTATAAAAATGTGTTGACTCTCACGTTACGTGATCATTTACAGTAAAGTATGAAGGGAGGCGAAATCAATGGCGATGCGTATAAAAGAGGTAGCAGAGTTGGCCGGCATTAGCGTACGTACATTGCATTATTATGATGAAATAGGTTTGTTAGTACCGGAAGAAAAAACGGACGCTGGTTATCGACTATACTCTGATCAAAATATAGAAACACTGCAACAAATTTTATTTTATCGGGAACTCGGATTTTCTTTACAACGTATTAAGGAAATTATTCATAGTCCTTCCTTTGATAGACAAGCAGCCTTAAAGGAACAGCGGGAAATGCTCTATGAGAAGAGACGACAACTTGATGAAATGATTGAGACAATTGAAAAGACAATTAAACATGAGAAAGGAGAACTTAATATGTCTAACGAAGAAAAATTTGCTGGATTTGATTTTAGCAATAATCCTTACGAACAAGAAGCACGTGACCGTTGGGGAGATGATGTGGTTGAGCGAGCAAATGCTAAAGTGAATAATTTGTCTGATCAGGAGAAAAAATCAATGGAGGAGCAAATGAATTCCCTGTTCCGACAATTGACCAAAGTAAGGAATCATGCTCCTGATTCTGACGAAGCACAAACAGCCATTCATAAATGGTATGAGTTTTTAAATAGTAACTTTAATCATCATTATTCATTGGAAGCTTTTAGGCAATTAGGTCAAATGTATGTAGAAGATGAACGATTTACAAACAATATCGATCAATTTGGTGAAGGGTTGGCAGTGTTTTTACGTGATGCGATGCAAGTTTATGCAGAGAAACAAGAGAAGCAGGAATTATAATATCGAGAAGCAATGAACGTTATCAACTTTCGACTAATAAAATATGCTGATCACATTTATGAAGGACACATTATTAGGCATATGAATAAGATATGTCATCAAGTGTGAAAAGGATTGAAATTATGGCGACGTATACATTCCCAGTGTCCATTCAAACGATGATCAAAGAGCAGGCAGGCACAGTTATTTATTATCCACAAGTCATCCAATTAGGAAACCAATATATTCAACAAATAATAAATATGGCGATTATTGAACAGGTACAAAATCTAATCCAGCAGCAATATATTGAGCAAGGCGCGGAATCATTCAGCGAAATGATTGGTTTGTATGAAATTAAGACGAATGAACGTAATATTTTGAGTTTATCATTATCAAACTATGCCTATGCAGCCCAGCATGCCCATGGATTGACATTGATGACATCCTTGACCTTTGATATAAGCACAGGCAAGGTTTATCAATTGGGCGATTTGTTTAAGCGTGGTAGTAATTATCAAGAGGTCCTTGATGAACTGATTGATCAGCAAATTAAGTCACGGGACATTCCTGTGATTAATCAATACCCTGGAATCTTACCTGATCAAGATTTTTATCTTGCTGATAAAGCACTTGTCATATATTATCCGCTCTATATGTTTACGCCTTACTATTATGGCTTCCCAATGTTCCCGATTTCAGTATATGAACTGGAAGGTATTACGAATGAAAAGGGACCATTAGGCTTACTAGCAACAAATAATTAGTAATAAATGACAAACACACCTTGTGTCATTTGCAAACAAGGTGTGTTTATGTATCATTCGTTAATTTTTTTGATGACTTTTGCTGGATTACCACCAACGACAACGTGGGGTAGGACTTCCTTAGTGACAACTGCCCCGGAAGCAATGACGGCTCCGTCACCAATCGTTACTCCTGGATTTATAATCGCGCCACCACCAATCCAGACGTTATTACCGATTGTCACAGATTTCCCAAATTCTCGACCTGAATTCCGTTCAGTAGGATCTAATGGATGGGCGGCCGTATAAATATGTACTCCAGGTCCTAATAAACAATTATCACCAAAATGAATCGGACACACATCAAGCATGATACAATCAAAATTAGCGAAAAAGTTGTTACCTAAATAAATGTTATACCCGTAATCTACTTTAAGAGATGGTTGAATGTTAACATTTGTACCAACTGAACCTAATAATTGTTCTAAGATTCGTCTACGTTTCTCTTGTTCGTCTTCCGCTGTTTCATTATATAATTTTGTTAAGCGTCTCGCTTGTAATCGATCATTGCTTAATACGGTATCAGCAGGATCATACAGCAGACCAGCAATCATTTTCTCTTTTTCAGTTTTCATGACTGGCCTCCCTTCACTTTGTTATTTTGGGTAATCGGAAAATAGTGTGGAAAGAGGGTTAAAAAGTACCCTCTTCCATAG
>CALAMD010000018.1 GCA_937925695.1 uncultured Bacillaceae bacterium | reverse complement strand
TTTTTTCAGTAACCTATGTAACCATTGATGCTGCTGACATCACTAAATTTATGTATGCTAAAAGATCTAAGGTGACATTCAATAATAGCCTAGTTTCAGTTATTAATTACAAATTTTTTTGTAAAAAATCTTCTAGTGAAACAATATCAATTGAACGATAATCAATTTGGTGACGATTAATTTCGACAACGGGAAGATTTAAGTGATAAGCTTCTAGCCACTCATCCTTCGTATAAATATCTCTCTCTATGATTTCGAAATTATATTCGTCCTGGAAGATCATTAATAAATCCCGGACTTCATCACACAATTGGCAATTGTCCTTCATATACAAAATCACTTCTGCCATTTTTATCGACCTCACTTAACTTGGTAGCTGTCAGCTTCGTATTAAACTTTGCTCTCGTATCTTTACCATGCGTCCAGTTGGTACCAGCTAGCAATCCGTATCCCATCAGTGCATGGTTCAACTAATTGTATTTATAACATCATATAATATATGATTAGCTACTGCTATTATCAAGCCCTGCACCCTTTATCTATACCAAAGTTAAAAAGGAGCTATCGTATTTAGTTAAACGATAGCTCCTTCATTAAAAGATCGTCCAATAAAAGACGGTAGACCGTTAAAACCAATTAGCTAAAAAAATCATCGTCTGTGCCTGATATTATTTAATAACAAATTTCGTTTGACTATATCCTTCATTTGTCTTCTTAACCTCTAATACAGCAGGAAAGACATTTTTTAATTCTTGTACGTGAGAGATCACACCGATCAGCCTGCCAGATTGTTGCAAATCAATTAATGTATCAATCGCTTTATGCAATGATTCTTCATCTAATGAACCAAAACCCTCGTCAATAAACATCATTTGAATCGAGATATTACCTTGAAAACTTTGGATCACATCAGACATCCCTAATGCAAGGCTTAAGGACGCATTAAATTTCTCTCCACCAGATAACGTCTTTACATCACGAGTTTGCCCAGTATAAGCGTCATATACATCGAGGGCTAACCCACTTTGTCTTCCATGGGATTCAATCCGGTCACTGCGCATTAATAAAAATTGTCCATTTGATAAGTCTTTTAACCGATGATTGGCAGCTTCGATAATCTGTTCTAAATATTCGATTTGTAAATACCGTTCAAAAGATATGCGGCGGAAATTATGGCCTCGAACGACATCATATAAGTCCGTCACAGTCGCTAATTGTTTTTCTACCTTATTCACTTGTTTATCTACTTCGATTAAGTTTTCCCGTAACTGCACCGCTTGTTCTAAATAATCTTTCGACTGGTTAAGCGTTTGAAAAGCTGCTTCATAAGCTACTTTTAATTCATTCAACTCTTCTTCCATCGCCGTTAAGTCAACCCGTTTTTGATCCTTTAAAATTTCAGCTAACTCTTTAATTTGTTCAGTTAATGTGGATACTTGTTGTTTGTAACGTTCGATAGACGTTTTTATTGCTTCTCTTTGTTCAGCTGGAAGTTTGGCTTGCTGATAAGCCTCTTCCGTTGTAAACCCAGCTTGTTCATATGCTTGCTGAAACTTCTCTTTCGCCTCATCTTTTTTAGCTCTTGTTTCAGTTAATTGTTGTTCAGCATGCTCTACATCTGCAGTTGCTTTTGTATACTGTTCTCGTGTTTGTTGTAAATTTTGCTGGGCTAATTCCCAAGCCTTTTCCAACTCGTCTAATTGTTTATTTGTTGTTTGGATTTTCTGCTCTAATTCGGTGAGTTCCCTGACTTCCTCGGGTATCGTTCTGAGGCGTTCTTGGAAAACAGCTTCAGTTGTTGCATAAGCTGATTGTTGTTCTTGATATTTCTTCTCAAGATCTTGTTTTTGTTCTTCTAATGCTTTCAAAGTAGTTTTTTCTTGCTCTAATTTTTTTCTTGACTCTATTAACTGGGTGCGTTTTTCGTTTAATTCATCAATTTGTTGCTTTAGTGCTTTACCTTCCTCGATTGTTTTCTGATAAGTTTTCGTTGCTTCGTCAATGGTTATTTGGAAAGCTTGTAGCTCCTTCGCTTTTGCTTCCATTTGTTCCTTATTTGCCTCATGTTTAGCAAGGGCTTGCCGATAAAAGGATTCCTGTTTTGCTAATCGTTGCTTTAAGATTTCTAATTCATCATCTGACAAGAACTCATCAGGCACCGTTGCTTTTTGCGGGTGATCGACACTACCGCAAACAGGACATGCTTCTCCATCATGTAAATGAGCAGCCAACACGCTTGCTTGATGACTAAACCAGATTTTTTCTTTTTCTTCGTAATTTGATTTTTCTTGTTGATAGCGTTGTTCATTCGTTCTTAATTCTTGATCAAGTTGTTGTTGATGGTTTGCCAATTTTAAATAATCTCGCAATACAAGGGCTTTTTCTTTCAAGTTAGCAATTGTTTGCTGTTTATCCGGTAATTGATCGACCTGGCTTTCGATTTTTTTAATCTGTTGTTCCGTTTCGTCTACCACCTGTTGTTTTTGTGTTAACTCATCGGTCACTCTTTTTAATGTCGCTTCACTTTTGGCAACTGCTTCCTGTAAAGACACTAATCTAGTTTGATTTTCCGCTAATTCTTTAACAGTCGGTAACAGTTGCTGATAACGATCTAATGATGCTCGTAATTGCTCGCGCTCGTCTTTTCTGTTTTGTTCCCGTTCATAAATGATCGTTACATTGGCTAATTGCTGTTCGGTAGCTGTCTTTTGTTTTGTCGCTTCTTGAAAAATAGTTTCTCGCCTTTTTTCATCACGTTGCCACTCGATAAATTGTGCCTCATAAGGTTCGATTTGGCTCGCTTGTTCAGCTTTTTTAAGCACCTGTTCTTGTTCTTTCATATGGGTAGCATTTTCTTTTAATGCTTTTAATTGCTTTTGTTTACGATCATAATCAAGGAATTGGTCATTGATTGCTTTAGCCTGATAGAAAGCTCTTTGCTTTTTATCATGGGCATCATAGGCTGCTTGATATGCTTTTTGATCATGGATGATCTTTTGTTGATAATAATCAATTTCCTCATCAAGACCAGTAATCACTTGCTCGGTATTGACATGTTCAGAGGCAAGTATTTCTGCTAGGGAAGATGCTTCCCGTTGAGGTATTGTTGCAAATATATTTTGGATGTAATGGTCCCGTTGTTGTTTTTGTTGGGAAAATGCTTGGTCAAGCTCATTCCTTTTTATTTTTAATCGTTCACTAATTTGCTTATACGGTTCTGTTTTAAATAAACGGCGTAAAATTTCTTCCTTATTCTCCGTTGTTGATGTGAGCAATTTACGAAATTCGCCTTGAGGTAACATGACAATTTGCTTAAATTGTTCCTGGGTTAGTCCGATTAACTCTTCAATTTTATCATTGATTTCTGTGACAATTTGGCGATCAACACAAGGGACTTCCCCATTAGGTGTTTTTTCATAGAACTCATAACGTTCACCAGTTTTCGTTTTGTTCCCTTTTTTTACATGACCTAATTGTCTTAAAATCCGATAATGGCGACCATGTAATTCAAATTCAAACTCAACCGCTGTATGGGTATCGTCATCGGCAAAATCACTTCTTAACATCATCTGATGATCACGATCTTGGCCACTAGCACTTCCGTATAAGGCAAAACAAATACCGTCAAAAATCGTTGTTTTTCCTGAACCCGTTTTTCCCGAAATAACGAATAAGTTATGATCCTTTAGCTCAGTAAAATCAATCACTTCGGTTGATTTATAAGGACCAAAGGCAGTCATCGTTAATTTAATTGGGCGCATGTTACCATCCTCCCACCGAAAACATTAATTTGTAATATAGGTTTTATCGTCCTTCGTTGTTTCACGCTCTTCCATGAGTAAGTCATCAAGTACCTCTTTGAAAATGGCTTCTGTTTCTGGTGAGGCTTCTGTATCCGTTACTTCTTTGTAAAATGCATGGAACAGCTCTAAATCATTCATCTCCGTTCGCTCTTTGCTTCCTTGATCCCGACTTGAAAAAGTGGGAAATGCATAGTTTGTACGCTCAACATGCATCGCATTTGGATAAATCGATTTTACTTTTTCCATTGGCGATAAAATTGCCGTTCGATCTGTCAAGCGAACAAATACATAATCGTCGCTTTTTGGATGAGTATATAACTCTTCCAAACTCGTTTCGACTGTTCTCATATCTCGAAGGGGCGTGAGGGGATAATTGTCAACACTGACCTTACCTTCACCGTCAAGTTCAACTATGTAAAATCCTTTACGATGGTGTTCCTCAGAAATTGAATATTTTAATGGTGAACCTGCATAACGAATCCGTTCATTTAATACATAATGAGCACGGTGCAAATGGCCTAGGGCTGTATAATGAAAATGACGAAAATGTTCTGCACTAACATATTCCGCTCCACCTATTGACAGGGGACGCTCAGATTCACTCGTATTATCCCTCGCTTCGCCATAAGGTGTAACAAAAGCATGTCCAACAAATACATGCCTTGCTGAAGGATCCATTTGCCCTTTAATATGAGACACAATTTTTTCCATTGCATCGTTATGCGTGCGAATGTCGTCATCGTTAAATAAATTCCGCACTGTACTTGGATCACAATAAGGGACTAAGTGAAAATGCACCTCACCATAGTCATCTGTTAACACAACAGGTTCCAACTCTTTTGTTAACCGACCAACTATGTGGAAACCATTATTTTTCATAATATTTCTACCAAAATGCAGTCTGCTCGGACTATCATGATTACCAGCAATTGCGATAATTGGCGTCTCTAAATCTAGCACAATCTCTTCTAGTACATCATCCAATAATTGCACAGCATCTGTTGGCGGTACTGCCCGGTCATACAAATCCCCAGAGATGATCACTGCATCAGGCTTTTCCGCTTTAATTGCTTCGATAAACTGTTGTAAAACATAGTGTTGATCCTCAGTCATGTATACACCTTGAACGAGTTTCCCTAAATGCCAGTCAGCCGTATGAAAAAATTTCAACCATCCCACTCCCTTTCGTAGTTTTATTGACACATCACGCGGTATGCGCGTTTTCCCCGATAATTCCTGTTTAATTCGCGTCTTGGATTATGTTTATTAACGATTCGCCGAATTAATCTCATATTCGCCGAATAAAATGGATATTCGCCGAATCTATAAGCATATTCGCTGAATCCACACACAAAATCGCTGAATCAACCCATATATTCGCCGAATCATCTATTAAAATTTTCTATCAAACTACAAACCTGCTTCTAAATCACTACTCAAGTACACGTTCTATAAATTCACTTACGCGATGTTGATATTCCTCCGTCACAATTTCAAATGCTTTTGTGTGGCCAACATCAGGAACGATCCATAGTTCCTTATCACCACCTGCGGCCTCATATATCTCATAAGCCATCGCTGTTGGTACTAAATCATCAGCGTCACCATGAATGATTAACAATGGAAGCGTGTTGTTTGCCACTTGTTTCACGGCTGATGCTTCCTCGAAAGTATAACCAGCCCGAATTTTCGTAATGATGCTTGTTACTTCAAGCAACGGAAATGAAGGTAAATTATAGATGTGTTTTAACTGGTGGGCCAATTCTGCTTTAACCGTACTATACCCACTGTCTGCCACAATCGCCTTTACCTCATCAGGTAAATCCTCACCACTTAACATCAATACAAGGGCTGCTCCCATTGAATTCCCATGTACCACAATCTCATCTGCACCCTTGTCCTCGATCAACCACGTAAGCCAATCCAAGTAGTCTAAACGATCATGCCAACCATACCCAATATAATCCCCTTCACTTTCACCATGACCACGGGCATCAGGTAATAATATATTAAAACCTAGATCATAATAAATTTTCGCGTATTTCCCCATATTGTCACCTGAATTACGAAATCCATGGGCCAATACAGCTGTTTTATTCGTGTCATCTTCATGCTTAATATATTGAGCTTTTAACACGAGATCATCGTAGGACTCTAATTCAAATATTTCCGGCTCTTGCTCAGAAAACCATGCTTCAGCTTCAGCAAAAAGCTGTTGGTCTCTCTCACTTGCATCAGTGTTTACTGCTTCATCTTCACTATGTAGTTCTATATCTGTCCCCCGTTTAACCCCTTGACTATAAAAATAATTTCCAGCAATGATTAAGCCAACTAGTAGAACGCCAATGACACTGCCAAAAATAATTAATAATCTCTTTCTCATTCAAATCCCCCCTAAAAAACATGCAAAAATATATAATATCAGTATAGCATTTTAATAGCTATTAGAAAAAAACTCTTCCCTGCGAATCTCTCAGATTGATGTAGTAATTCCTAGTAAAAATGTCGAGATCTGTAAAATATTCAGGCATCATCACTGGTTGACCAAAACTAAAGGTGCTTTTCAGATTTATTGAGATTCTGCACAGTTTTTCCTATAATAATGAGTATCGGGATGTGGCTCAGTTTGGTAGAGCACTGGCATGGGGTGCCAGGGGTCGCAGGTTCAAGTCCTGTCATCCCGATTTTTGCTTACTTAAGAAATTTTTTTATCTTTACCATAACAAACAGGGTATACAAAACGATGTATACCCTGTTGTTTTTATCATTCAATTAAAATATCCTTATCAAACATCATGCTTACACTACGATCATCAAAATCACAAACATTTAAGTGAGACCAACTTTACTTTCTAATAATTTTTTGTTAAACAAAATCCGTTGATCGGTTGGACGATATTTCCTAGCTAACTCATTATGTTCATAGGATTTCTTGAAATCGCCGATATGATAATAACAAACACAAAGTTGTAAATGAGGATACCAGGTAGCGTAGGCTGGGTAGGTAAAGCTCCATTTATTTTCATCAATTTCTAATGTTGTTGCTAATGTGTACCAATAAATCGCTGATTGATAATCACCTTGTTTTTGCAAATTAAAACCAATCCTGCTACATATCTCTGGGCGTGGTGTTTTCGCAAAGACGAGGGAGTGAAACAATGAAGCAAGTTCATTCTTCGTATCACCAATTAATCGGTAACAATCTGCCCGATTAATGCAAGCATAGACCTTATCCTCAATCCATCCTTCTTCCATTTCGATATTTTTGGTGTAACTACCAATGGCTTGTTGATAATGACCATTTTCACGTAGTTCATTACCATAATAAAAATAATCCCGGGGTGTGAAAGTATCCCCTCTTTTTAGTTTCTCTTCATAGATGTTTAAATTTCTACCTACAGCGTGCTTTTTCTTTTTATGTGTAATCGCAATATCAGAATTAATGATTTTTCCGCTCACAGGAATATAGTTATGCACGTCACCCTCCCATCTAAAATTTCTACTTCGTTTTAATAAACGATTACGTCGAAAAGTAAGGGTAACATTGCCAAATTCATCATGTCCGGCATGATAATACATTGATACAGAATCCACCGAAGGATCCAATGTTTGTTTTAATTGCTTAAATTTATTTCGATCTTCCTCTAGTAACACATCATCTGCATCTAAATAGAAAATATAATCTTTCGTCGCATATTCAAAGGATTTATTCCTAGCATCTTTAAACTTTCCATTCCATTTATAAAAATAAACACGGTCGGTATATTGCTTGGCAATCTCAACCGTACGATCAGTCGATCCGGTATCAACAATATTGATTTCATCTACTAAATCGTGAACAGAATCTAAACAACGCCCAAGTACATCTTCTTCATTTTTTACAATCATACATAAACTAATCGTAATCAAGCGAACACCTCTTTTCCCAATCAATTGTAAAGGTTGTCAGAACTGGGGGGATCATCATACATATTTCTATATACATATGATTTTCTAATGTATGCGCATGTTTGATAGCCTATTGTAGTCAACAAAATAACCAAAATATAAAAGCATGCTAATAAAAATGGATACTCGCACTTCTAAACGAGTATCCATATTCAAGAGGATGTTGTTACACTAGTGTTAGGTCATTAAAATCCTGTTACACCAGTAGGACCAGTAGCTCCTGTTGCACCTGTTGGACCGGTTGGGCCGGTTGGGCCAGTTGGGCCGGTTGGGCCGGTTGGGCCAGTTGGTCCAGTAGGGCCTGTGGCTCCTGTCACTCCTGTAGCTCCTGTTACACCTGTAGCACCGGTTGCACCCGTAACTCCTATTCCTGTAGTTCCTGTTGGTCCCGTAGGTCCGGTTGGGCCGGTTGGGCCAGGTATTCCACCAGGTACAGTAATTCCTAATAGGGCAACATTATCAATATAGACCATCGATGCATCAATCGCACTTAATGGTTTACTAATAACCACTCTTGCATATGCTGCATTGGCTGGTGCAATATTGGTCACCCGTGTTATTTCTATCCAGTTACCTTCCCTAATGGATGGTATATTCCCAGCAGGAATCACAGTATTTAATCCATATCCAAGCACCCTTCTATTGCTGTCTAAATAAATTACTTGGATAAAAATAATTGGACTAATATAAAAACCAAATTGAGAAAGAGCTAATGATAATTGAAAGCTTTGATTTCCATCTATTGGTACAGTTTGACTGATTGATGCATAATTTGCTCCATAAGTTAAGCGGGCAGAATATCTACCTGTTAAAGATTGACCTCTTGCCACATTTGCGTTAATGGCAGTCCAAGCACTTAAATTACCTCTTTCAAATCCCCCATTATCAATATAATTGGTAAACGCCAAGAGAAAACCTCCTCTATCAAAGATTTGTCCTCAGTATGAGAACTTACAATATACTATGCATGGCTAATTGGTATGTAAAGGCAAAACATCTACTATAACCGTACATTCGATAGAAAATGAGGTATAAAGAATATATTTATCTATACATGAAGGGTAACCTGTGCATATGATATTTGTGATAAAAGAATTGAGGTGAAAAAGATGACTTACAACCAGAATAAAGTTACTTTTCCAAAAGGTGGTTGTGCCTGTGGAGCTGTTGGCAA
>CALAMD010000017.1 GCA_937925695.1 uncultured Bacillaceae bacterium | reverse complement strand
CACTATTTTGGATCAACTTTCGATCATTTTCGAGCGAGTTTTGCATATTATGGATCAACTTTCAACCATTTTCGAGCGACTTCGACCTATATACGAGCGAGTTAGTGTATTTAACGAGCGACTTTTGCCTATTTACGATCAAGTTCATGTAATTGACGAGCGACTTCCAGCCAAACCCGAGCGAGTGCAAAAATTAACGTTCCACCATCTCGTTATCATTACAAATAAAAAAGCTTCCCTGCTAAAGGGAAGCTTCCGTATGAGCATGACCATTAGTCTTGGCCGTAGTAGTAATAATAATTTAGATCAGTTTTTTCCCGGTCGTTAAGGATAGCGCCTAGGAGTTTCGATTGGGCAGTCTCTAAAGATTCTTTTGCTTTAATGGCTGCCTCGTATTCTGTTTGCTTGCTTCGAACAACGAGAATGGATCCGTCTACGAAGTTAGCTAGAATTTGAGCATCAGTAACGACGAGTACTGGTGGTGTGTCAAAGAGTACAATATCGTATAATGTTTTCGCTTCTTGAATTAACTGTTGCATGCGTTTTGAACCTAATAGCTCTGATGGATTCGGAGGGATAGGCCCTGAGGTTACGATATCTAGGTTATCGACACTAGAAACGTTTACGACCTCTTCTAGGCTCATCTCATTGACTAAAACTGTGCTTAAGCCTCTTAGGTTATCCACCCGAAATGTATAGTGAACTGTTGGTTTGCGCAAATCCGCATCAATGAGCAATACTTTTTTTCCTTGCTGGGCATAGACAACGGCTAGGTTGGCTGTTGTCATTGACTTTCCTTCTGAAGGTCCAGATGATGTCACCATAAGTGTATGAATTTCTTCATCAACAGATGAAAATTCAATATTTGTTCGAACGGTACGATAATGCTCTGAGATTGGGGAACGCGGATTTAGTTGTGTGATTAAATGCCGCATCTGATTTTGTCTAGCTTGTTTTCTTTTGCGCCGTGCCATCAAATCCCCTCCTCCGTACTACGTTTGATTTATAGATGGTCTGCCCTTCGCGAATATCACTATCTTCAATATGAGAAATGACTCCAAGGATCGGTAATCCTAAATGTTTTTCAATATCATCTTCTGTCCGAATAGTAGTATCCAAGTATTCTAATAAAAACGCCAAACCGACACCAATCATCCCACCTAAAACAATGGCGATGGCAATGTTTAGGACTGGTTTTGGTGCAACTGGTGTAGGATTAGCAGCTAATTTTGCTTCTGATAAAATTTTTACGTTATCTACATTCATTAAATCTGGTAAATTACTTTGAAACACTTCTACTGTTGTATTAGCTATTTCTACAGCCAGTCGAGGATCTGGATCCGTCACAGTAACAGTAACGACTTGTGAATTTTGTGCACTTGACACATCAATTTTACCTTCTAATGTAGAAGGTGAATATGATAGATTCAAAGTTTCAATAACATCTTCAAGAATAGCAGGGCTTTTTATGATCACATTGTATGTATTAATAAGCTCTACGTTCATCCGTACATCATTAATACTATATTGGGTTTGATCTTGCTGACTTTGATTAACAATGAATTGGGATTTAGCTTCATAGGTAGGCGTGAGGACAAAATAACTGATCGCCGCTGCAATCACAGCTGCGCCAAAAACAAATAATGTGATAAGCCAAAATCGCTTTTTTATAACCTCAAATATTTCTTTGAGGGAGATCGTTTCTTCCATTCGATGTACCTCCAAGCGTTTTCATCCGTATTTTCAAAGTTAATGTCGTTGCATGATAGTTAAAAGTTACTGTCATGGCATCATAGTTAAAGAGACGATTTAGACCTTCTAAATTATAACACATATGATGAGAAGATAATAACTATTTTAATTTGTCTAAATATATCAATATGAAAAACATGGTAGCATAAAAATTTCTTCATGTCCAAACATCTTAGCCCCTTTGACCAATAGGATTCGACTTATATCGACAAAAAGTTTAGTGGCATAGGGCTATTTGCCTGTGGATTAATTGATAAACTATCAATAGTTGATTGCAAGATATTCTTTTTTAGCGAGGGTATTCAAACAAGGACGAAGTAAAATAAGTCTCTATGCCTACTATATCGGTAACATACGATATTTTTATTAGTTTTTTAGACCTATCCAAGCTAGGTTATGTTACAAATACATTACATTTTTATCACAGTCTAGTAAGAGGGTTTGTAACATAGTATAATATAAAGCAGAATCATCATGGATTATGGGTGATTATACATAATAAAGCTAGATTGTATGTCTTAATGACTCTTTTGAGTGAATGATGGCAAGTTTTTTGATGATCCATGATGGATTTCGGCGGGTTCATCATATCCATTCACTTTAGAAACTAGTAAACTTGACTTTGCAGTTTAGCTTTTATAGGCAAGAGCGATTATGTAGTAACACCCTAGATGATTTTTATAGAAAAATAAGAAGGAGGAATTTTCAATTGGCAAATAAAAAGAAGCTTTACATGTCAGTTACTGCCTCAGCTGTTATCGCCTCATCTCTCTTTGCAGCGGATCAAGTTGATGCGGCAAGTTACACAGTTAAAAAAGGCGATTCACTCTGGGCTATTGCTCATAAGCACAACACCACTGTTTCACATCTTAAGACGCTTAATAATTTAAACAGCGATCTGATTTTTCCTAATCAAGTTTTAAAAATTGACGAGCCGAAAAAGAATTCCTCTCAATCTACTAAAACTAAACCTAAAAGCAATCAAACTAACAATGTCAGCCAACCGAAAACATACACTGTTAAACGAGGCGATACATTAAGTGGCATTGCTTTTAAATATAATATTTCTCTATCAGATCTCATGAAGTGGAATAATTTAGAGACAACGCTCATTTATCCAGGCAACGTTTTTTATGTAAGCAATCCTGGTGCTGAGAGTGGAAGCGGCTCTAAGTCAAATGACAGTTCCAATCAAGGATCTAACAGCAAGCAGGATCAGTCTAGTAACGCAGCTACGTATACCGTGAAGTCAGGTGATACACTCTCTGGTATTGCGCGCCGTTACAATGTAACTGTGGCTGATTTGAAAAAATGGAATGGCCTTAATTCCGATTTGATCATCATTGGTCAAAAGTTAACAGTAAGTGAAGGCACTACTGGGGCTAATAGCGGTTCGAATAGGAATGGATCTGGCGGTGGATCGAACAGTGGTTCAAACGGCGGTGGTTCCAGTAGCGGGAATAACACTGGTGGATCTAGTGGTTCGAGTGGATCAGCTGATTCAAATAATAGCGGTGGATCGACTACGGCACCAGATCAGCAAGTGTCCCCAGCCACAGTTTATACCGTCAAATCTGGTGATACACTATCCCGAATTGCAAGCCAGTACGGGGTAACAGTAGCTAACTTGAAGAAATGGAATAATTTAAGTTCCGATTTAATTTTCATTGGCCAAAAATTATATGTAAGTGCGAATGGCAATGAGCAGGTTAAGGATGAAACACCATCTGCAGCAGAGGTTAATTATGACGTCGATAAGCTCATTGAAGTAGCAAAAAGCTTAATCGGTGTCAAATATGCGTGGGGCGGCCAAACGCCTGCAGGCTTTGATTGTAGTGGATTTATCTATTATGTATATAATCAAGCCGACTTTAATATCGGTCGTTATTCTACCGAAGGATATTTCAGCCGTTCCTATTACGTCGATAAACCCCAAGTTGGTGATCTCGTCTTTTTCGCCAACACATATAAAGCAGGCATCTCCCACATGGGAATCTATCTTGGCAATAACGAATTTATCCACGCCGGCTCATCAACTGGCGTTACAATTGCCAACTTAAATAACAGTTACTGGAAGCAGCGTTTTGACGGCTTCAAACGCTTCTATTAATTAATTATTAATTGAAATAGGTAGCAACGTTTGGGTGATCCAAACGTTGCTTTTATTTTGGATGTTGGTGATTGTTTTTCTTAGTATCAACCCTGTAACGATTTATCGAATCCAATCGTTGCCTTTATTTTGGATGTTGGTGATTGGGCGACTTTAACGAGCGAGTTTGGATTGATTTGGATCGAGTGAGCGCCGTTAACACTCGAGTGCGCACCAGTTTAGTTTGGTATCTACCGACCGTTTACGAGCGACTTATGCCAATTTGCGAGCAAGTATGCCCAATTGTGGATCGACTTTTATACATTCTCGAGCGACTTTGCACAAGTTTGGATCAACTTCTGACCGTTGAAGAGCGAGTTAGCACCGGTTTGGATCAACT
>CALAMD010000016.1 GCA_937925695.1 uncultured Bacillaceae bacterium | reverse complement strand
GCTCGATAACCTGTAAAAGTTGCTCTTAAATGGCATAAACTTGCTCGATAATACATAAAACTCGCTCGTAAACCTTCCAAAGTTGATCCATTTTCAAGTAAAGTCGCTCGTAATCGGCGCAAACTCGCTCGTAATCCATCAAAAGTTGATCCATTCTCAAGTAAAGTCGCTCGTCAATCATAGAAAGTTGATCCATTCTCACGCAAACTCGCTCAAAAACCTGTAAAACTCGCTCATCAATTTATGAAATTCAATCTGCATACAAACAAAACTCGCTCGTAAAAAGGAGGATCTCTCACTAATATCTGCCCACTCCCGATACTAGTCCTCATTCCGTACCCTCTACCACTGAAAAGGCTGACCCTCAGCAGGTAAGAGAGCATATTCGCCGGTAAAGCAGCCTTTGCAAATGCCTTGATGGATTGTTTTGTCTTTAACGACTGCTTTTTCTAATCCGTCTACTGATAAAAAGGCAATGCTGTCAGCACCGATTAATTCGGCGATTTCGTCCAATGTATGATTTGCTGCAATCAGGTCTGATTGGGATGAAACATCTATCCCGCAAATACATGGGTATTTAATGGGTGGTGAGGCAATACGAACATGGATCTCCCGAGCGCCGGCATCCTTTAATAACCGGACAATTCGTTTACAAGTTGTGCCCCGAACTATTGAGTCATCAATCATAACGACGCGTTTTCCCGCAACGATGCCACGAACGGGTGACAATTTGATTTTCACTCCTTGTTCCCGTAGTTCTTGGGATGGCTTAATAAAAGTTCGGCCAACGTAGCGATTTTTGATGACACCCATTTCATAGGGCAATCCGCTTTGTTCTGCATAGCCAATCGCTGCCGAAATACTTGAATCGGGAATACCTGTGACTACATCGGCATCTACAGGAGCTTCGTTGGCTAATTCAATTCCCATCCTTTTTCTTGCTGAATGTACATTAACACCATTTAAATCACTGTCAGGACGAGAAAAATATATATACTCCATCGCACATATCGAGCGTGGCTCTCGTAAGGCAAATCTGGTCGACTTAAGCCCGTGCTCATTAATCATAATCAATTCTCCTGGTAAAACCTCTCGTTCAAATGTTGCCCCGATCATATCAAAGGCACAAGTTTCTGAGGCAACGACATAGGCGTCACCTAATTTACCTAGAGACAATGGCCGGGTGCCCCGAGGATCTAGGGCAACATACATGGCTTTTTCCGTTAACATCAAAAAGGCATAGGCACCAATTAGTTCGGTTAACGCCTCAGCAATTGTCTGACTGGAGGTCGTTGGGCCATGACGTTTAATTAAATGGGCTAGTAATTCTGTATCAGTCATCGTTTGTAAAATACTACCCTCATTCTCTAATGCTGATCGTAGCTCATAGGCATTAATAATTCTCCCTGTAAGCGCAAGGGCCATACTTCCTGATTGGGAACGGAAAACGAGAGGTTCCACATTTTCAATATCAACAGCTGTTTCGTTGGCATGAAATACATGACCGATGGCAGCATGACCTATAAGCTGATTGAAATCTGATCGATCAAACACATCGTTGACTAAGCCGAGATCTCGTTGCGATTTCAGCACATTCCCATTATTGATGACGATCCCGGCCCCCTCTTGCCCACGGTGTTGCAAAGCATGGAGACCGTAATACGTTATTTCAGCTGCTTGTGGATGACCCCATATACCAAACACATTACATTCCTCACTTGTTTAAATTTATTTGATTACTTGCGGGATAGCGTCCTGCCATAATTGACGAAGTTGTTGTAATTCTTCATCAATGACTATTTCATCATTGACTTGAATCGACACCCGCTCATCACTCGTAACTTGACCAATTTTTACCGCTTCAGGAAAAATATTTTCAAAAGCTTCTGTATTTTCTTTTTTCACTGACACAAGAAAACGAGATTGAGATTCGCTAAACAACAAGACCGTTGGATTTTCATGTTGACAATGGACTTCAACACCTAATCCAGTGGTGTTTACTAAACTTTCGACTAAGGTAACGGCTAAACCACCTTCGGCAATATCCGTTGCAGAGCTGACGAGTCCTTTTTGAATCGCTGTTAATAACTGTTTTTGCCGTTCAATTTCAATGTCCAAATCAATTTCTGGTGCTTTCCCTTCATAATTACCGTTTAGTACATTTTGTAACTCACTACCGCCAAAGGCCGCTGTGGTCTCCCCGATCTGATAAATCACATGGCCAGCTTCCTGAAAATGATTTGGTGTGATATGTTCAAGCGTCTTAAATAAACCGACCATACCGATAATCGGTGTTGGAAAAATTGGACCATCTGCAGATTGATTATATAAAGATACATTCCCACTAATAACAGGAATATCTAATTTGCGACATGCTTCACTAATCCCATCAATGCTTTTTTCCATTTGCCAAAATACTTCCGGATGATTCGGATTGCCATAATTGAGGCCATCTGTTAATCCAATCGGCTTAGCACCAGCACAAACAAGATTACGAGCTGCTTCAGCAACAGCAATTTTTCCACCCGTTTCAGGATCTAAATAAATATATCTCGCATTACAATCTGTTGTCATCGCGATCGCTTTATCTTGATCCTCAATTTGAACAATAGCAGCGCCAGCTCCAGGACCAACCAAAGTCTTCCCTTGGGAATTTGCATCAAATTGGTCAAAAATCCATTGTTTACTTGCGATCGTAGGCTGTTGTATCAATTTCTTCAACGTTTCACCGTAATGATCTACGTGGGGAATCTCCTCATCCATTTGCTGGAATTCCTTAAAATAAGCTGCTTCCTTTGCTGGTAAATGATAGACAGGCGCATCTTTATCTAATGTGTCAACGGGTATATCCGCCATAATTTTCCCATGGAGTTGGATACGGAAAGCTTTTTCCGCGATCACTTCACCGACAGCAACCGCTTCAACATCATGTTTGGCAAAAATATCGATGATCTCATCTTCATGTCCTTTTTTAACAACGAGCAACATCCGTTCCTGGGTTTCTGAGAGCATCATTTCATAAGCCGACATACCTGATTCAGCTTGGGGTACATCATCTAAATTCAATAGCATACCTGTACCTGCCTTGCTGGCCATCTCGCTACCTGAAGACGTTAATCCGGCAGCACCCATATCTTGCATTCCAACTAAAGCGTCTGAATGAACAACTTCTAAACAAGCTTCAATTAAGCGTTTTTCTAAATGAGGGTTACCTGGAGCAGGACTCGCATCTTCAGATTCCTGATCATCGGATGAGTGGGTTGCCCCATGGATTCCATCGCGTCCCGTTGGTGCACCAGCATAAATCACTGTGTTACCGATTCCAGCAGCAAGCCCTTTTTGCAAGTCATCATGATTGATTAACCCGACTGCCATTGCATTAACGAGTGGTGTTTGCTCATAACAATCATCAAATTGAATTTCGCCACCGACTGTAGGTACATCAACATGTTTACTATAGTTGGCCATACCGCGAACAACTTCCCGTAACAAATATTTCGTTCGTTCATTCGTCAAATTGCCAAAACGTAACGAATTCAAAACGGCAATCGGGCGAGCACCCATGGAAAATACATCACGTAAAATTCCACCAACACCTGTGGCTGCCCCTTCATAGGGATCAACCGTTGAAGGCGAGTTATGACTTTCAATTTTAAACACAACTGCTTGATTATCGCCAATATCAACGACGCCGGCTCCCTCACCCGGTCCCATTAAAACTTGAGGTCCCTTAGTCGGGAATTTGCCAAGCAATGGTTTAGATGATTTGTAACTACAGTGCTCTGACCACATGACGGAAAAAATACCCGTTTCTGTGTAATTTGGTAACCGACCTAGCAATTGTTTAATCCTGTCATATTCCTCATCCGTTAACCCCATTTGGATATACAATTTTTCTTGCTTAATTTGCTCTGGTGTTATGATTGTCGACATGTTAGCCCTCCTAAAATATGGTGCTGTCCTCTTACAACAAGCCTATTTTTTCAAAAATTACATCAACATTTTTCAAATGATAAGTGACGTCAAAACATTCGTCTACTTCAGCCTCTGTTAACAACTGTTGAACCGTTTCATTCTCTGCTAGCAACTCTTTAAAATGAACACCAGTCTCCCAAGCTTGCATTGCCAGCGGTTGAACAATCCCATATGCTTCTTCTCGTGATAGTCCTTTTTCAACGAGAGCTAACAGTACCCGTTGGGAAAAAATAACGCCGTGGGTTTGATCAATATTCTGTTTCATTCGCTCAGGAAAGACGGTTAAATTTTTAATCAAATTCGCAAACCGATTTAACATGTAATTCAGTGCGATCGTTGCATCTGGTAAAATAATCCGTTCAGTGGATGAATGGGAAATATCCCGCTCATGCCACAGGGCAACATTTTCATAAGCTGTTACCATATAACCTCTGATGACCCGCGCCATCCCACTTAAGTTTTCGGAAGCAATTGGGTTACGTTTATGGGGCATCGCTGATGAACCTGTTTGACCACTTGAAAAATATTCTTCCACTTCTCTTACTTCCGTTCGTTGTAAATGACGAATTTCCGTGGCAAACTTTTCAATTGAGGTCGCAATCAATGCCAACGTCGATAAGTAAGCTGCATGACGGTCCCGTTGTAAAGTCTGCGTGGATACCGGAGCAGCTTCTAGGCCAAGTTGTTCGCAAACATATTGTTCAACAAAGGGATCAATATTTGCATATGTACCAACAGCACCGGAAATTTTCCCAACTTCAATTCCTTTAGCAGCTTGCTTAAATCGGTCTAGATTACGCTTCATTTCTTCATACCATAATGCGAGTTTCAAACCAAAGGTCGTCGGTTCAGCATGGACGCCATGGGTTCGCCCCATCATGACCGTATGCTTATGTTCAATCGCTTTGGTGCGAAGGATGTCTACCACATTGTCTAAATCTTTCCTTAAAATATTGTTCGCTTGCTTAAGCAAATAGGATAATGCTGTATCAACAACATCCGTTGATGTTAATCCGTAGTGAACCCATTTACGTTCTGGACCAAGGGTTTCTGAGACAGCCCTTGTAAATGCAACAACGTCGTGTTTTGTTTCTTGTTCTATTTCATAAATACGCTCAACATCAAAGGACGCTCTTTCTCTTAATTTTTTCACATCATCTGTTGGAATGACACCGAGCTTACTCCAAGCCTCGCAAGCTAACAATTCAACTTCCAACCAGGCTTTGTATTTATTTTCCTCCGTCCAAATAGCTCCCATCTCTTCCCGTGTGTACCGTTCAATCATGTTTTATCCCCCTTACATCATCACTACCATTAGCTTGGTTGTTTCTATCTATTTTTAACCAACTTTCTTGCAGTCGCTGCAACTCATCAATAGTATGGGCTAGAAAAGTGACGTGCCCCATTTTTCTTTTCGGTTGGGCCTCTGCCTTCCCATATAAATGAATAAAACCTATACCTTCCTCTTGCATTTTTTCAAAAGCATGAGGCAGGTCCTCACCTAATAAATTGATCATGAGCGCAGGCTGCAACAACGAAACTTCAACAAGTGGCAACTGACAAATGGCCCGGATATGCTGGGTGAATTGGGATACATTACAGGCTTCAATTGTGTAATGACCAGAATTATGGGGCCGAGGTGCCATCTCATTAATAAATATGTCTTCACCCTTCACAAACATTTCGATTGCAAAGGTGCCAACAATGTTCATCTTTTCCGCAATCTTAGTTGCCGCTTGGATTGCTTTATCAGCAACCATATCTGAAACCCTGGCAGGGGCTATCGTTGTCGCTAAAATATGATCTTGATGATCATTTTCTGCTAGTGGAAAAAATGTGAGTTGACCAGAAGCAGTCCGACTAAAAATGATTGAGATCTCTTGGTCAAATAAAATCCATTCCTCAACAATACAAAATTGATGTCGCTCAACAAATTCAACGGCTTGTTCAATATCTTGCTCTGAGCGAATCTTAATTTGTCCTTTGCCATCATACCCACCACGACAAGTCTTCACAACAGCAGGTAACGGAAAGTCTTGTAACACTTGCCGACAAGATTCTCCATCATTGACAATCGCAAAACGAGGAACGGGCAAACCTAGTTGCTGTAATAACTCTTTTTCTTTTTGCCGATTTTGGGTCACAGCCAAAGGATAGGCGCCTTGAGGTAATTTTCCTTGTTGCTCAATATACGTTGCTGCCTCTAAGTCAACATTTTCAAATTCATAAGTGATCACATCGCACTTGTCTGTAAGTTGAATAATTGCCTCCATATCATCATAAGCAGCAACTATTTGTTCATCAGCCACTTGGGCGGTTGGACAATTTTCGGTTGGATCCAACACAACAATGCGATAACCCATATAGCGGGCGGCGATCGCCATCATTCTGCCTAATTGACCACCACCGATAATACCAATTGTTTGTCCGGGTAAAATTACTTCGTAGTCATTATTTTTTAGCAAGTTCGTCCCTCATTTCTTCTACATGAGCTTGCATTTGCTTGCGGTAACCCTTGACATTTTTAGCTACTTCCTCATCAAAAGCGCCTATTATTTCACCAGCAAAAATCGCTGCATTAATCGCACCTGCTTTACCGATTGCCATTGTGGCTGTTGGTACGCCCCCTGGCATTTGGACTATTGATAAAAGCGAATCAACACCACTGAGGGTGCTTGTTTTAACCGGAACACCGATGACTGGTAATGTGGTATAAGCCGCAACCATGCCAGGTAGATGGGCTGCTCCACCAGCACCAGCAATGATTACCTTCAAACCTCGATCTTCAGCTGTTTTAGCATAAGTTGCCATATCTTCTGGGGTGCGATGGGCAGAAACGACTTCCTTTTCAAAAGCTATGTCTAATGCTTCGAGCGTTTCACATGTATGCTGCATCGTGTCCCAATCCGATATACTTCCCATAATGACGCCAACTTTGACCATGAAATCCCTCTTTCTCAATGAACTTGATTAATTGTGCACAAATAAAAATGTCTATTCATCTTCCAGGGTGCACAATGAGAGAAGATAAATAGACTGTCGTGTTAAGTATGCAAATCGTTCAAAATTAAAAAAGACCATAGGAAAACAATGATAAAATGGTCTTATCATAATCACTAAGCCATCTTCCCTCATAGTCTAGTATTTACGGTACCAGGTAGAGACTTTTGGGCCATATTCCCAAAAATATATGAGGATGATCCGTATTTGTTTGTCAACTTCAGTTTACCAAAAGTTGAATTTACATGTCAATATAATTTTCGAACAATATTGCAGATATTTTATTTTAATGTTCGGGTTTTACCTCGATTCTTACGTCACGTCTCATTGTCTTATCCATATTTTGTTGTCATTTAATTCTGGTATTCCCATTTTAACAACAAATTAAAACAATCATCGGCGATTATTCATCATTTTCTAATTGATGCAATTTTCGATCATGCTCTTTAAGCCGATCTGCTTTTATCTTTTCTGTTCGTTTTCTAAATAAATTTCCTTTTCTAACTTGCCTTACCCAGAATCCACCGTGTATTTGACTTGGTTCATAGGAAATCATAAAGGCCTTCGGGTCAATTGATTTGATGTCCTCATAAAGTGCGCGTTCGTATTTTCTTGGTGTTAATATTTGCATTGATAAACGATCCCCATCCATCCCGTATGAATGCCAGCTCGTCACCCCATAACCTTTTTCCCTTAATTTACGCGTTAACGGCAGATCAGGATTTGAGGAAACAACATCAACTGTAATATAGCCAAGGGCTAGTTTTTCTTCAATGATCATTCCTACTAGCACACCTATGCCGAAACCAACCGCATAAGCAATAATATTTTGAATTTCATTTAAATTATCAAGGACGAGGGTTAAGCCTGAAATATAAATAACGACCTCAATCATACTGACGAGCGCTGCAAAATATTTAAATCCCTTCATCGTCAATATCATTCGTACCGTAAAGAATGAAACATAAAAGATGTTAATAATGAGAATAATCAATACCATCGTGTATGCATTTTCTAACATAAGAAGTCCTCCTCAGATTCTCTCAAAGTATACCCCCACTATAGCAAATATGCTCATTTTTTACCTATTTAATCATTATTTTGTCTATCTGTGTTTTTAGATAGAAAGTCAAGTAAATAACAGGTGTCTATTTAATCACAATGATAGTGTGTAAAAGCTATATAGATCGCCCTTGTTCATCACATCACAATAAAAATTAATTTACTTCAAACTAGTTCTAATTTCACACATAAAAAACTACTCTTATCGGATCAATCCCGGATCCAAAAGAGTAGCTTTTTAACATGACATCATCCTAAAATAGCGGCTAAAATCGCTTTTTGAATATGAAGTCTATTTTCCGCTTCATCAAAAACAACCGAATTCGTTCCATCGATGACCGAGGCAGCGACTTCTTCACCACGGTTCGCTGGTAAACAGTGCATAAATAGATAGTCGTCTTTGGCTAATTTTACTAACTCATCATTTACTTGATAATTAGTGAATTTTTTTAACCGGGCAGCGTGTTCATCTTCAAATCCCATGCTCGCCCACACATCTGTATAAACGATGTCCGCGTCTTTCACCGCCACCGTTGGATCATTTGTTTGTAACAATGTTGCACCAGTGGCTTTAGCTAATTGCTTTGCCTCATCAAGGACTTCAGCTTTCACTTCATAACCACTTGGCGAGGCGATAACACAGTCAATGCCCATAATCGCACAACCCATTAATAATGTGTTGGCCATATTATTTCCATCACCAATATAGGCTAACTTTAAACCAGTTAAACGATTTTTCTTTTCGTAAATCGTCATAAAATCAGCCAGTACTTGACATGGATGATAGTCATCGGTTAAACCGTTAATGATCGGAATTGATGCGTGAGTCGCTAACTCCTCAACAATTTCATGTTCAAAGGTTCGAATCATAATCGCATCAACATATCGAGACAATACTTGAGCTGTATCAGCGATCGTTTCACCATTGCCCATCTGGATATCATTTTTCCCTAAAAATAATGCATGGCCTCCAAGTTGAAATATACCTGTTTCAAAGGAGACTCTTGTTCTTGTTGAAGGTTTTTCAAAAATCATCGCTAATGTTTTTCCGGCTAAGATAGGATGGGGCTTCCCCGATTTTTGTGCTTGTTTTAATTGCAACCCAAACTCAATCAAAGCCATCAGCTCATCCTGGGTAAAGTCTTGCAATGTTAACAGATGTTTGTTTTTCCATTGATCAGATATATGTTTAGCTACTGAAGTGCTATTCATTGGCGCTCACTTCTTTCTCTTGGTTTAATAAGGGACTTCATTGTCTTTCATTCAGTATATTTTTTACATTCGGTTATGCATGAGTCAATACATCAGCAATTAACGATACGGCTTGATCGATGTCTTCCTTTGTAGCAATCAATGGTGGCAACAGACGAATTACATTTGGTCCCGCACTTAACGTGAATAAGCCGCATTCAATTAATTGGTTAATCAAAGGGGCTACCTCATCTTCATAGACAATCCCGATCATGAACCCTTTCCCACGAATTTCTTTCACTTTCGGATGGGTACCAATCGTCTCATTTAATTGCTGAAGCAAATATTCGCCTTTTTCTTCAACTGAAGTTAAAAATTCATCTTGCAACACAGTTTGTAATACTGCTTTTGCTGCTGCCATAGCTAACGGATTGCCGCCAAACGTAGTCCCGTGACTACCAGGACCAAAAACATCACGATATTTTCCTTTCGCAATCATCGCCCCAACTGGCAGTCCATTCCCGAGCCCTTTCGCAAGGGTAATCACATCAGGGGAAATGCCGTAATGCTCATAAGCAAAAGCCTTGCCTGTTCTTCCAATCCCTGTTTGGATTTCATCAATCATTAACAGAACATCATTTTCTTCACATAGCTCAGCAACGGCTTGTAAAAATTCTGGGTCACTTACGACGACACCACCCTCGCCTTGAATGACTTCCAGCATAACGGCTGCCGTATTATCATCAAGGGCTTGTTGAAAGGCCGCTAGATCATTGTAGGGCACATACGTAAAGGTTTCTAATAACGGACCAAAACCTTGCTGAATTTTTTGTTGACCAGTTGCCGACATCGTAGCATATGTACGGCCATGGAAAGACTGATTAAAAGTAATAATTTTTGTTTTCCCCGTCGCTTTACGGGCTAATTTAATGGCTGCTTCATTGGCCTCTGCCCCACTATTACAAAAGAATACATAATCACCAACAGTATGATCAATTAACAGTTGTCCAACTTCTTCTTGCAAAGGCACATGATAGAGATTGGACACATGCCAATATTTTTGCAACTGTTCCTCAACAGCTGTTTGAACGATTGGATGACGGTGACCTAGATTACAAACACCAATTCCAGAACCAAAATCTAGGTATGATTTCCCTTCTGTATCCTTTACAGTGACACCTTCTGCTTCAGCAATTGTCACAGGAAACCGGCTATACGTTGGAAAAAGAACGGACATGTGCTTCAACTCCCACTGATTTTTTTATTACCGTCCCGACCAATTTAGTGTCAGCTGTTGATAAAACAGCTTGGTTCCCATCAACAATCATCGCCTCTTGCAATTCATGACCTAAGCTATTTAGCGCTGCTTGAACCTTAGGAATCATCCCACCTGTAATTACACCGGATTGAATCAATTGTTTAACTTCTTGTTCAGTTACAGACGGCAATAATTGATTGTCTTTCATAATCCCCGGCACATCAGTGATAAAAACCAATTGTTTGGCCCGAACAGCTTTAGCTACAGCACCTGCTGCCGTATCCGCATTGATATTAAAACGTGTACCGTTTTTCCCAATCCCAATAGGAGCAATGACCGGTACAATGTCGTTTTGAAGCAATTGATGTAAAAATGCCACATTGACCCGACTCACATTGCCAACATAACCGTACTTTTTTAAGTCAATTGGTTCAGCTTGAATTAACTGAGCATCGGAACCAGATAATCCTACCGCTTTAATCTTGGCCTGGTTTAACTTTCTAACCATATTATTATTAATCACACCAGTTAACACCGTTTCAACAACATCTAATACTTTTTCGGTTGTTTTTCTTAGACCGTTAACAAACTCGGTACCAATATTTTCTTTTTCTAATACTTTTTCGATCGTAGGTCCACCACCGTGTACGATTATCGGCTTAAATCCTGCCTTTTGCAATTTTTTAATATTTGTAAAAAAACGATCAGATAATGTGTCAATCGTACTGCCACCACATTTCAAGACAATAATATTTTTACTTATATTCATGATGAACCCACCCCCTTTATGAACGATAACTGGCATTGATTTGTACGTAATCATAGGTTAAATCGCACCCCCAGCCCTTTCCTGTTCCTGAACCTACATGCAAGTCAATCAAGATTTTAACTTCTTCATTTTTCAAATATGCTGATGCCTCTTCTTCCGTATAAGAAAGTGGCTGGCTGTTTTTCAACAGTTGAATTGGACCTAAGGCAAGATCAATTGTATTTGGATTGATCGTAGCACCACTATTACCAAGGGCCATCATAATGCGTCCCCAATTTGCATCAGCGCCAAATACTGCTGTTTTAACGAGCGCAGAGCCGACAACGGTTTTAGCCACTTGAAGGGCTTCTTTGTCATTCTTTGCGCCACGGACTTCAACTTCCACTAACTTTGTTGCCCCTTCACCATCCCGGGCGATCATTTTCGCTAAGTCTTCACATGTTTGGCGGAGCAAGGAAACAAATAATTGCCAATCAGAATGTTCCGGTGTTATTGTTTCATTACCAGCTAATCCACTGGCCATGACGATCACATTATCATTGGTCGAAGTATCGCCATCGACGGTAATACAATTAAATGTGTGATCAGTCGCTTCCGTCAGGGCGATTTGTAATGCACCTGGTGTAATCGCCACATCTGTCGTAATAAAGGCAAGCATCGTTGCCATGTTCGGTGCTATCATGCCTGACCCTTTGGCGGATCCGGCCATTGTTACTGTTTTTCCGTCAATCACTGTTTGGTAGCAAGTTGACTTCGTTACCGTATCAGTCGTTAAAATCGCTTCATTGAAATGATGCGCTTCTTCCGCTGTATTAGCTGGTGTCATCCTTTCAATGCCTTGTTTAATCTTCTCCATTGGTAAAAATTCACCAATCACACCTGTTGAGGCAACCGCGACATAATCATTATTAATTCCAAATTTTTTTGCCGTTAAAGCTTGCATCTCTAGGGCATCTTGCATGCCTTGTTCACCTGTACATGCATTAGCATTGCCACTATTGACAACAATCGCTTGTAATTTTCCCTCTTTCGTAAGACTATTTTTTGTTACTTGAAGGGGAGCAGCCTGAATGACATTTGTTGTATATACAGCTGCTGCACTTGCTGGTTGTTCACAGTAAATTAAACCGAGATCTTTGCGCCTTGCCTTTATACCCGAGTGAATCCCAGTCGATTTAAATCCAATTGGACTCACTATCGTTCCATCTTTTAATTTAGTTAATTTTTTCGTCATGTTGACCATGCTACTTTCCCCCTTCCGAGTTAAGTTGACTATGGATAAACCGGTAAAAATTCCAGACCGATATGCTCCTCAATCCCTAACATTTTGTTCATATTTTGTACAGCCTGCCCCGCTGCACCTTTGACCAAATTATCGATAACCGAAACAACTGTTATTCGATTTGTCCGTTCATCTAATGCAAGTGAGATATCACAAAAGTTTGAACCGTAAACTTCCTTCGTAC
>CALAMD010000015.1 GCA_937925695.1 uncultured Bacillaceae bacterium | reverse complement strand
TGGATAAATTGAAGCCAAACGATGGATATAACTCCCATCAAATGAACAAAAAAAACTGGGTTTCCATGCATTACATGGAAAACCAAGTTTTTCATAACTTATATACAGTTGTTACTGTCCGTTAACTAACCATTCTGCTAAAATGACTCGGTCATCTTCTGCAACTTGTTTTTGTGGCCGCATATCTCCGGTCCCATTTTCAATAATATCAATGATTTCATCAACGTTATATTTAGAACCGATCCCCTCTAATGACGGACCAGCTCCACCATCTAAATTCTGGCCATGACAAGCCGCGCAATTTTTCTTATAAATTTTTTCTTCCTGTGTTAACTCATCTTGGCTATCGCCACCACAGGCTCCAAGGATCATCACGGAACCTAGGATGAGCGCTACTAACCATTTACGCATCAAGTCACCCTCCCCATAAGAAAAATATTTATCACACGTTATTACCAATTAGTATAGCCTATTTTACCGGCTAATAAATCACCACTGAGAAGAGTTAATACGTTTCGCATAGTGAAAAACGTTGATGCATAAAGGGTTATGCCAATTTATGACAAATTACCGAATTATTCCTTACCATCGTGTTCATCGATATGGGTCCGTAAATAAGCGTCAATAAATTGATCAATATCCCCGTCTAAAACAGACTGAACGTTTCCAACTTCAAGATTTGTTCGATGGTCCTTGACCATCGAATATGGATGTAATACATAAGAACGAATTTGACTGCCCCAGCCAATCTCTTTCTGTTCACCTTTAATTTCCTGAAGTTTCTCTCTCTGACGTTCAATCTCCAATTGATATAATTTTGACTTTAACATCTTCATCGCGTCTTCGCGATTTTTTATTTGGGAACGTCCTGATTGACACGTCACAACAATCCCCGTTTCAAGGTGAGTAATGCGTACAGCTGAATCCGTCACATTAACATGTTGTCCGCCTGCACCGCTAGATCGAAATGTATCAATTTTAATTTCATCAGGGCGGATTTCAATATCAATGTCATCAGATAACTCTGGCGATACATCGCAAGAAACGAATGAAGTGTGTCTCCTTCCTGATGCATCAAAAGGCGAAATTCTTACGAGACGGTGAACACCTTTTTCAGCTTTCAAATATCCATAAGCATTGTGTCCCTTAATCAACAAGGTTACACTTTTCACCCCGGCTTCATCACCAGGTAAATAGTTGAGCGTCTCAACTTGGTAATTTCTGCTCTCAGCCCAGCGTTGATACATCCGTAATAAAATGCTGGCAAAATCTTGGGATTCAGTTCCGCCTGCACCAGGGTGTAACTCTAAAATCGCATTATTCGCATCATAAGGTTCACTTAACAACATTTCTAACTCAAAGTCATTAAAATCTTTACGCATTTTATCGATGGCTTGCGTAAATTCTTGCACTAGGTCTGGATCATTGTCTTCGCCGATTAATTCATAAAGCACATCGGCATCATCAATTTGTTCCATCATTTCTTCAAATGTATTCACTTGGGCTTTCAAGTAATTTGTTTCATTAATTACCTTTTGGGCTGCTTGTTGATCATCCCAAAAATTTGGTGCAGCCATTTGTTGCTCTAATTCATTAATTTTTTCTTTTTTCGTTTCGAGGTCAAAGAGACCCCCTAAATTCATTGACACGTAGTCTGATTTTATCTAGTTCTTGTTTCATCTCAATTAAATCCATCTGCTTCACCTCTATGTTTTATCCTTTATGATTATAGCCTATAAACAAAGTAGAAATCTATTCATTTCATTGAACAGATTTCTACTTTGAACATTATTTTCCGTGACAATGTTTATATTTCTTACCACTGCCACACGGACATGGATCGTTACGACCTACTCTTACTTTACGCACAAATGGTTTACGTTTCTTTTGTTCATCTTGGGAACCGGCAACAGCGCGAGTGTTTTTCGCGACTTGCTCCCGCTGTAAATTATCACTAATTTGTGCTTTCATAACATATTTAGCTACTTCTGCTTCAATGTTTTGAATCATCGCTTCAAACATTTGGAATCCTTCTGTCTGATACTCTCTCAGCGGATCATTCTGACCATATGCTCGTAGATGGATACCTTGACGTAATTGATCCATTTGATCAATATGATCCATCCACTTCGTATCGACCGTTCTTAATAAAATAACTTTTTGAAATTCATGCATTAACTCATCAGATATTTCAGCTGCTTTTTCTTCATAACGCATGTTGACTTTTTCCATGATGAAGTCAACGATTTCTTCAGGATCTTTCCCAGTTATGTCATTAACCGAAATATCTTCTTTGTTCAATAAATCTGCATGAGCATAATCAACGATAGCTTGTAGATTCCAGTTTCCATCGTCATCATCCTGTGTATGCATTTCTACAACTCGTTGAACGGTTGACTTGACCATGCCTTCAATAATTTCACGTATTTCTTCTCCATCAGACTCGATCACTTCAAATCGCTGCTTATATATAATTTCCCGTTGTTCCCGTAGAACATCGTCATAGGAGAGAACCGTTTTTCTTGCATCAAAGTTATTTCCTTCAACTCGTTTTTGAGCTGATTCAACGGCTCGAGAAACCATTTTACTTTCAATTGGTTGGTCGTCTTCCATACCTAAACGATCCATCATATCTTTCAAGTTATCTGATCCAAAGCGACGCATCAACTCATCTTCCATGGATAAGAAAAACTGCGACATCCCCGGATCGCCTTGACGTCCTGATCGACCACGTAACTGGTTATCAATCCGTCGTGATTCATGACGTTCTGTACCAATGACAGCTAAACCACCTAATTCAACAACACCTTCACCTAGTTTGATGTCAGTACCACGACCAGCCATGTTTGTTGCAATTGTGACAGCACCCTTTTGTCCTGCATTTTCAATGATTTCCGCTTCACGATAATGGTTTTTAGCATTTAACACATTATGTTTAATGCCTTCTTTCTTTAACAATTTGGAAATATGTTCGGATGTTTCAACAGCTACAGTTCCAACGAGGACTGGTTGGCCTTTCTCATGTTTTTCTTTAATCGTTTCTACGACTGCTTTAAATTTTGCATCGATTGTTTTATAAATCATATCAGGGCGATCGTCACGAATAACTGGGCGGTTGGTTGGTATCACAATAACGTCCATATTATAGATACTTTGGAATTCTTCTTCTTCGGTTTTAGCTGTTCCCGTCATACCAGCAAGTTTTTCGTACATGCGGAAATAGTTTTGAAAAGTAATCGATGCTAAGGTCATGCTTTCATTTTGAATTTGCATACCTTCCTTAGCTTCAATCGCCTGATGTAATCCGTCGCTATAACGGCGACCTTTCATTAATCTTCCCGTAAACTGGTCGACAATCACCACTTCGCCATCTTCTACCACATAATCAACATCTCGGGTCATGGCTACATGGGCTCTGAGCGCCTGATTGATATGGTGGGTTAAGGATACATTTTCTAAATCGAATAAGTTTTCCACACCAAAATATCGTTCTGCTTTATTAATGCCTTCTTCGGTTAACTGAACACTTTTTGTTTTTTCATCATACGTAAAATCTTGATCACGGGTTAACGTTCTTACATAAGCATTGGCTCTTTGATACATCGAAGCTGATTTACGTGCAGAACCAGAAATGATCAACGGTGTTCTCGCTTCATCAATTAAAATCGAGTCAACTTCGTCAATGATGGCATAATATAATGGTCGCTGCACCATTTGTTCCTTATATAGCACCATATTATCTCGCAAGTAATCAAAGCCAAACTCATTATTCGTTCCATACGTAATATCACATTGGTAAGCTTCCTTTTTTTCTTCTTTTGATAAGCCACTGAGATTTAACCCCACTGTTAAACCTAAAAATTCAAACAGTTGTCCCATTTCGGTGGCATCTCGATCGGCTAAATAGTCATTTACCGTGATGATATGAACGCCTTTTCCTGCCAATGCATTTAAATATGCCGGCATGGTAGAAGCAAGGGTTTTTCCTTCCCCCGTCTTCATTTCAGCAATATTTCCTTCGTGAAGGGCGATAGCACCAAGTAATTGTACATAATACGGACGCATGTTTAAAACACGTTTTGAGCCTTCACGCACAACCGCATAGGCCTCAACGAGTAAATTATCGAGACTTTCACCATTTTTGTGCCTTTCTTTAAATTCTTCTGTCTTTTTCTTTAATTCTTCATCAGATAATTTTTCATATGTTGGTTCTAATGCCTCAATCTCGTCAGCAATCTTTTCGAGGCGTTTAAGTTGTTTTTTATTCGAATCAAAAATTCTCTTGAGTAATTTTACCATCTATAACGCTCCTCAACCTAAATCTATTTAAACATGATAACGAACAGTTGTTACATTCATATGATACCATTATCTCAAGTAAATAGACAACAAGTTATCAAACAGGCCCTCTGTATTCTTTTCTTACCAAATGATAATAATAGATAACAAATCAAAAATATCAAAGAATAGATGGAGGACAACTACTCTTTGATATGATGTAAAAGAGGAGGTTAGTTAGGAGACTACGGTTCATTTATTGGACAGAGAAGGAAAAGAACGTACCATATCTTGTGATGTTCGTTGTTTCTGCTTCCAGGTCAATTCAGAAACGAGTCGATTTGTATGCGCTGTCATTTCAAGTAATTGAACTATCGTTAATTCGTGTTGTCGAATTTGAACTTTTAGTTGTTCAATTTGCATCGAATCACACTCACAAGCCATTACAATCCCCCTCTCCCCAATCAACCTTACTTATTTATAACAAATTTCATCTTTTTTGACGAATACATATTTTGTAAAAACAACCTTTGTTTTCGACAAAATCCGCGGTCTTCAACAAAGGTTTTTATGGTTTTGTTCAATTTTCCCAAAATATTACGCGACAAAATTCAATTTTATATAAAAAATCGCAGTATTCGACATAAACTCTCATAAAAAAGATGATGCTCATAAAGGGGCATCATCTTTTTATTAAGTATAGATTTTTAATTCAATATGTTTTTATTAATTAGGTTCAATTAAACCGTACTTACCATCTTTGCGTCGATAAACAACATTAATGTCGCCAGAAACTGCATTCGTAAAGACGAAAAATGAATGATCCAACATGTTCATTTGCAAAATTGCTTCTTCAGAATCCATTGGTTTAAAATCAAAGCGTTTTGTACGAACGATCTCAATTTCATCATCTTCAGACTCTTCTTGGTTATTTCTCGCTTCTTTTTCAAGTTCAGCAAAAACATGTTTCGGTGAACCTTCTTGCCTAAATTTACGATTTACTTTTGTTTTATATTTTCTAATCTGTCTTTCCAGCTTGTCAACAACTAAATCAATTGCTGCATACAGGTCACTATGCCGTTCTTCTCCTCTTAACAATAAATCAGTCATTGGGATCGTGACCTCAATTTTCTGTTCATTATTGTAGACACTTAGTTTTACATGAACATCAGATGTTAGTGGTGCATCAAAATATTTAGCAAGTTTATTAATCTTTTTAATGACATAGTTCCTAATTGCCTCAGTTACCTCAATATTTTCACCACGAATATTAAAATTCATCATAAGTGTCCTCCTCTTTATTGTTATAATTCCATTATACACCTTTACCCATTAATATTCCTGTTAAACCCATTATAGCTAACAA
>CALAMD010000014.1 GCA_937925695.1 uncultured Bacillaceae bacterium | reverse complement strand
GAAACAGTCAGATCATTTGCCGAGATAAGGTTACGTTGATACAATAGTATACAATTAGTAAATGTAAAACGTTTACTTCAATCAAAAAAATGGTGACCACACTTACTAGCGTCATGCTTATTTGAAATATATCTAGGGTTATGAAATGTTTTCCTAGTATAATCAAGGCAAAGACAACATATGAATATGTTTAACACTCCTTATCAGTCATCGCATACAATGGTTTAGTTAGGAAAGAGTAAAAGCGCTAGCCTAACCTATTTCCAATATCATTCAATTAGACGGGATTCTACTGTCAATCAAATTAACAAAAGATGACTGCCAAACGGATAGTAAGAAAGGAGAATCGATGTGATGTTGAATTTGCATGAGCGAGGGCGTTCAAATGATACAAACACATCGGAAAAATACCGCTTTTTTGATTTTGTGCAAAAACCAATCGAAATGTATATTTTCCTTGATCCCCTTTGCTCAGATTGCTGGTCTCTTGATCCGTATTTAAAGAAGTTTTCATTAGAATATGGGAGATTCTTTACTACGAGACAGATCATCAGTAATCATTTAAGTATCGTTAATCATAAAAATACGGATGATCCTTTCACTACCAATAACAATCATGATGAAAATGAAACAGTAACCGAAAAATTAGACAAGTATGCTAATATATATATTCATTCTATATCAATGGCAATAAAAGCTGCAGAGTTACAAGGTAAAAATGCAGGGAGAGTATTTTTTAGAAAAATACAAGAAAAATTCTTTATTCAGAAACGTGATGTATCAAATGTTTCTACCTTACTTCATTGTGCATTAGAAGCTAACTTAGATATTGATGAATTTGTTAATGATCTCAATTCAGTTTCTGCCCAAAGAGCTTCCCAATGTGATCTCAAAATAACAAAAGAAATGAAGGTCCATCATGCACCTACCATAGTCTTTTTTAATCAACAAATTGAAGAAGATGGTGTAAAAATATCTGGCATTAATGCTTACGATATTTACGTATTAATTTTGACCGACATGTTGCAAATGAAACCAATCCCTGCTAAAAAACCAGATCTTGAGGACTATGTTGCGAAATATCAAGTTGTTAGCGACAAAGAAATTGCTATTGTCTATGATCTAACGATAGAAGAAGCGAAACGAGAGTTGGGTAAATTACAACTCAAACGTAAAGTGAAAAAAGAAATTATTCATGATGAAGTATTTTGGAAATATAATGTTTAATCATAAATAATTAAAAATAAGGAGTTCAGTTATATACTGGACTCCTTATTTTTGTTCGATATTCACCCTTTCTACCTAACTTCTTGATCGTATCACTTCTAATTTTGGCTCACCGACATATAATGTTAGCGAACATACATTGGTAAGACGAGGTGAGTAAATATATGCAAGATATGCTAGCTTTTCTATTCCTTATTTTAACCGTTATCCTATTTTTCCTAAATATACTTGCATTGATGCAGTTGTTTTCCCTATATATTACGCTACCCCTACTATTCATTTTTTTATATTTAACAATTTACACCTTTACTTATAAAAAAGTATATCGAGGTACACCATTCAGAAAGCGTGAATAATAATTCTAAACATCGCTATATTCCCGTCTGCTACTCATCTAATAGCCAATAAAATAAACGAAGTCCATTCACTGGACTTCGTTTATTCTTGCTATTATACAAGCATTTTCTCAATTTCAGTTAATTTCTCTTCAAATACATCTAAGGCTATTTCAATTGGATCTTTCTTGGTCATATCGACACCTGCTTTTTTCAATACCTCAATCGGATAATCGCTACTACCAGCTTTTAAGAAACTAATATAGCGATCAACGGCGCCTTCTTTTCCACTTAAGATTTGATCAGCTAACGAGGTTGCTGCTGCATATCCTGTTGCATACTGATATACATAATAATTGTAATAGAAATGCGGGATTCTAGCCCATTCTAAACCAATTTCTTCATCCACAACGATTTGATCACCGAAATATTTCTTATTTAAGTCGTAGTATATTTCAGTGTACTTATCAGCAGTTAAAGCTTCGCCATTTTGTAAGCGTAAATGAATATCATGTTCAAATTCAGCAAACATTGTTTGACGAAATACCGTTCCCCTAAATCCTTCTAAGAAGTGATTTAACACATAAAGCTTTTCTTTTTCATCTGTCAGGTGATTTAATAAATAATCGTTCAATAACGCTTCGTTTAAGGTTGAAGCTACCTCGGCAACAAAAATTGAGTAATTACCATAGCGAAATGGCTGGGTCTTTCTAGTATAGTAACTATGTACTGAATGACCTAACTCATGTGTTAACGTAAACATGTCGTTTATATTATCTTGCCAGTTTAATAAAATATATGGATGGGTACCGTAAGATCCTGATGAGTAAGCACCGCTTCGTTTTCCTTTATTTTCTGGCACATCAATCCAGCGGTTCTCATATCCTTCTTTGACAATGTTTACATACTCTTCGCCAAGTGGGGCTAAACTTTCAAGCACATATTCTTGGGCTTTTTTATAAGTGATCTCAAAGTCAACATCAGGAACTAATGTCGTATACAAGTCATACATGTGCAACTCATCAACTTGCAAGACCTTTTTCCGTAGTTCTACGTATCGATGCAACAGTGAGATACGATCATTTATCGTTTCAACTAAATTATCATATACTTCTTCAGGAATGTTGTTTCGATGTAATGCTGCTTGACGAGCTGAGTCATAATTTCTAACTTTTGCATAGAAGTTATCCTTTTTTAGATTCCCAGTTAGCGTGGAAGCGAATGTATTGATGTATTTTCCATACGTATCATACATCGCTTTAAATGCATCTTGACGGACACGGCGATCTTGGGATTCCATGAAGCTAATATAGCGACCGTGGGTTAACGCTACCTCTTCCCCATCTTCGTTTTTAATCGTTGGGAATGTTAAATCAGCGTTATTAAGCATGCTAAAGGTTTGTGATGCACTTTGCATCGGATCAGCTGCTTCCGCCAATAACTCTTCTTCTCGCTGGCTCAGCACATGGGGGCGTTGACGATTAATTTCGTCTAACGTTTTTTCATACATACGCAATCCTTCATGTTCATTTAAAAATCCAGCGATCTTTTCTTCTTCAATGGCAAGTATCTCTGGCGTAATAAAGCTCATGACGCTGGCAGCAAGTGTATAAATATTTTCTGCTTTTGCATGGAGCGCTTGATAAAATGAATTCGTCGTATCTTCATCATAACGCATTCTTGCATATGTATATAACTTCCCTAGCCGTAGTGAAAGATCATCTTGTAATTGGAACAACTCGTATAGTGTTTGGGCTGACTCGGATAATTTTCCTTTAAACTCAGTAATTGTCGGAATATCTTTTTGTAATTGTTCGTATTCTTCTTCCCATAACTCATCTGTTTCAAAAATTGCTTCTAAGTCCCATGTTAATTCCTTAGGTACTTCACTTCTAGATTTTAGTTCTTTCGTTGTTTTTCCCAAACTAGTCTCCTCCTTAAAAAATAGTTTTCCAGCATGAATCATGCAATAGCTCACTTATATTAGTATAACGAATAATACCCTATTCATGCTTGTAATATGTTTGATATTTTTACATTTAGCTAAATATTTCCTTTAACAGCATGCTCAATAAGTTGATCCATTAACTGGCTGTCTTTAGCTAATGATTCATCAAGACTTCTGTGTAGGCTAATAGGCGTTAAGATTTTATACGTATCGTGGGCTACTGCTTCAATGATACGTAGCTGAGTAAGTATCTGTAAATATTCAGAAACTGGGTGAAGTTGGGGGGATATGAGGGGGAAATAATTAGCAGAATTAGTATCATGCTTTAACCGATGCATACAAGTTTGTAGACGAAAGAGAGAGCCAATTTTCTTCTGATAGAGAATATCCAAGCATAACCGGCTTTGCCACTCCCATAGAGGCCTCTTCATCAAGTATTGACTACTAATTGGTAAATGTATGATCGAAGGTAAATAATCAATTTGAACGTTTTGCAAGTACAACCATTGATACCAGGATCGCGTTTTCCCAAATTTGGATAAACGTGGTTTAAGACGAAAATTACGTTTTTCAGCTTTCCATAACCGATACAATGTATTTCTTGAAAAATGTTTTTGATAAAAAAGCTGGTTGAATTTAATTGTGGTTAATTTAGAAAAAATAAACTTACCAATTGCTTGGTTGTTTTTGTTGATAAAAAAATCAGTAAAGGATACAAGTTGCAAGGAATGAGGACAAAAGAAGAACAAAGTGAGTGGATATGATGGATTAAACTGATGTACAAATTGTAACAGAAAGGAATCAACTTTTAAATGATAGGGGCCTTTTCTATTAAATAAGTTAGCACCTAATATCCAAATAGGAATAATTCCAGCTGATAAATAGCCTTGATTTCGTTGTAGGATTGAACGGATATCTACTCGTGAACATTGATATTCGATTACGATGCGTTTGTCGCCTATTTTCAAATACAGATCAGGTTGTTGTTTAATCCTAGGCAAATACTTTTCTAAAGCAACATCTATAAATTGCTTTTTCAGCCAAAGATAAAGCAATAATTTACCCTTTTTATGATAAGGACCTTCGCCACCTCCTCTTGAAGGACAATCACTTTGAGGATAGTGGGCAAAATGAGGAACAGTTTTCTGGCCAGCTTTGATCAGAACAGGATGACGACAGGTCGGACAGATAAACGTCGAATGTTTTCGATGAAATTCTATTTCCGCTTTGGTCAGCAGAGCGAGGGTAACAACAGCACCATCATTTGCTATTGCTTGTAACATCTTTGAAATACCACCTCCTGCCAACACATTCGACCTTCCGCCTGTTTTATCCTGCTAATAAGTTAATTTTAGAAAATACGCAATAATAATGAATAAAAAGATCATTTTACTTACATGCTTAAAAGACATAAAAAAACAGACACCCTTACAATGTAGAGTGTCTTTTATTTAATAGGAAAATATTGTTTTATTTCACGAATAGCATGGTTGGTAAATATTTTGTTACCGTACTCCTCTAAAACATGAATACTCATGTCAGTTTCTTCAGCAAATTCAAGCATTTGGCTTAACATATCTTCTACCGTATCATCTTCTGTTGTAGCAAGGTTGTAGGTAACATATAAATAATATTTACCATCGTAATGATATAACGAATCCGTATACTCATCTTGAGCAACGGAGAAATAATGACTAAATTGAATCACATCTTCAAAGTCTCGGAACGAAACGACAATAGACAAGTCTTGATCAACTTCTTCTGATAATATATTCAAGTCGCTATCTGCTAAATTTTTTCCAAAAATATTTTCAAGCTTTTCCTGATTGGCGAGCATCGGTAAATTGAAATTTTCGTCCTTTAAGACTTGCGATTTAGTTACGATGACTTCAATACCTTTTTCAAGGGCTTGCACTTGGATCCATAATGGTCCTTCAAAGACGAAATCTGCTTCCTTACTATTCACTTCTTCGATCATTTGCCAAAAAAGTTGCTCGCTACGTTCGCGATCATACCAAATTTCTTCTCTTTCAAACCCACGATCTTCAATATCTAAATAAGAGATATAAAACTTAATCGTATGATCGTTAATCCTCTCTATTTCCATTAGCTACCTCTCCCTTCCACTGGAAAAGTCTGTTCTATTAAACTAGTCATCATTAAGGTTATTTTGTAAGATTTATATATCTACAATTTGTCATAACTTCATTCATAAAATGGATATAATGTTATTGTATGATATGATGATGGATTCTGAAAACTTAAATGCCTATAAAAACATAAATAATTTATGTTTCTTATCATAACGTACTGTATCCCTTTTGTCATGTTGTATTTTATGGATAATAATAACGCAGAAGCCCTACAACATAGCCCTGCGTTATCACATCACATATTGAATTGGTAAAACATCCGTATCATTCAGTTAGTTGACCATTTTTTGTATTTCTCTTAACTGGAATGTCCGTACAGAACGCGGTAAGAACCGACGAATCTCATCTTCGTTATAACCAACTTGCAGACGTTTTTCATCAAGAATAATTGGTCTTCTCAACAAGCCAGGATTTTTTTGAATTAATTCAAATAGGTCCCGTAAAGGAAGTTGATCAATATCAACATCTAGTTGTTGGAACACTTTTGAACGTGTTGAAATAATCTCATCCGTACCATCTTCAGTCATCCGCAATATTTCCTTTATCTCATCCAATGATAATGGCTCAGAAAAAATATTTCGTTCTTTAAACGGAATATTATGTTCTTCTAACCATGCTTTTGCTTTTCTGCAAGATGTACAACTTGGTGAGGTATAAAGTGTTACCATGAATACTTCACTCCTCATCTCTATTCAGTATATGGTCATTATTACAAACATTTACAGTGAATAACCCTATATGTAGATTATACTACATTTGTCAAGCTAAAGGTAGGGTCTATTCAAAGTTTTTTACATTTGGCACAAACGTTCACACAATGTTCACAAATGGAGTTGCTAATTGTGAATTAATACTAACATAACCATCTAATTCACATTTTAAACATGATTCAGTCGAATAAATATGTGCCATTTTGACCTTAAAATGCTGTACGTACAAGTAGCATGGTCAGAAATATTTTTTTCATGAAACATGTTATTTTTCTAGGTATTAAGGGATATAGTTTACCCCTCGTGTATATTCATTGCCCGCATTCCAAAGCAGAAATTCAAATATTCCTTGTTCATTTAATGCTTTAATCTGGGCTTCAACTTCCTCTTTACCATATTGCATTACCGGTCCATTGTATAACCAAGGAGCTTCGAAATCTTGAATCCAAGGTCTTGAGATGGGTGGATCGTCTAACTTACTTAAGAGTTCATTTTCGACCTTGGCATATTCCGTAACGAGTCGATATGGTTCTTTATCTGGAAAAGGAATACCAAAGTAATGAGCCGTCCAATGGCTTGGATAGATCATAGATGAAATTACATCTACATTTTCAGCTATTTTTGTGAAGTTCTGACCAATACCTGGTGTTTCCGGAATAGTAGCAGCATAGCCAAATATATCTACCGAAACATCTACGCCATATTGCCCTAATGTTTCCCGAGCATACTTAACAAAATCTGTTACTGCCTCAACGCGACGCTGAATATTGTTTAATTCAGAGTTGGCATATTCACCTTGATCATATACTAACTCTTCATCCCGTAGTTCAAATCCTTCTGGAAATCGAACATAGTCAAATTGAATATCTTGAAATCCTAATTCAACTGCCATTTTGGCGATATTGATATTGTGGTCCCATACTTCTTTTAAGAACGGATTGACAAATGCTTCATTACGGTTGTTTTTCCAAACCTCACCATTTTGTGTAAAAGAAAGGTCTGGTCTCCGTTCAGCTAATACGGTGTCTTTAAAAGCAACAATCCGAGCAATTGGGTAAATTTGTTTTTCTTCAAGTACTTTCATCATTTGCTCTGGATCACTAATATAATTCTTCGCAAATTCTGCATAAGGTGAATCCTCATCTACTTGAAATGTGATATTTCCCCAGTCATCTTTAATATCAATAACCATTGCGTTTAAATCGGAATTTTCTATTAAATCTATTAATTGCTCAAATCGACTACCACCTGCTGAATGTCCAGTTACATAGATTCCTCTAACCGCATCCGGATATTCAAAGTGCAGACCAGAATCAAAAACAAAGCGTTGAAACGATATATTTTCAGGGATGAGTTTAAGATTGGTCGTTCTTTCTTGGTGAAAACGAACATATTTGCTTGTTGATGCTTCACTTACATTTGGGCCCCAAATCATAAGGAAGATCATTAGAATAAATAATACGATTGTTAAATGTTTTTTGGGCATGTAATCTATCTCCATTTTTCACTGATATATCTATTATAAATGAGGATGTATCAAAATTGAATGGAAAAATGTTGAAGTTTGTCTGAATGGGACTAATATACTAATAAACTAAATCGCTTTTGACGGATCATAAGGTTAGAAAGATATCATTTTAACGCTCGACATGGCACACCATATAAGGTTTTGAAACACTTACTAGCATTTACGACTGAGTTTGCTAGATTTAAAGCACGATTCCTCTAATTTGGTGCAAGTTTTCCATTTTTTCGAGCGAGTTAGTGCCAGTTTGGATCAACTTTTACCCTTTTTCGAGCGACTTCGCATCAGTTTGGATCAACTTTTGCCCTTTTACGAGCGACTTCACATCAGTTTGGATCAACTTTTACCCTTTTACGAGCGAGTTCGCATCAGTTTGGATCAACTTTCGCCCTTTTACGAGCGACTTCGCACCAGTTTGGATCAACTTTTGCCCTTTTACGAGCGACTTCGCTTTGATTACTTGATTTCAGATATAAAATTATATACAATAAATTCAGTTTAAAACGTAATATATGTAGAGTGATGAAGAAGGATAAGTACAATGGTATCTTTGGTTTTCAGAGAGCTTGTGGCCGGTGAAAACAAGCCCAGGTTATCATTGGAAATGGGACTTTGGAGCTCATTGATAAAAGTGATCTTGTTTGGGGTACAAACAAGATAATAAGGGTGGCACCGCGACTCATTCGTCCCTTAAGTCGAGGGATTAATGAGTTTTTTTATATCTAAACGATCATAATATATGGAGTTGACGAGGATGAAAACAATTTTTTCAGGTATTCAACCAAGTGGTACGTTAACGATTGGGAACTATTTAGGAGCGATTCGCCAATTCGTAGAGTTACAAGAGGATCATAACTGTTATTTCTGTATCGTTGACGAACATGCGATTACAGTTCCGCAAGATCCTAAAGAATTAACTGAAAATATACGCTCATTGGCAGCCCTCTATTTGGCATCAGGAATTGATCCAGAGAAATCAACTTTGTTCGTCCAGTCTGAGGTACCTGCCCATACTCAATTAGGTTGGATTTTACAAACATTGAGCTATATGGGTGAGTTAGAGCGAATGACACAATTTAAGGATAAATCTGCTGGACAAGAAGCCGTATCAGTTGGTCTGTTCACTTATCCAGCACTTATGGCAGCAGATATTCTACTATATCAATCAGATATTGTGCCAGTTGGCGATGATCAAACCCAGCATTTAGAATTAACCCGTACATTAGCTCAACGTTTTAATAACCGTTATGGCGAAACATTTGTCATTCCGAAAATTCAAACACCTAAGGTAGGTGCACGGATCATGTCTTTACAAGATCCTACTAAAAAAATGAGTAAGTCGGATGAAAATGAACGGGGATTCATTTCGATGCTCGATGATCCGAAAAAGATTGAGAAAAAAATAAAAAGTGCCGTGACTGATTCAGATGGTGTCGTCAAATATGACAAAGAATACAAGCCAGGTATATCTAATTTATTAGCTATTTATGCGAGCTGTACTGGTGAGTCGATTGAAGCTGCTGAAGAAACATTTGCCAATTATCGCTATGGTGACTTTAAACAAGCTGTAGCTGAAGCAGTGATCAATTTACTAAAACCTATTCAAGAACGTTATGAAGAGTTAATTCATTCTGAAAAACTTGATGACATTCTCAATGAAGGGGCAGAAAAAGCTGCCGTAGTAGCTAACAATACATTACAGAAAGCCAAAGAAGCGATGGGCCTCGTAAGATAATTTTAATCATAAAAAAATCAGTGAAGACGAAGATCCTCACTGATTTTTTATTTTAATTTAGATGTGTTTTGTTCTTTGTTTTGTTCAAGTTCCCACATTTTTTCTAAAAATGGTGTACGTTTAATTAATTTTTCACCTAATTCCTCATGGGCCTTACTCCATCCGTGTTTAACGCCTTCATAAAGAGCTTCCCAAACTTCTTTTCTGTCCATATACCTAACTCGAGGGTATTTCTTTGGATTCCATTCTGTTAACCAATACCTTAACTCTTCAATATTTTTTGATGTTCGTAACTGATCCAAAGACATCATCAACACTTGTTTTAACTGGCGTTCTCTTCTTGTTAAACCATAAACTAATTCAGGTGCCATGGACAGCAAGCTGTATTGTTTTTCATAAAATCGTTCTGGTCGTTTAAATTGTTGGCGTTGTTTTTTCTTGATCATTTCAAATACAAGCCGTTCTTGTCTGGGTATTAATCTACTTTTTCTAATCGGTACTTGGTAACCAATCGTATCAAAAGCAATGATATCTACACCATTTGTGACAACACTAGCGTAATCTAATACTGATCTAGCTTGCCCTTTGCGAACATAGGCTCGTTGATAGATGTAGTCTAATAATGATTTAGGCAGATCTTGCATGTCGTTTTCAATATAGTGATATAACTCATCTTCTATGTATAACAAAGGAACTTGATCTAATAATTCAATTCTATCGGTTTTCCGCCACTCATGATAATAACATACGTTATAACCATTTTCTTCGCCTTCAAACCAATTCACCCAAACATCATGCAAGTATAACATTTCTAACAACTCCTACTCTATAATAAATCGGTTTAGAATACATTATGACCATCATGATAAAAAATATTCGGTTCTATGATGTTTCAGAATTGTTTGGGTAACGATACAAGACAAAAGCTATGATCAAAATCCCAAGGGGTAATAAATAACATTCGACTCTACCCTTAACAAATAGAATATAGTCTAGCCACGAAATACCTACAGGTAAAAAATTCAAATAAATAATTAATGTGATGCCCCCTGATACGGCTAGTCCAAATCCGATTAAAAACAACAAAATATACCCCATCTTTATCCCCCATACTTGTCCCACTTTTTATCACTTTATGTTGATTTCATTGAAAAAATGCACTTTATTTTATGAATAAGCCGGGAACAATGAGACAACGAAACGTGATTTAAACAACATACATTTTTAGTATTGCTAGAGATTCATTTCTCCTTACGATGACAAAAGAGAAAAACAGTTTCCAAAGAAAAAGGTCCTAAGCAATTTAACTGCTTAGGACCTTGATTTGTTAGTGATAATATTTTACCTATCCTTATTATTGATCTTCTGTATACTTTTTAAAGACTAATGTAGCATTATGACCACCAAAACCAAATGAATTACTCATGACAACTTGAACATCTTGTTGTCTTGATTCATTTGGAACATAATCTAGATCACAAGCTTCATCAGGGGTTTCATAGTTTATTGTTGGTGGAATAATCCCCTCATCAATTGCTTTAACTGAGATAATAGCCTCTACGCCACCGGCTGCACCTAATAAATGCCCCGTCATTGATTTCGTTGATGATACTGCTAAATGATAAGCATAATCACCGAAAACCTTTTTGATTGCCGCTGTTTCATACTTATCATTTAATTCCGTACTTGTGCCATGGGCATTAATATAGTCGACGTCGTTGTTGGTGATATTAGCATCCTCCAGGGCCTGTTTCATGGCTCGGGCTGCTCCTTCACCATCTGGAGCAGGTGCCGTAATATGATGGGCATCTCCTGATGCGCCATAACCAACAATCTCAGCGTAAATATGGGCACCACGTTTTTGTGCTGATTCTAATGTTTCTAATACAAGAATACCTGCACCTTCTCCCATTACAAAACCGTCACGGTGCTTATCAAATGGGCGACTAGCTTTGGCTGGATCTTCATTTTGTGATAAAGCTCTCATCGCTGAAAAACCAGCAAAAGCAAGATTGGTTATTGGTGCTTCGGTTCCACCCGTAATAATATAATCCACATCTCCACGTTGGACAGCTTTAAAAGCATCTCCGATTGAGTTTGCTCCAGAAGCACAAGCTGTCACGGTACATGAGTTAATCCCTTTTGCACCTAATTGAATCGAAACTTGTCCTGCTGCCATATCAGGGATCAACATTGGTACAAAATAAGGGCTAACACGTCGATATCCACTCTTTATAAAGCGTAAATGTTGTTTTTCATATTCTTGCATGCCACCAATTCCTGATCCAATCCATACGCCGACACGTTCAGCAATCTCATCATCGATGGTTAGCTTTGCATCTTCTACTGCCATTTTTGCAGCGACAACCGCATATTGGGTAAATAAATCCATCCGTTTAACATCCCGTTTTTCAATATATGCACTTGGATCAAAGTCTTTAACTTCACCAGCAGCAAAAACGGGAAATTGTTCGCGATCAACCTTTGAGATAAAATCAATTCCAGAATTTCCGTTGATGATATTTTGCCACATTGTTGCAACGTCATTTCCAACTGGGGTAACGGCACCTAGGCCCGTAACGACAACTCTTCTTTTACCCATGATTTATCCTCCTATAGTAAATAGATTATAAATTTTACTTAATATGGTTATCTTCCCCACCTCATTGCTAAAGCGCCCCATGTTAAACCGCCACCAAATCCTACCAATACGATTAAATCATTTTCGACTATTTTACCATTTTTTACTGCTTCTGATAAGGCCATTGGAATAGAAGCGGCAGAATTATTTCCGTATTTTTTTATCGTCATAGCCATTCTATCTTCAGAAATTCCTAGGCGTTTTCGCGCTGCTTCCATAATACGAATATTTGCTTGGTGGGGAATTAAATAATCAACATCTTCTTTTTCACAACCGATTTTTTCAATTACCTTAACAGATGATTCTGGCATTTGTTTAACGGCAAATTTGAAAACCTCGCGGCCATTCATTTCTAAATATTCATTTTTGTCTTGGTATAAATGTTCACCACCAGATCCATCAGCACCTAACTCAAAGGATAAAATTCCTTTCCCATCCGAAACTTGCCCCATAACGACTGCTCCAGCACCGTCGCCAAATAACACACAAGTATTACGATCTGACCAATCCGTAATGCTTGATAGTTTCTCAGCTCCGACAACTAATACATAACGGTATGCACCAGATTTAATAAATTGCTCTGCTGTCACCATTCCATATATAAAACCTGAACAAGCAGCGCTAATATCCATTGCTGCCGCTTTTTTTGCACCTAATTTGTCTTGTATTTTACAAGCAACCGAAGGAAAGCTTGATTCAGCAGTCACCGTAGCCACTAAGATTAAATCAATTTCATGAGCCTCAATGTTTGCTTCTTTTAATGCTTGTTCGGCTGCATAAAATGCCATATCTGCAGTTTCAACATCATCATCAGCTATGCGTCGTTCTTCGATACCTGTTCGAGTTCTTATCCATTCATCACTAGTATCAACCATTTTTTCCAAATCTTTATTCGTCAGTACAACGGTTGGCAAATAATGACCAGTTCCTAATACGCCAACATTCATTTTCCCAGCTCCTTATTAGCTTTTAAGATCAATTGTTATGACTTGGTACTAATTTTAAGCGAAATGAATAGTTCTTGCAAGAAAAATATATTTTTTCTACCCTAATATTCATGGGGAAGTAAATTAGTTTCTCTATATTGATTGATATAATTGACTAAAGTCTTTTGAAAAGACAAAGGAACTTCATTGCTAAAATGACTTAAAGAAATTAAATCATCATGAAAATCAAAGGAAAAATACCCACCCTTAAGTTGACCTTCATTATATTTCTCGGCAATATGGATATAAAGCTTGTCTATATGTTGAACGGTACTTGTTAATACATTATTTTGGTCGATATGTGATTGATCGATGACATACCCAATCGCATAGCTATTATCTTTAGTCGCTTGACGAATAATTTCCTCACTAAAATATTCGCTGACAGGATAAAACACATCCACTTGATTGCCCTTCATTTGCTCATAGATTGCCAATGCTGATTCATAATTATGCCAGCTGTTCGTATAATTAATATGTACTTTAATTTGTGAATCTTGAAATTTAACACCTTCGTAGAAACCTTCAATTTCTGGTTGCCATTCATGGGCAGCAATGACACCGACATGATTATTCTTTGTCATTTTTGCTGCTACCATACCACTAAAAAAACCCATTGCATGTGCATTAAAATTTAAACTTGTTACATTTTCATCAAAATAACTACCATTAAAATAAACAAATTGGACTTGGGGATATTCCTTGGCTATTTGCACGAAAAACCGACCATAAATATTACTATGACCAAAGATCAAGTAAACACCATTTTGTACAAATTCATCAACTGCCTGTATCACTTGATTTTTTGTTTGAATATGTTCTTTATAGTAAATATCGACTTGATATTGCTCGCTCAATCCTAATAGTCCTTCATACCCTCGTTGATTCCATGAATGATCATCGATTGATCCTTCAATTAACATGCCGACCTTCTGTATTCTAGGAATATCCTTATGATCAATACAACCGACCAGAAATATGATGAATATCATAACCATGAAAGAAGGTAGCCACCGCCTCAAATTGTGCACTCCTTTGCAAAATAATTCCTATTCTACTGTTGGTAGTAAATATCCTTATATTTTTGGTAATGGACTAAGAGCTGTTCCAACCTATATTCTATAGGTATATTGTCCCGAATATAGATTGTCTTATCAAGTTTTATATCTTCTTTTTGGTCACTTCTTGTCGAAAACACGACAAAATCCTCTGGTAAATAGGACGAGTTCAGCCATTGATTAATTCCTTGGACAAAATCATGGATATATATGGCCTCCTTGAGGAATATTGATGAGGAGAAAGCCAATCGTTTTCCATCAATTATGATTGCGCTTTCGTCCATCGTCATCCATTCTCCAAACAATATAGGCAATCTCATGGTTATACGACCTTGATCTTGCTGTTGTGTCATAATAAGTTTATCCTGCGTTAGCGTTAGCTTCATATCATATGTTCCCTGATCATCGTTGACGTAATGAAACAGACTATTTCGACCTAAAAATGATGATAAAAATTCCGCTTGACTTGTCACGGCTTCATGTTTACCATAAACAGTATATCCATTGTCGATAAGTTGTTCGATAATATGAAAGGCGATCCATTGAAAACAATCTTGGACAAATATTTTCATGTTGATCTCTCTTTCCTTACATTTTTTCTGAATAAGCTTCTCAATACTTTTCATTCCCTAATGGATTTGATAAAATAAATAAGTAATGTATCAGAAAAGGGTGTTACGTTTATGTTAAGAGTAGTTATGGTGGTTATTTGGTCACTGTTAATTAGTTTCCTTGTATCCTATGTCATCAATAGTATGGCTGGTACAAATCTAGATCTCAGCCAGACTATTATTCTAGGTGTCATTTTTGCAATTGCTATTCTTTTGATAGGTAGTATTGGATTAAAGGAAGAAAAAAGCAATTGATCGATATGCGTTTACCCTTGCTCTCATGATTATATGAAAGCAAGGATTTTACTTTTTTATCACTTAATACCATGGTAATAATGTAAGAGCAGTAAGTGCTGCTAATGGTAATACGAGTCTCTGAAAACGACGTCTTGGATATCCATAGCCATAACCAGGTCCAAACCCGTATGATGGATACCCATATCCAGGATAACCATAGCCTGGGTAACCATAAGGATAGTTACCAAATTGACGTTCATCTTGCCCAGCATAAGCCTGGTAAGGTGTATTTGTAGCATCATAAGGGACAGCCAAAATAACATTTTCATCGTCTAGACCGGTGACAATCCCATCGACGGATGTACCGTCAGATAATTCGGCTAGTACATATGCATGCATATGTTTCTTACATAAATCGTATATATGTTGATAATCGTAGTGATCTTTCATTGATATAACCTCCTCACAATCTAGACTATTCACCTACATTAGAGTTGGTGACATATGAAGGATAACTAAGAAGAATTATTTTAGGAGGCCTTTATGGATAAAGTAACTGAACTGATTGAATTAGTAAAATACATAATATTAGGAATCGTTCAAGGCTTTACAGAACCAATTCCTATTTCCTCTAGTGGTCATGTTCTCATCCTACGTGAATTGTTTAATGTACACATTCAAGGATTATCCTTTGAAATCATTGTGAATTTTGGTTCTTTAATTGCCGTTTGTCTTGTTTATCGGCATGATATTTTGCGTATTATGAACAATAGTTATCGTTTCATTGTGAAAAAAGATCAGCATGGTAAAGCTGATTTTCAGTTTGTTGTTTTGCTGGTCATAGCAACAATGATTACTGGGATCCTCGGATTATTTTTGGAAGACTATATCAGCGGTGCAATAAGCAGTAATATGAAGGTTATTGGCGTTACACTACTTATCACAGGTGTTGCCTTATGGTTGATTAGAAATTTACGTGGTAGAAAAAATGATGGTGATCTTACGCTGAAAGATGCTATCATCATCGGTTTGGCTCAAACCGTTGCCCTCATTCCAGGAATCAGCCGTTCCGGAGCTACCATTGTCGCTGCCATGTTACTGGGAACACGACAGGAAACAGCCTTAAGATTTTCGTTCTTATTATATATTCCGGTAAGTTTAGGGGTTACGATTCTATCAGTTGACGATATTGTCAGTGATCCATATTTTGATACACTTATCATTCCATATCTACTTGCCTTTATTGCCGCAGGAATTACATCATTTTACGCATTAAAATGGTTTATGAATATTATGGCAAAAGGCAATTTAAAGTATTTTTCTTATTACTGTTTTATTGTTGGGACCCTTGTTATTCTCTTTTTATAAAGTTTTTGAACGACAAACAAAAAGAGGTTGGGACAAAACCAGCCAAAAACGGTAATTAAAAAGAATCCAAGCAAGTTT
>CALAMD010000013.1 GCA_937925695.1 uncultured Bacillaceae bacterium | reverse complement strand
CGGCGAATTTCAAAGAAATGAATCGCGTTTAATGACATATAAGCAAAGATCGTAAGCTCACTATCTATTTTCGTATCAAAAATTTCCAAAGAGGGTTGACTCGTTGCCGTAATATAGTCGATCACCTCTTCATCCATCCCATATTTACTATTTAACTCCCACCATTTTGTATATAATGCACCATGATCCTTATCAAAAACTCGCTTACGAATCTGATAATTCCCCGGTTCTAGACCGGCTATTGTTACCCTTATCTCTTTGTTTAGTTTTTTCAGGAAGGTTTCTTGAATCGTTAAATACGGATTGACACTGTTCACATTCATTAAAATAAGCTGATAACCCCGTTCATTTTCCGTCATGATGTACTCTCGACCATGGGCAATAATCGATCCTGTTAATTTTTGTAAAAACTGCATCGCAAAATAGGCTGGGCGTTTCCCATTGAAAAAGTGAAAAAGCTCCAAACCACCTAGGCGAATTTTTCGATCCGTTCCTAATTTTTCATGTTGTTCGGTATTAATCCAAAAGCCCAATGACGCTACCTCATCTGCTAAATCGAAGGCATTCTTTAACACGAGGGCCCCGCGGAAAAAGGTGCCATTCGTATGTCTCGTATTCCCCGTCAACGTATTCCAACTAACTAAGTTCAACGGCTGATTTTTACCACGTTCTCTTAAATTGGCTTTTAATTTAATCGTTTTTTTAAGAATAAAGTCTTCAGCTAAGGCAAAACGGTCATCTCCAAGTTCTTCAAAATTGATCACTTTGTTCTGATTTGCTTCATAACCAAAGAAATCAACTGGAACATCCTTATCCACTAGCCAGCTATGACTGTTAGCAACTTCGCCTTCATGAAAGGAAAAGGGTAAAAATGCACCGACACGTACGCCTGGGAGTAGTGCTTTTAACGTTTCGTATAGTTGCAAATATACCCGTTCAAGTTCATTTGTGTTTACAATCGTCAATGGTTCATAAAACATAAACTGCCATTGTTCAAGATAGGAACGACCGTGGACATTTAAGCAATGATTAATGAAATGCCGTAACTGCTCAAAATAATTTGCTTCATCCTCGCTAATTTCCTGATAATCAATGCGCACAAATAAAGGTAAGTCATGCTTTCGTAAAAAGTTCAGCGCAAAATCTGCATGATAATAAGGCGAAGTTGAAGCAATGATCTCGTCGGTTTCCACAGGTGGCATGAAAGTCGAGCCCCCGATTAATTTACGTACCATAATTTGATCTATTTGGATTTCCTGCTTGGCCATTAATATTTGTTGCCTGACACCGTCTTTTAAGATCTCTCGTAGTTCGCCAATCGCGAGATGATGCTGCGGACGATGTATTGGGGTAGGACTCATCTCATGAATATCAAGCGCTAACTCTACCGATTCTGTTTCAATACTACTATAAGCTGTATCACTATCTGTTAGTAACAGTGCCAACTCACCTAAGATCGCAGAAGTTTGAATATATTGAACGGCATCTTCTTGGTCATAAGTTGTCACCGTATCAATGCCAAGTTTCTGATTCGCATCTCGGTAGGCTTTTGGCGTTTCGTTATATGCTTCTTTAAAATAACGAACAAATGACTTTACATTAGGAAAACCATGATTCATCGCAATATTAGATATAGACTCCGTAGTATAAAGCAATTCTTTTACCGCATGTTCCAGGCGAATGTTCATTAAGTAGCGATTGAACCCAATACCAACTTTATTTTTAAAGTAACGGGATAAGTAACTAGATGATAAGTAAAATTTATCCGCTACTTCATCTAAGCTAATTTTTTGATCATAATTCATCTCAATATAATCAATGATTTCCTTCAGTCGCTCATCACTCGTATCAACCCTCTCTTTAATCCGGCCTTGTTGCCTAAAGCGGCGAATGAGGATGAGTAAAATATCACTAATATAAGACTGGACTTCAATTCGATAACTATCTCGTTTTCGAAAGTAGGCAATGATCAACTCAGCCAACAGCTTGCGAATTCGTTTAATCGCATCATCTTTTTCCATATCCACTTCCCCAGAAAAACATTCAAAATGACTATAGGGATATGGTTCATAATGTTGAAGCATAAACCGATCAGAAATATGTAACATGAACACATGATTTTCTTGTTTGCCAATCGCCTGATATACTTGATTCCGATTAATCACCAGCAGATCTTTTTCTGTTAATTGGTAATAGCGATCATTTGTTTCAACGGTCAATTCCCCGTCAATCACAAAAATAATTACCAACCCTTGATTCATTTTCGGAGCAAGTGATTTAATATTCTGTAATTTTATCGTAAAATCAGTCAGCTCCTGTGCCATTTCTCTACCCCCTTATTTTAGATCAAATATTTTCAAGTAGCATGCTATAGATTAGTGCTTACTTAGAACGATTAAAATTTCGCCACCGAATTACTAAGTCCCTATCAAATGCTAATCGTCCCGTTTCTTTTGCTGCTCGCTCCCCTCTTCTATCTCGGCAGCAATACCATACGGGATATGGACAGAAGGAAATTTATCAGAAATACTTTGAATGTTTTTCACTTGATCATCAAAAAAGATATGGGGTCGATACACTTCAAGGACTTGTCCTTTATTCATGCCCCCTAAGAAAAATGCTTCATCAACGCGAATGTTCCATTCTCTTAATGTTGTCACAACCCGTTTATGGGCAGGTGCATTTCTCGCTGTACATACAGCAATACGTATTTTAGGTTCATATTGTTCGTCTTTATCCTTTTTTGCTAATTCCGCTTGTTGAATCTTAGATAAACCAGTTAAAAATTGATGTAATGGGCCTTCATTCATCGGAATACTGCCATATGCTAATTCGTGTTCTTGATAGGCTTCAAGGCCTTTTTCCTGATAAACCTTTTCTGAGGAATCATCAACTAATACAGCATCAAAGTCAAAAGCAATCCGTAATTCATCATCCGTTTCATCATCAATATAATTTGTTGACTTGACATAGCCTGCAGGTAATCCATGTTCGATTGCTTCTTTTACATCGGCTTTATTACCTGAAAGGAACAAAGATGCATTAAATGCCTCTAAATATTTAAAGGGATTTTTCCCTGCAACAAAAATCGCTCGACTAATAGCTAATCCATAATGCTCAATTGAATTAAATACGCGTAATCCTGTATCTGGATCATTTCGGGAAAATAGGACAACTTCTATTGGTTGTTCGTTTTCATCATTTAAAGCTAGTAATCTCTTTATGAGTGGATAGACGACTCCCGGTTCTAATATTTTTGTTTCGTGCTTGCGTTGATATGCGCGATAGGCACTTTCGCCTTCTGTTTGAAAAACGTGATCAGCTTCTGTCAAATCGAACAAAGCACTTGATGCTACAGCAACAACCAATTTCCCAGACAAATCATAAGCCAAGTCATTTCCTCCTTTTCCTAATTTTGGTCCTATGAACGAACAACACGGAGGCCTGTTATTGACTGCTAAGTTTAACCGATGTTCGTTTTGATAAAATCTATGATATTAATATATCTTGTAATGCTTGATCAAGGGTTTGATAAGTGAATTTATAGCCTGCTTTTTCTAATCGCTCAGGAAGTACCCAGCGACTTTTTAAGATCAATTCTGTTTCTGTACGGATGAGCACAGCCCCAATCTCTAACAACCATTTTGGTGATGGGAAACCAAAGGGTACCCTCATAGTTTCACATAATTTTTTCATCAAGTCCTGATTAGTGACAGGTTTTGGCGCAGCGCAATTAAAGACTCCGCTCAACTCTTTTTTATCTCGCAAATACATGACGATATTGAATAAATCCGCAATATGTATCCAACTAAACATTTGCTTGCCATTTCCTTGTTTACCACCAAGGCCAAATTTGACGAGATATTTATAGGGAATGATGACGCCACCGTTCTTACCTAAAACAATCGCAATCCGTAAGGCAATTTGACGGGTGTTTGGCAAGTCAAAGGAGAAAAATGTTTTTTCCCATGTTGTGGCCACGTTTACTGAAAATCCCGAGCCAATTTCGCCAGTAGCCTCTGTCATCGGCCGGTCTTCAGCATGGCGGTAAATTGTCGCTGTGCTCGAATTAATCCATAGTTCAGGTGGGTGCTGACACGCCTGAACAGCTTCACCAAGGATGGTTGTCGTCTCCACCCGTGAATTCATAATCGCTTGTTTATTTTTTTCATGGTAGCGACAATTAACATTTTTTCCGGCAAGATTGATTAATAATTCAGCGCCTTCTATTGCTTGTTGAATACCAGTCTTATCTTGCCAAGTTATGGTTTGAGAAATGATATTTTGGTCATGATTTAACGATCCACCATCAACAATCTTTTTTTTCCGTGAAATAAGATAAACTTCATACCCTAATTCGTGAAATTGTTTGGCAAAATATTGGCCAATAAAGCCTGTTCCCCCTGCAATGACTACTTTTTTCATATGAAAGCCCCCCATCTTTCAATTTATGAGCAATCAAAAAACTAATCTTCAATTCCTTAACAAACATGTATCCATTTTTTAACCCCTTATACCTTTTTTCATAATGGAAAGTTTTAGCAAAATCCCCTCTTACGCTTCTGATCGTCTCTTTTCGATAAACAAGGAAGCAATCAATCCGATTACTGCAAATATAAAGGCGACGAAAAAGGCTGTTTTTACTCCTGTTAGATAATCGAGAGGTTGGGTCGTCGTACTGCCATTCTCAGCTCTACTAATAAATGAAATAATAAAAGTCAATCCTAATGAACCGCCAAATTGACGACCTGTATTAATGACTGACGTGCCATGGTTAATTAACTTATCGGGCAAAGCGTTGATGCCAGTTGTCATGACTGGCATGTTAATGAAGGCGACACCACCCATGGAAACCACAAACAACAAGGCTGGAATAATAAAAGTTGTGTCAAGCCCAAGCAGGACCTGAAAGCCAATCGTACTGAAACAAAGCACGCTAAAGCCAATGATAGTGATGATTTTACTGCCATACTTATCAAACAATCTCCCAGCAACAGCGGACATGATTGCGAGTGTTAAAGCACCTGGCATCACTACTAGACCGCTATAATAAGCTGAGCGTTGCTGAGCATTTTGTACATATAAAGGTAAAATCGTTTCAATCGAGATCAGCAAACTAAAGCCAATTACAGAAATAAATGTTACAAGGGCAAATATCGGTATTTTTAATACCCGAATATTTAACACGGGTGTTTCTAAATGAAGCTGGCGGAACACAAAAAGTGCTAATGCTAAAAAACCTGTTATTAAACTAGCTAGCGTGCTCAAATTGGTGATGCCTACTTCTTGCAATTGATTAAATCCATAGAGAATTCCACCAAATCCTACAGTTGATAAAAGAATTGATAGTAGATCTGTTTTCGTGTCTCTTTGTTTCGTTACATTTTGCATAAAACAGATAATTAAAATAAGAATTATGACGGCAATGATAAATGTTAATAGATATAAAAAACGCCAGTCAAAGTAGCTAATGATTATCCCTGATAGCGGTGGACCAATGGCAGGTGCAACATTAATAACCATTCCGGATAGCCCCATGGCATAACCTCTTTTATCTCTTGGATAAATGAGGAATAAAATTGTCTGCATTAATGGCATCAATATCCCTGAAGCGATTGCTTGCAAAATTCTACCGACTATCAAAATCGCAAATGATGGGGCCAGAAAACCGATCACCGTACCAGTTAAAAAGAACAACATGGCACCGAGCATTAACGTTCTTGTTTTAAAACGATCAATTAAAAAAGCTGTAATCGGAACCAAAACTGCAGACGTGAGCATAAATGAGGTCGTTAGCCACTGCACCTCAGTTGAATTAACATTAAACTCACTCATAATTTTCGGAAAGGCCGTGATGAGTAGAAATTGTAAGAGAACTGTTAAAAACGAAGCTGATAATGTAACTGTAACGATCAAATTTCTTTGGCTGCGAGTCAGATTCATAGAAGTCATTCCATCTTTCCTTCCTAATAAATGCGTCTTTCTCTATTATGACATGCTCTCGTCAATAACAGCAAACATATTCCGACTGATAGCAGGCCTATGCTAAACTGAACAACTCTACTCTACTGGATTATATGATTGTAAAATGATAGGTTGATTATTTTCCATCGTTGCCTGATATAAACTAATATTACCGGAAAGAAAATTTCCATTTTGGACGGTAAAATTTTCATTTAAAGCGATCGTCCACCTGGCGTGATTATCTTTCTTTAGAACAATAGCCAAGGTGCCAAACTGCTCAATGTTTTCCCAAGTAAACAATTCTTTGTTACCGTGATCGATAACAGTTATTCCTGCTGTATCACTGCTTACTTCATATCGGTCCCCTTCCCAATGTCCAGCAATTTCAGAGCCTACATAATAATAGTGACCATTGCCTCGGTCGCCGTATGTGCCAATATACTGTTGGATCGTGTCGTCACGCGTTTTATAAGTCACAGCAACCACATCGTTAGCCAACCAATCTATTTTAAATTCACCCTTTGGTTGGCCTGGCAAACTAGTATGAGGACGAGAAAAAATACCATATAAACTCCGATGATAGATTGCCTGGCCACTATCAATATCTTCTTTGATGATGAGCACATGTTTATAATCTGGTGAAAAACGAATGACATGGTTGATTTTTGTCTGAGTGTCAAAAAGCAAGCCAAGGTGAAGTAGTGAAAAAATAATGACTGCGATCAGACTGATTTGTTTGATTCTTTTTGTAAAGGTGAAACATAAATAACATCCAGTGATCAAGCAGATGATGCAGAGGATGTTTAACAAATAAAAAAGCCGTTGATCGATATACTCGATAGTATATTTTTCATGGAAAACTAGGAATCCACTTTCCATGCAGAAGATGCCAACACCGACTAAAAATAAAAGCCAGCCGAGAAGACGTATGGTGTTTCTCCGAGTTGAAGTCGGTTGTTGTTTATTAAGATTTGCGGATGAATCTGACCCTTTTGACTGTTTATTAATCCGACTCATCTACTGGCACCCCCCTAACAAACTCCCACGTTAAACCTTGATCCATTGAAATAAACTCCCCTTTAACTTTTCCACCCTGATAATCTCCGCTTGGACCTTGATTGATCAACATGATTAAATGATCATCGACTGTTTCTGGCAGTTCAGCTTGGACAAAAACGGGTGTGTATTTTTCAGGAATATTAATTGTTGCTTTTGTCCACGTATCGCCTCCATCTTGGGTAACGTATAAATCAGGTGATTCGGGATTGATGATGCCATACGACATAAAACCCGTCGTTTCATCAACAAAACCACCGTCGGCTAGTAATCTCGTATTTCCTGTGTCGTTCGTTGCTTGCCAAGTTGTGCCACCATCATAGGTTACATAAGCGATGGAATATTCTTGAGACATCGTTCGATCACCGGTTAGAATGACATAACCAAATTGTTCATTCACAAATGAAACTTTTCGAAAACGCATGATCGGAAATGCTTCGGCTATGACACTATCTTCCCATGTTTTCCCTTGATTTAGGGAATATTTTAATGATACTTGCTGGCTTCCTTGACCACCATCTATTGCATAGATAAATGCAACAATAGCATCTGACAAATAATAACTACCAGGAATTAATGTTTGTTCATTTCCTGTATACTCGCCAGTAAATAAAGCATCTTTTTCAATGGGTACTTGTTGCCAATGCTGACCTTGATCAAAGGTAATTTGTAGTTCGTCATTTTGTAACGAGTAACTTATTTTTGCTTGATCAACTGGTATTGGAGGTGACTGTTGAACTTGATCGGCTTGGTTCGATTTGCTTTCCATTAAATACTGTTCACCTCGGGGTAACAATAGAACAGTGCTGTCCTGATGATAGCGAAATACCCCAATTAATAAGACAATTAGCATCAATAGCGATGAGCCTAACATTAATTTTTTCATTCAATGATACCTAATTCCTTTTGAACTTGATGTTTAAGATCAATATATTTTTGGCCATAATTCGCGCTAATATTTTCAAACTTACTTAGTTTGAAAGCCCACTCCATAATTTGATAGGAAAAGGTGCCATTTTTCACAGCAGGATCATTTTCTGCAAATTCGATGGCTTCCTCTTTTTGGTTTGCATCAATAATAATCGCCCCGCCATCTGTGTCATTAAAAGGTCCAGCCATAATAATCTTTCCTTGATCAAAAGCTTGTTGCACATACACAGCATGTTCTGGCATAAACGGCTGGTCTGGCAAACGTACACCCTCGATCCAGTTTTCCGCTTTAGTTAACACAATCAAAAATCTCATCAACAACACATCCTTTAATGAAATTCTAGCTCATATTTAACGTGACCTAATAACACTGCTCACTTTAAGGTCGATTTTTATAGAACGACTCAAAATCAAAGTGAATAATCATTGCAACTTTTATTAATAGTAAGATAATTTACGTGATGTTATCATCATACAATATATTTGTGAATAATGTAACAATATTTTTAATAAAATTAAGGTAGTTTTAGTATTTTGTGTGCAATGTGGGTTGCCTGGGGACGTAGGCGTTCATTAACACGATACAATATTGACGAACTTGAACTTGATTCTTGAGTTCATGCAAATTAAATGAATCAATGTTCACGAACTTGAGCATAACACTGAAGTTCGTGCAATTTAATCGCATCAATGTTCACGAACAAGAACATAACATTGAAGTTCGTGCAATTTAAACACATCAATATTCACGAACAAGAGCATAACACTGAAGTTCGTGCAATTTAAACGCATCAATGTT
>CALAMD010000012.1 GCA_937925695.1 uncultured Bacillaceae bacterium | reverse complement strand
CTATTTAATATTTACTCATTAACTTCTTCTACTAAAATTTTTGTACCATCAACTTCGACAACCTTTACTGCCGTTCCCTTTTCAATCCATTGACCATTAGAAACCCCACTGTATTCTTTTCCATCTATTCTAATTGTTCCTACTGGGCGAAGTACACTAATCGTGATTCCTTGCTTATCTACCAATGACGCATACTCTTGATTCATCGTTTGATAACCGGCTTCACTCGTCAAACGATCTTTTAATGTTAATTTCCCCCACAGGTTACGCTTGGGAAATACTTTTAAAAACAACAGGGACCCTGCACCACCAGCAAGAACCCCAATAATCGCATAGAGTCCAGCAAAGAAGTTTGGAGCAGCTATCGCTACCGATACTAACATCAACACTAAACCAATTACCCCTAATGTCCCATCATTAACAAAGTTGCCATCGATAATAATAAGGAATAATCCTAACAAATAAATAATAAAAATAAGGGTAAAAGATCCGGGTTCTAAATAAACAGTAAAATATGTAACGATAAAAGCCAATCCTAGAATGGCAAATAATCCCCGCATATTAACGAGGAGTTCACCAATTAAAAACAAGGTACCTAATGCTGTAATAATACCAATGATCCAATCGTAGTTAAATATCTCCATCTATGATTCCTCACTTTCATAAATATATATCGATGATTCAACGAATATATTATAGGTGATAAATATGTATATGTTAAAAAAGTGCTCATTATATCTCCTGATGTTCCTGCTCTTATCAAGTATTTACCACGATATAACAAGTGGATCGTTACCTAATGTTAATACAAATCCTGATCATGGTGAAACGATGCAGATCCATCAAGAAAAAGTCCTTGTTAAACGTAAGTTCCAAGCAGGTGAAACCGTTTTATCAATCATTGAAAAAATAAATCAAGATCAATTACATGAACTTGACATGACGAAAATCATCAATGATTTTAAACAATTAAATCCTGATGTCGATCCTTTTAACTTACAACCTAACGAATCATATTATTTTCCAGTTTATTGAATTGTTTAATACCATTATACCAATATTTACAAATAAAAATAGACAGAAATAAAAAAGAGGCTGTATTCACAGCCCCAATTAAAGTCTATCCGACGGGTGTAAAAAATAATGATAGGACAATGGAAATGATACCAATGATAATAGCAGTATTTCCTAAAAAATCGGCATCCCTTCTCCGGGACATAAAACCGAAAATAATACCAGCTCCCCCGAAGAGAACAGGAGCGAAAAACAGGGAAATAATCGAGAGCAAAACGCCAATCCAGCCAATGGTACTGTTTGTCCTTCCTTCCGCGTTACGGTTTTCGCTTAATCTTTCACTAGGGCTTAATCTTGCCCCTGGATTGTCAAGGCCTAGATCTTGGGAAATCTCTTCATGATAAGTCCGTTTTTCTGATACATCATGAGGATTTATTTGACTACTTGTTTGCTGTCTTCTACTTTTATCAGGGAATTGCTCATTGTGGTTCATAACCATAACCCCCTTTCAAATTTAGCGAAGATACATGTTTAGTTTATGGAATGTTGTGCAATATAAAACGTTATTTTATGGTAATCGAACACACTGATGGTATAATCTTGCATATCATGTAATCATATCTTTTTTAAAAGGGAGAATGGCGATGTCATTTTTTATTAAACAAATGGTAAACAATAAATTAAGACAATTAACTGTTGATGAATTGCTTTATTATAGCAAACAATATCAATTCACACTTAGTGAAGAACAAGCACAACGAATTATTCATTATTTAAAAAACAATCAATTGGATTTATTTATAAAAGGTAATCATCCGAAAATTTTCCAAGATTTAGCTTTGATTACGGATCAATCGACCGCCTCACAAGCACAAAGGCTTTTATATGAAATTATTCGTTCCTATGGTCTCGAACATTTATTTACGTAAAACAAAAAGGAGCTTTTTTGACCTCAAATGAGGAAAAAGCCCCTTTTTACTTATTGAGCCATAATTTTTTCTAAAACCTGTGGATCGAATGAGCCGTTTCGGATCATTTCGATTTCAAATTTATATGGTGGTTTCCGATTTTTCTTATCTTCACCAACATACGGTGTTTCTAAAATTTTCGGTAGGCTGGCTAATTGTGGATGATTTATAACATAAGATAATGCCTCGAACCCAATATGGCCAAAGCCAATATTTTCATGGCGATCTTTTTGCGCGCCCAGTTCATTTTTACTGTCATTGACATGAACGACTTTAATTCGATCGATACCAATTATTTTATCGAATTCGTTCAGAACATTATCAAAATCGTTTTTAACATCATAACCGGAATCATGTAAATGACACGTATCAATACAAACAGACAAATGCTCATTATGGGTGACCCCATCAATTATTCTCGCTAATTCTTCAAAATTACGACCAATTTCCGTCCCTTTACCTGCCATAGTTTCAAGGGCAATTTGAACCTTTTCATCGCGATCTAATACTTCATTTAACCCTTCAATTATCCGGTTGATACCTTTATCAACACCAGCACCTACATGGGATCCAGGATGAAGGACTATTTGTTTTGCGCCGAGCGCTTCCGTACGGTCCATTTCACTTCTTAAAAATGTAACCCCGATTTCAAATGTCGCTTGTTTAGTTGTATTCGCAATATTAATAATGTATGGTGCATGAACGACAATATCTGAGATGTCATTGTCTTCCATATGGGCTAATCCTGCCTCAATGTTTAATTCTTCTATCGGTTTACGCCGGGTATTTTGTGGTGCTCCGGTGTAAATCATAAATGTATTTGCGCCATATGAAGCGGCCTCTTCACTAGCTGCTAATAACATTTTCTTTCCGCTCATCGATACGTGTGAGCCAATTTTCAACATATTTTCCACCTCATTGTTTCTCGATCATTCGCAATGATCCTTTAAAATATACCCATTTCATTGATGTTCCGCGTCAATTTATGTACAAAGGTATAGTGTTAAAATAACACCTTTTTATAAGCATGTAAAAGGATTTGTATTCACCTTGGAAATAATAAACTCTACAGAGTGATTTGAAAAAGTACTAGCTAACTTAGCCTGCATAGCTTCTTTCATCACTTCTTCAATATAGTGACCAGCATCAATAACAACTAAGCCGATGTCTTTAGCAATTTGAGCCTGGTGAAACGTCATATCACCTGTGATCAAGACATCAGCCCCTTTCATTTTGGCAGCATGAATGTATTTTTCACCACTCCCACCAATGACAGCAACTTGGTTAATATTTTTATCATGTTTGCCTATCACACGAACATGATCCAATGAAAAGACTTGTTTAACTTGTAAGGCCAACTGCTCTACCGTCATCTGGTTTGGAAGTTGTCCGATCCTGCCTAGTCCATAGGATTTTCCTGTTTGATGTAAGGGAAAAATGTCGTAGGCAACTTCTTCATAAGGATGAGCCTCAATCATAGCTTGAATCACTTTTGCAAGAATACTCTCTTGCACTATAGTTTCAATTTTATATTCATCAACATATTCAACTTCATCAATTTTTCCAATATAAGGGTTTGTTCCTTGAAGGGGCTTAAACGTACCTTGTCCCTTCGTTTGAAAGGTACAATGACTGTAGTTACCAATATGACCAGCACCGGCCTGACTAATCGCATCCCTAACTTCGCGAGCATGGTCTAATGGTACAAATACTTTCAATTTATATAATCGTTCTTCTGTTACTGGAACAACATGATCTGTTGTTTTAATTTGTAATTTTTGACATAATAGATCATTTACGCCACCTTCAGCAATATCGAGGTTCGTATGGGCTGCGTATACGGAAATCTCATGCTTGATCAGCTTGGCGACAGTTCGACCTTGAGGTGTATTGACATCAATTTTTTTAAGAGGCTTAAACAGTAATGGATGGTGGGCAATAATTAGATCTACACCAAGTTCAATCGCTTCATCAACAACAGATTCTAAGACATCTAATGAAATCAATACCTTCTTTACTTTTTGCTGATGGGAACCTATTTGCAAACCGACATGATCCCAGTCATAGGCTAACTGTTTAGGTGCCCATGTTTCAATTTCTCGAAATATATCTGCATTTGTTATGACCTCTGTCATTTTATGACCTCCTCTATCCAGTTAATCTTTTGTTTTAGACGTATTAATTTTTGCTTATATTGGTCTTTATTATCTGCTTGTTCGATGCTATCGATGATATTGTTAATTTTGCGCAGTTGTTGTAGCCATTTTTGTTTAAAGATCGCTGGCTTTTCGGCCATTAATTTTGGACCAAATAATAACTGTTGTTCAATAAGTGATTCCTCATAGTTTATTTTATCATCACCTTTTGTCGCAACCAACACTTCATAAATATGGCCATTCTCTTCTAAAATCACTTCATCTGTTAACGTATAATGATTTGCTAGCAACCACTTTCGTACGATGTATTCACTTGTATTTGGTTGGGCGATGATGGTTTTTACTGTCGATAATTGATCTTTACCTGAAGTTAAGATCTCGGTAATTAATTGACCACCCATGCCAGCAATAACTATTACTTCAACTGGCTCACCTTGAATCACCTCTAGCCCATTTCCTAGCCGTACAGAAATTTCTTTTTCCAAGTCATATTGTTGAACAGTTTCTTTCGCGCTTTGATAAGGGCCTTCAGTGACATCACCAGCTATTGCCCTAGCTTTATCATCCTGTAAACAGACATAACAAGGCAGGTAAGCATGATCAGTACCAATATCAGCAAAGAAACTGCCTTCGGGAATAAAAGATGCGATTGTTTTAAGTCGTTTAGATAAATTCATTGTAATCACCAATTGTATGTTTTTAGTA
>CALAMD010000011.1 GCA_937925695.1 uncultured Bacillaceae bacterium | reverse complement strand
GAACCCACGACATCAGCTTGGAAGGCTGAGGTTTTACCACTAAACTACACCCGCCTATGTTGTTGGATGCACATAAATTTCTATTAATCGTCTGTCTTTATGACCCTTAATTTCTGACGACAAGAATTATTATAGGCAAGAAGATTTTTTTTGTCAACTCAAACCATTATTTTTTTAAATTTCATCATTACTCATCTTTGCGACCTTTTACAGTATACAATTAAGTTCGTTTTATTTCAAAAGATTTACTAAAAAAACTCTCTATCATTCTAGAGATTTTTTGTAAGGATTTCATTTGATTAGACTTCATAGGTAATCTTAACTGATCTTATAAATAAAAAAATAAACCTTTTTACAAGAACAACACGGGGTTCAGACGACCGAATGAGCCTAGAAGGATCATTCGGATGCTGAGTCGTGCTCTAATAAAGAAAATAATCCCATAGACAGTATATTTTGGCAAAATGATGTAATTTCTACGATAAAGTGTCGGAAAAACTGAGTTCATTAAGGATTTGACCATCTGTTGTATGGAATTCAACTTGAATATGTTTACCATCTTCAATTGTTAAAATTGCATAAGTTTTTTCTTTGCGATCACGCGGGGAACGAATACTTCCAGGATTAATAAATATTTGATTACCGATTTTTTCAGCTCTAGCTTGATGGGTATGACCATAGCATACAATTTGAGCATCATACTCACTAGCCTTATACGAAAGTGTCGTTAAGTCTCTCCCTACTCCATATAAATGCCCATGTGTGACAAAAATGTTAACCCCAGCTACCGAGATCACTTTCTCATCTGGCATATTCTGATCAAAATCACAATTTCCCCTAACAACATGCATATTGTTTATCACCGGATCGCCAATAGTGAGTTCAGAATCGCCACAATGTATGACAGTATAGGATGCATATTTTTCTGTTAATGATTTTAATTCAGTTGTTAGTCCATGACTATCACTAATGATTAATACTTTTTCCATACATATCTCCTCTATACGGTTGTGATCCATTTTACTAGTTTTTTCATTGCTTGACTACGATGACTAATATTATTTTTTTCTTCTGGTGGGAGTTGGGCCATTGTTTGGTCATATCCTTTCGGGATAAAGATCGGATCATAGCCAAAACCATTCGTTCCTTCAGGATGATGGGCAATTTTTCCCTCACAATATCCGTTAAAAAAAATAGTTGGAAGATTTGGTCTTGCTAGAGCGAGTACACAGACAAAACGAGCTGTACGTTCTTCATCGCGTACACCTTGTAATTCTCGTAACACTTTTTCATTATTCGCTTCATCATTTTTATCAAGTCCAGCATAGCGAGCAGAATAAATGCCGGGTTGACCGTTTAAAGCATCAATCACTAAACCCGAATCATCTGCTAACACAGCCCGTTGTGATAGAGAACAAATTTGTTCTGCTTTCAACTGAGCATTTTCTTTAAACGTAGTTCCAGTTTCCTCTACTTCAGGAAAGGTCGTTGTTAAATCCAACAACGAGTAAACGTCAATATCCTTGTCTTTAAAAAGTTCTTTAAACTCAAGGGCTTTTCCTTTATTGTTCGTGGCTATGATCAGTTCCTTCACTTTCCTCACCTTGTTTATCGTCTTTATTCCCTATTTTTTCAGCTAAATCACCTAAAATATCTTTTTGAATCATAAAAATTTCTTCTAAACCCTTTGTTGCTAACGTTAATAATGATTGTAATTGATCATAGGAAAAAGTTGCTTCTTCACCATTTCCTTGTATTTCTACAAACTCACCTGAACCAGTCATCACAATATTCATATCTACCAAGGCTTGTGAATCTTCTTCATAGTTTAAATCGAGCACTTCTTGCCCGTTTGGTAAAATACCAACTGACGTTGCTGCTAAAAAATCAGTGACAGGCATTTCTGTAATCATTTGCTTGTCCAACATATGACCAAATGCAAGCACTGTAGCAACAAAAGCACCTGTAATAGATGCCGTTCTTGTCCCGCCATCTGCTTGAATAACGTCACAGTCTACCCAAAGGGTACGTTCACCAAATTTATCTAAATTAACCACTGAGCGCAGGGCACGTCCAATCAGTCTTTGAATTTCCATTGTTCGCCCACTCACTTTCCCTCTTGAGGATTCACGAATATTTCTTTGGGAAGTCGCACGTGGTAGCATAGCATATTCAGCTGTGATCCACCCTTTCCCTTGTCCGCGTAAAAAAGGTGGGACTCTATTCTCTATGCTAGCATTACATATCACTTTTGTATCACCAACTTCAATTAACACAGATCCCTCAGGATGCTTAATGAAGTTAGGTGTAATTTGTATCGATCTTAAATCATTCGTGTTTCTACCGTTTTCTCTCATCAAAATATCCTCCTAGTTTCAACCAATAGCTTATCATATAAAAAAGAAACATGGAAATACATTGAGTATTATTTCCACATTAATAAAAATAATAAAAAACGATGAGACTGTGGATAACAGCCTCATGAATTATAAACGATCTTTAGTTATTAATGAGCTTGTTACTGGCTCGTCATATTGTTCGCCATTTTCATTAACAATAACCTCTACGTTTTCAACTTTTACTTCAATCGCTTCTACATTTTGATGTTCAGTTAATGTTCTGACAAGTGTTTCCATTACTTCGTCTGATATAACAGCCTTCTCTTTATCCTTTAATATGCTTTCGTTAAAAACTAACTCAAGAATCCCATCTTCAAGGACCGGCGTTTCCATTAACGTTGTGTCCATATTAAAAACATGGATTAGGTTTGTTTGATAGCCAGGACCTTCTATTAAAGATTGGACGATGGAGCTTAACATATTCGGATCTGCTTCATCTACCTTGATATGTTTTGTGATAGGAACATAATACCGACTATCATTATACTCAGTTGGAAAATACATTGTCACTGCTTGGCTATTGAGTAAATCTACATTATCAGTAGAAATAATATTTATCCCATTACTTCTAGAATAGCCATCACCAATTGGTGTCCCATTAACCGGCATCACTTGTTGTGGTTCACCATTAATTCTTAATTGTAATTTATTTATATTTTCGAATTGGGTTAGTGTGTAGGTCATCGCTTGTAAAATCTTCAATTCATCTTCAGGTCTATAATCGGTAAACTCTTCCGAAACATCAACAATAATTGTTCCATCATCAAGTAAGTTGAGACCTAATATTTCTGTTTCCGCTGGTAACACGGCTTGAAAACCATTTGGTAAAATCGACGTAACCGGTCCATCTTTAATTAAATACGTTAACACTTGGGTAGCGACCTCTTTCGATTCAAGCAACGGAAGTTCAAGGGTTTGTTCAACAATCATCCCATTTACATCCATTAAATATAATTGTCTAGGAACAGTCTCCATAATTACATCTTGACCAGCATCCGTATCAGCCAAATCATCTTCAGCCTGATTCTCCTCTTCAGCTGTATCATTATCTGTATCACTGTTTTGCGGTACGTCTATTTCTTTAAGCGATTGTTCACCCTGGAAACAGCCGGATAATAATATGAGGAACATGATCAATGTGCCGATAAATAATATTTTCTTATTTTGCATATCGTCCCCTCCTACGATGGTTTGTACTATTATGTATACGAGCCATCATAGGAATTAGACCTATCAATCCTAATTATTTTTCTACGATATTTTTTATGATTCGTTGCTTATGACAACTTTATCAATCGTTACATTATTTAAATCTGATGGATTATTGGCAAAAATAACTTTTGACATTTCCTTGAAAAAATTGACATTTCCGGTAGTATAAAAAACATGTTTAGGACGTTTATCACCTTTATATAGCAACCCATTCATTTCCAAAATCGCACTCACTTCTCTAGCTGTTTCCCCACTTGATGAGACGATTGTTACATCATCACCTAACACACGTTGAATGGTATCTTCGATTAACGGGTAATGAGTACATCCTAAAATTAACGTATCAATATGGTTGACATTTTTTAAAGGTTGCAAAGATGACTCGACAACTTGTTCCGCTTCCTTTCCTGCCAACACTCCTTTTTCAACCATCGGTACAAATAAAGGACATGCTAAGGAATTTACTTGAATGTCAAACTGAATATCCTGTAATGCTTGTTCATATGCTTGACTGCGAATCGTCCCTTCAGTGCCAATGACACCGATATTTTTATTTTTGGTTGCTTTTATTGCTGCTCTCGCTCCCGGTTGAATTACACCAATAACCGGTATTGATAACTCTTTTTGTAATGCTGGTAATGTAAAAGCAGTGGCCGTATTACAAGCCACAACTAGTGCCTTTATTTCTTTTTGTAGTAAGAAACGAACCATTTCCCAAGTAAACTGAATAATTTCTCGATCGGTTCGTGATCCATATGGGCATCGTTTCGTATCACCTAAATAAATTAACTTTTCTTTCGGTAATTGTCGCATAAGTTCTTTTACAACGGTTAGTCCTCCGACACCCGAATCAATAACGCCAATTGCTCCGTCCAATGAAGATCACTCCTAGTGCTGTTGTTTAACCTCTATTTGTTCCATTTGATTGTATAATTTTGTTAACAGTTCAATTAATTGGTCTGTTTGTTCATCAGTAAAAGATTGAAGTACTTCACCCAAATATTGCTGTCGCTGCTGAATTACTTCCTTAATAATCTCTTTTCCTTTATCTAAAACATATAAGCGAACAACACGCTTATCTTGTTTATCCTTTTCTCTTTTAACGAGCCCAACCTTTTCCATCCTATCAACAAGATCTGTTGTCGTACTAAATGCCAAACCAAGCTTTTTGGACAACTCACCTATCGTAATTTCTTCTTCCTCTACGATCCATTGTAAGGCAATAAATTGTGGTGAGGTAATTGGGTAATTCGTTAATATTTGCCGTCCTTTTAATTTAATCATGGAAGAAATTTTCCTTAACTTCACTTCTGCCAGCACAATTGATTCATCACTCACTGCTTTGCTCATTAAGAACCCCCCGAAATTTTTATTTTATTACATATTACCATATTGGGCTACAAATCTTCTCACCCAAGATATTTTTTCGAATATTTAACATATTTAATGTTCGAGAATTGCTAAATTAGCCCTATTTTGCAGTTTTGGGTGATAAATGAGAACTGTTTACAATTAATTACATAAGATGTAATGACTAAATAATTTCCCTTCATGTGCAGTTCTATAAGAGCAAGGAGGGGTTTCCATTTGAAGGACAACAAGTATAAACCGAATAATATATTAACTAAACGTGAACGAGAAGTATTTGAACTCTTAGTACAAGATAAAACTACAAAGGATATAGCCCAAGACTTGTTTATTTCTGAAAAGACTGTAAGAAATCACATTTCGAATGCAATGCAGAAGCTTGGTGTTAAGGGGCGCTCACAAGCTGTTGTAGAGCTACTTCGTATGGGAGAATTAAAGCTCTAAAAGATACCGACTTTCCTTTATGGAAGTCGGTTTTTCTTTTCGTCTTATTTATGAATTGACTTATTGAGCTTCGAGATAAAATCTAATGAATTATTTTTTTTGTTCAACCCTAACGTGTGATTATTTAACAATCTTACTATTAAAGGTTAATCATGATCGCTACTAAATAAAGTAATAAAAATTCTAGCAACAATAAACTAATGAAACTTATTGCAGTCTGATATTTGATTTGTAACTTGTAGATCATCAACCAGATCGCCATAACTACCAAGGGTAATGCAATAATTAAAGTGTTTCCTTCTGGCCCAAAAGCTAACACTCCCCAAGTAAGAAACAAACTAAACCCGATGGTTAAAATACCAATTACAATATTTACCGTGTGAATGATATACTTATTCATGCTTCATACCTCTCATTCTAACAATTCTTCACATACGAACTGATTGGGATGGATGAAAAATGATTGGATGTGAATAACTTACTTCGTTTGTTTCGAGTAGATCATCAGCTATGTTTTCTGATTAACAGCTTAAGAGCATGACCTATCATCCCATTCCCAATGGAATTTTTCTTCTTAGCAAATAACAATTATTTGATTGTATTTTACTTTGATGAATTAAGTATACAGTTAACTGTCACATAAAGATATAGTGTATTTTTCTTTAAACGCAAATGATGATATTTGAGGAATTGATGCAGGAGATTTCATTGCAAAAGGACTTGATTGACACAACACTTATGAAAAAATAAAACCGACTATCCTTAACAGATAGTCGGCAACTTAATCAATCTTAATGAGCATTGTCACTTCCAAAGAAGTTCTTAAATGCTTGGATCGTTGTTGCGCGGTTCATGGCTGCAATTGAGGTTGTTAATGGAATTCCTTTTGGACAAACTTGAACACAGTTTTGAGAATTACCACATTCAGCAATACCGCCATCTTCCAACAAAGCATTCAACCGTTCACTCTTATTCATAGCTCCTGTTGGATGGGCATTATAAAGTCGTGGTAATGATAACAAGGCAGGTCCGATAAAATCAGACTTGTCGTTAACATTTGGACATGCTTCTAAGCAAACACCACAAGTCATACATTTTGATAGTTCATAAGCCCACTGTCTTTTCTTTTCAGGCATTCTAGGCCCTGGACCTAAATCATGAGTTCCATCAATTGGAATCCAGGCTTTAATCCGCTTCAAATCTTCAAACATACGGCTACGATCAACAATCAAATCCCGTACAACTGGAAATGTGCTCATCGGTTCAATTCTAATCGGCTGTTCAAGTTCATCAACAAGGGCTGAACATGACTGTTGTGCTCTACCGTTGATGACCATTGAACAGGCACCGCACACTTCCTCTAAACAAGCCATTTCCCATTGAACTGGCGAAACTTTTTCACCATCTGCATTGACAGGATTTTTTTGTATCTCCATCAAGGCAGAAATCACATTCATATTTTTACGATATGGTACCTCAAAGGTTTCTTCGTAAGGAGCAGAATCAGGACTATCTTGCCGTGTAATGATTAAGGTCACCGTTTTAGTCTTTTCTTTCGTTTCGACCACCATTGTTTTACTCCTCTCAATTTTTCTTTGTATAATCTCTAGGTCTAGGCGGAATTAAGGATACATCAACATCTTCATATGAAAATACTGGTTTATTATCCTTTGCATCAAATTCCGCAATTGTCGTCTTTAACCACTCTTCGTCATTACGCTCAGGAAACTCTGGCTTATAATGGGCTCCCCGACTCTCATCACGATGATAGGCACCAAGTGTAATTACCCGGGCTAAATGCATCATGTTTTTCAACTGGCGTGTAAACATAACCGCTTGGTTACTCCATCTTGATGAGTCATTAATACTAATGTTTTCCCAGCGTTCAAGTAATTCTTGGAGTTTTTCATCAGTTTTGAGAAGACGAGCATTTTCTCTAACAACTGTAACGTTGTCTGTCATCCACTCGCCCATCTCTTGATGTAACTGATAGGCATTTTCGCCACCATCCATTTTCATCATCGCTTCGAATTTCTCTTCTTCTTCTTTCACGCGATCATCAAACAGTTTCGATGGCATATCCTCAGATTGTTTTGCTAACCCTTCAATATATTTAACACTGCTTGTACCAGCAACATCGCCACCATAAATAGCAGATAGAAGTGAGTTAGCACCAAGACGATTTGCACCATGCTGTGAATAATCAACTTCTCCAGCAGCAAAGATGCCAGGAATATTTGTCATTTGATCGTAATCTACCCATAATCCTCCCATAGAGTAATGAACAGCTGGGAAGATTTTCATCGGCACTTTACGCGGATCTTCACCGACAAATTTTTCATAGATTTCGATAATTCCACCTAATTTAATATCTAACTCTTCTGGATCTTTGTGTGATAAATCGAGATAAACCATGTTTTCTCCATTTATACCTAGCTTCTGGTTAACACAAACATCAAAAATTTCTCTTGTCGCAATATCTCGAGGAACGAGATTACCGTAGGCTGGATATTTTTCTTCTAAGAAATACCATGGTTTACCATCTTTATAAGTCCAAATTCGTCCACCTTCACCACGAGCAGATTCACTCATCAGGCGAAGCTTATCGTCACCTGGGATAGCTGTTGGGTGAATTTGGATAAACTCCCCATTAGCATATTTAGCTCCTTGTTGATATAAAATGCTTGCTGCTGAACCAGTATTAATCATTGAGTTTGTTGATTTACCAAAAATAATACCAGGTCCACCGGTAGCGATAATTGTTGCGTCAGCTTTAAACGCTTTAATTTCATGGGAATTTAGATTTTGGGCAACGATGCCTCGACTAATCCCTTCATCATCAAGCACTGCTCCAATAAATTCCCAACCTTCATATTTAGTGACTAAGCCTTCTACTTCAAAACGACGGACTTGTTCGTCAAGAGCATATAAAAGCTGTTGTCCTGTTGTTGCTCCTGCATATGCTGTCCGATGATATTGTGTTCCACCAAAACGACGGAAGTCTAGTAATCCTTCTGGTGTACGGTTAAACATTACCCCCATACGATCTAACATATATATGTAACCAGGAGCCGCTTCACACATTGCTTTAACTGGCGGTTGATTAGCTAAGAAATCGCCACCATAAATCGTATCATCAAAATGAATGTCCGGCGAATCTCCTTCTCCCTTTGTATTGACCGCACCATTAATACCACCTTGAGCACATACAGAGTGAGAGCGCTTTACAGGAACGATAGAAAATAAATCGACGTGGACGCCTGCTTCAGCTGCTTTAATGGCTGCCATGAGACCAGCTAGCCCACCACCAACAATAGCAATTTTTCTATTTACCATGATTGCCCACTCCTTCTAGTTTAAATGAGATACGCAAATTCAATGATCGTTCTTAAACCAATATAACTAACGACAATAAAGACAATAACTGTAAAATATGTAACGATTTGTTGCGAACGTGGTGTTTGAGCAATTCCCCATGATACACAGAAGCTCCATAAACCATTCGCAAGATGAAATACGGTTGATAGAATTCCAATTACATAGAACCAAAATAAGAATGGTTGAGTCAAAATACCTTCCATCAGCCCTGAATTTAATTCAACATTACCAAGACCTACCTGTACACGAGTTTCCCAGACATGCCAAGCGATGAAAATCAAGGTAATGATGCCTGTGATACGTTGGAGTAAAAACATCCAATTACGGAAATACCCGTATCTCCTCACGTTGTTTTTAGCTTCAAACACAATATATACACCTAAAACAGCGTGGAATAAGATTGGCAAATATATGACAAATATCTCTAACATTAACACGAATGGAAGATTTGCCATAAAGTTTGCTGCTTTATCGAAACTCTCTCTTCCATACACGATAAAGTGATTCACAACTAAGTGTTGAACGAGAAAAATTCCGATAGGGACAACACCTAGTAAAGAATGGAGTCGTCTATAAAAAAACTCACGATGCTCTTTCATAATACCCCCCCTTAAATCTATTAAGTTAAAACATTGAAAAAATACTAAATAGTCTGGTAGTTATACGTGTGTACAGTTTTCAACATCTTCATTGTACTTATTAGTATTATCCTCGTCAAGAAAATAATACACTTTTTCAAATTGTGAGACATTTAACAAATTTACCTTGCCAAAAGTGATTTCGTTAACATTTTTTCCCACTCGATTACTGGAAATATTTTATTTTATTAGCAGTTGCTTAGTACGGTTAAAATTAGCTATTATTATAAATGGGATGATTTGTACATAATAACTTGCTGAGCTTATCATATAGATTGATATAAGCTAAGGATTTGCAAACACTCACCTATATACTAATGACACTCCTTAATGGTCACCGGTAAACATGAGAGAGGATGACGATCATGACAAAAGAACTTAATCAACTATCCATTTCACTATTACAGGAATTACAAACATCTGGTGCAGGTTATGATGTATTACGTTATATTAGTTTACCAAAATTACTTGGTACTGAAGCAAGTACCCTTTTATATTTTATGGGGAAGGATTTAGCAAGGAGCTTCGATATTCAAAGTTATCAAGATATTTATGAGATCGCTACACAGCTTGGTTGGGGAAAAATGGAGCTCGTAAAAGAAAAAAAGCATTCATTAACCTTTACCTTAATGGCTGATGCTGTCGTGTATCGCTTAAATGCACCTATTAACGTTGATTTTCGTCTAGAAGCTGGCTTTTTAGCAAAAGCGGTGAGCATGATTAAAGGAAAAGAATACGAGTGTTCGGAAAAAATAAATAAAAAAATATATCAAGTTGAATTCAAAGTTGTTTCTACCTAATTTGATAGTCTAGTTTTCAAACTGATCTCTGTTATATTGGAGACGACAACTAAATCGTGTGGAATAATTTAGGGTTCAAGACAGTATGTCAGATACCGAATATACGCGTATTAAAAAAACAAGTTTAGTTCTTACAGTAGAATGAAGAACTAAACTTGTTTTGTTTTTGGTTCGGCAAAATAACGAACAATTTCGGAAGCAACATTTTTTGGAATACCTAATTTAGTAATATCCTCAACGCTAGCTTTTTTAATATTATCTAAGGTTTTAAAATGACGTAACAGGAGATTTCGGCGTTTTTCACCGACGCCTTTTATTTGATCTAATTCGGATTGAATCATGCCTTTACCGCGTAATTGCCGGTGAAATGTAATTGCAAAACGGTGAACTTCATCTTGGATTCTTTGTACTAAATAGAATTCATGGGAATTTCTTGGAAGTTGCACGGGTTCAGGTGGACTTCCATATAACAATTCACTCGTCTGGTGTCGCTCATCTTTGACAACCCCACAAAGGGGGATATCTAAGCCTAATTCATTTTCTAACACATCGAGGGCCGCATTCATCTGCCCTTTCCCCCCATCAACAAGAATAAGATCAGGAAGGGGTAGGTTTTCCTTTAGTACACGGGTATAACGTCGGCGAATTACTTGCCGCATCGTTTCATAATCATCAGGACCTTCAACATCCGTTATTTTGTATTTCCGGTATTCTTTTTTATCAGGTCGACCATCAATAAACACGACCATGGCCGAAACAGGATCTGTACCTTGTATATTAGAGTTATCAAAAGCTTCAATCCGGTGTGGTGTTTCAATATGAAGGGTCTCACCTAGTTGCTCAACAGCCATAATCGTTCGCTCTTCATCTCGTTCAATTAAAGCGAACTTTTCTTCTAAAGCGATTTTGGCGTTCTTTTGTGCTAACGTGACCAAATCCTTTTTTTGTCCTCGAAAAGGCGTATATACATGGACATCTAATAATTCCCGTAATAGCTCAACATCGGTTCCGATAGGCACTAAAATTTGGCTTGGTTTCAAATGGTTTTGATGTAAATAAAATCGTCCAATATAACTTATAAATGCATCTTCAGCGTCATTATAAAATGGAAAAATAGCAACATCTCTTTCAATGAGTTTTCCTTGGCGAATAAAAAATACTTGTATACACATCCAACCTTTTGTATAACTGTAGCCAAATATATCGTGATCAACCCGATCATTTGACACAATTTTTTGTCGTTCCATGATCGTTTCCATATGTTCAATTTGATCCCGTAACTCTTTTGCCCGCTCGAAATTTAATTGTTCACTGGCCTCATACATTTTTTGTTGTAATTCTTTTTTGATATCGTGGTAACCACCATGAAGGAATGAAGTAATCTTTTGGATAATATCTTTATAAAACGCTTCTGAGGGAGGGTTATCACTACAAGCCAAACATTGCCCCATATGATAATACAAACATGGACGTCCTTGTTGACGATTACACTTCCTTAATGGATACATACGATCGAGCAGTTTTTTCGTTTCTCTAGCAGCAATAACGTTCGGATAAGGACCAAAATACTTGCCTTTATCTTTCTTAACTTTTCGTGTAATGAGTAAACGCGGGTGTCTTTCGGCAGTAATCTTTAAATAAGGGTAAGACTTGTCATCACGGAACAACACATTATATTTAGGGTCGTACTTTTTTATGAGATTCATTTCTAAGACGAGGGCGTCAATTTCTGATGAGGTGACGATATATTCAAAATCGGTAATCTCTTGGACTAAACGTTGAGTTTTTCGGTCGTGGGCACCAGTAAAATAAGAGCGTACCCTGTTTCGAAGTGATTTTGATTTACCGACATAGATTACTGTATTATGTTTATCTTTCATTAAATAGCAACCTGGTTGTGTAGGTAAAACAGCTAATTTTTTTTCTATTATTCCATTCACTTGAAACATCCTTTTTTTCTAAGATAAAGACAATCCCTTGTTACATTGCAACAAGGGATTTCGTCTACACGATTTTCTCGTAAGCCTTAGGCATGTTTATTAATAAGCTCTTCAAGGGCTTCTTTCGGCTGAAAACCAACAACTTGATCAACTACTTCGCCATCTTTAAATAGGATTAGTGTTGGAATACTCATGACGCCAAATTGGCTCGTTGTTTCTTGATTTTCATCAACGTTTAACTTCACGATTTGAACTTTGTCACCAATTTCAGCATCAAGTTCTTCTAATACCGGAGCAATCATTTTACAAGGACCACACCATGGTGCCCAAAAGTCTACAAGTACAAGTCCTTTAGACGTTTGTTCCGCAAAATTTGCATCAGTTACATTTAAAATTGCCATTTAAGTTTATTCCTCCCTAGACATGGTCTAAAACTCTTGTTAAATTATAACACCGTTAGTATGTGCATGCTACTAGTTTGCTTATACTAAGCTTTGCTACCTCCAAGTGCACCAAGTAATCGTCTGTCTGACATCATGCGAGGCTAGCGCATCGATAACAGTAGCAAGACTTTATAGTAAATATACGATACCTGCGATGATAAATACGACAGCAACAGCAAATAATATCTTTGCTAATCTATCTAACACCCTTTTCTCGCCCCTTATAATCAGCAATTTTATCAGATGGTGATGAACATGGATTATGCAAATTCAATGACGGTTACACCACTTCCACCCTCATTTGGACCACCATATTTATAAGAGGTGATATGAGGATGGTTTTTAGCAAATTCCCAAACGCCATTACGAAGCGCACCTGTTCCTTTTCCATGGATAATGCGGACTTTCGGATGGTTGGCTAATAACGCATCATCAATATACTTTTCTAGCCGACTCATGGCATCATCATAGCGTTCCCCTCTGAGATCTAATTCAACCCCAACGTGCTGGTTCCCTTTTACTGTAACAACTGAACGCTGTTCTTGTTTTGGTTCATCAGCTAATTGTAAATCAGCCTGGTTAATATTTACTTTCATTATACCAATTTGAACAAGATATTCATTCTCTTTAATTTTCTCAACAATTGTACCGGTTTGATTAAGTGAACGAACTAACACTGAATCCCCAGGCTTGAGGTTTTTAGGTGGTGGCGAAATACTGTCTTGCTTTGTATTAGTTTGTCCCAATAGCTCTGGGGTCGCCTCTTCTAAACGTCGCTTAGCTTCAATCCATTCATGTTCTTTAAAGGAAGCTTGCATATCTCTGATTTCTTTAACGATCCGCTCTGCTTCTAAACGAGCATTTTCTACTGCTTTTTTAGCTTTCTCTTCTGCTTTTTGATACAGTCTTTCGCGTTCTTTGTTAAAATTATCCCATTCCCGTTTCAAATCTTGATGTAGTTTTTCACTTTGAAGTAAAATTTGATATGCCTCTTCATATGCTTGTTCAGCTTGTTTTTGTGAACGTTCTAGCGACATAATCATATTCTCAACATTTTTAGTATCAATCCCGATTAGGCTTTTAGCTTGGTCGATGATCTCAGTATCTAAGCCTAAGCGTTTAGAAATTTCAAAAGCATTACTTCTACCAGGAATACCAATTAATAATCGATAGGTTGGTTGTAACGTGTTCACATCAAATTCTACCGAAGCATTCACGACATTTTTTCGGTTATATCCATATGCTTTCAATTCAGGATAATGGGTTGTCGCAATAACCCGGGCATTCCTCGAAATCACTTCATCTAGGATAGCCATCGCCAAAGCAGCACCTTCTTGAGGATCTGTTCCGGCACCAAGTTCGTCAAATAAGACAAGAGTTTGTTCATTTACTTCTTTCATAATATCTACAATATTGGTCATGTGAGAAGAAAAAGTACTTAAATTTTGTTCAATGGATTGTTCATCACCTATATCAGCAAACACATTTTCAAATACAGCCAGCTCACAACCATCAAGGGCTGGGATCTGTAAACCTGATTGAGCCATTAAAGTAAATAATCCAACCATTTTTAAAACGACTGTTTTTCCACCTGTATTTGGACCAGTAATTAACATCGAGTTATATGTTTTACCGATCTCAAAATCATTGGCTACAACTTCATCAGCTGGAATAAGGGGATGACGAGCTTGTTTCATGCTAATATATCCATCTTGATTTAACTTTGGTTTTGATGCATTCATTCTTTGTGCTAATTTTGCACGCGCATAAATGAAATCAATTTCAGCCAAAATTTCAATATTTGCTAATAGTTCAGCTTCATATGCAGCTACTTGCTCACTTAATTCTCGTAAAATCCGTTCAATTTCATGCTGTTCTTGTAGTTTGGCTTCCCGTAATTGGTTATTTAAATTTACAACAGACCTAGGTTCCATGAATAGTGTTTGACCAGAAGAAGATTGGTCATGAACAATACCACCAACAGTACCCCGGTGTTCTTGTTTAACAGGTAAGACATAACGATCATTTCGTATCGTAATAATCGCATCGGATAACAAATGGCTGTTTCTTCTCGTGTAATTTTCCAATTGTTCTCTAATCCGATTTTCGTAAATACGAATCGATGACCTGATACTCCGTAGTTTGCTAGATGCGTGATCTAATACTTCACCATGTTGATCGATACATTGATTAATATTTTTCTCTAGTTCATGGGGAATTGAAATACCAGTAACGTATTCTGATAAAAGTGGTAATGGGTCTTCCATGTTTTCAATAAATCTTTTAACATTACGACTACCAGCAATGGTACTGGCTATCTCTAAACATGATGATGCATCTAACACACCACCAATTGTCGCTCTTTTGACACTGGCTCGAATGTCAAAAATACCACCTAACGGAATTTGTTGATTGAGTCGAATAATTTGAGCGGCCTCATCGGTTTCTTGTTGCATTGTCTGGACCAATTGAAAATCTGTCTTCGGTTTAGCTTGCTCGGCTAATTGTTTTCCTAATGAAGTAGCTGCCAACTCTACCAGTTGATCAATGATTTTGTTGTATTCCAATACCCGTAGAACGCGTTCATTCATTGTTTATACTCCTTCTCTTACTGACTGACTATTTATGACGATTAAACAATTCCTTAAGCTCGGCTAATGACCAAGTATTAATAACTTGTTCTTCCCTAATCCACCCTTTTTTAGCCACACTGACACCATATTCCATATGATGATACATCTGTTTACTATGGGCGTCTGTGTTAATGGCTAACAAAACACCACAGTCCTGGGCTTGCTTTGCCAAGTCTGCTGATAAATCAAATCGATTCGGATTAGCATTAATCTCAAGTACGGTATTTGTTTCTTTAGCCTTATTAAATAATACTTCAAAATTCACTTCATATCCATCTCTGCGACCAATTAATCGACCAGTTGGATGAGCAATCATATGAACATAAGGATTTTCCATCGCTTTTATCAATCTCTTCATTATTTTATCTTCCGATTGATTGAATGCTGAATGAATGGATGCTATGACGAAATCCATTTCCCGTAAAAATTCGTTAGAAAAATCTAGTCGGCCATCTGGTAAAATATCCATTTCCACACCAGCAAAAATATGAATATCCGGATATTTCTGCTGAATCCGTTCAATTTCTTCCCGCTGTCTTCTCAACCTTGTTTCATCTAATCCATTGGCAACACGTAGCGCTTTTGAATGATCAGTAATCGCTACATATTCATAACCCCGTTCTCTAGCACATTGGACCATTTCTTCGATCGACTGGGCCCCGTCACTCCAAGTTGTATGCACGTGTAAGTCACCTTTAATATCTTCATTAGAAATTAAAGGTACTTCTTTCGTAAACAACTCAATTTCACCCGAATTTTCTCTCATTTCTGGGGGTATATAGTGAAGGCCAAAGTGAGCAAAAAAATCTTTTTCTGATGGAAATGTTAGGATCTCATTTGTCGCTTCAACTTCAACACCATATTCATTAATTTTTTCTCCCCTCGCTTTTGCGAGTTGTCTCATAGCGACATTATGTTCTTTAGATCCGGTAAAATGATGAAGGGTTGTATAGAATACTTCAGGATTTACTAAGCGAAAATCAATATGAACATCATATACATCATCACGGACAACAGAAACTTTCGTCTCGCCAGCAGCGATAACTTGTTTAATGGCATCCATAGCAAGTATCGCTTCTTTAACTTTCGACGGTTCGTCTGTTGCGATAATAAAATCCAAATCTTTAATATACTCTTTCATCCGTCGTAAACTACCAGCCCGAGAATACTTAACGATTTCAGGGATCGAATCCAAATAACCTTCGATTTCGTTCGCAATCGGAAGCATATATGCGATTGGCAGTCGTGGTGGACGGGTTTGATATTCATCAAGGGCTGTTAAAATATTTTCAGCTGTTTTCTTACCGAACCCAGGTATTTTCTCTACCTCACCACTTTCACAGGCTTTTCTTAATGAGTCCGCATCTTCAATGTTTAATTCCTGATACAACTTAGCTAATCTCTTGCCACCAAGTCCTGGTAATTGAAGTAAAGGAATTAGACCAGTTGGAATTTCTTTTTCTAAATTTGCTAAAGTTGTTGAATGATTCGTTTGAATATATTCAACAATGACAGCATTGGTCCCCTTACCGATACCTTTTATCGTCGTAAAGTCGGTTATTTCATCTAGAGATCTTTCATCCCGTTCTAAAGATTGGGCTGCTCGCCTGTAAGCTGATATTTTAAATGGATTAGCCCCTTGTAATTCTAAATAGAGGGCAATTTTTTCTAACAGTCTAATCACGTCTTTTTTATGGACACTCATTCCTATCACCTATTCATTTTCGATACAATAATTAAAAGACTGATCCAATCAAAAACGATATAGTTATTTATATCCTTTGAGGTTGAACCAGTCTTTTGTTTAAGAACAACTATAATTCAAACCATAGCGACTTAATTTTTTCTGATAAAATTGGCGTGTTCTCAATCATCATCAAAGCAATTCGTGAATCATTTATCCACGATTGAATGAATGATAATGGGGTTAGCGCAAGTATGAATAAAATGATAAAGATCAATAAATAGATTTCGATAAACCCTAACAAAGCACCGAGTATTCGATTGATAGAATTCAGAATAGGTAAGGCAGCAACAAAGTCTAGCATTGATGCGATTATTTGCAACCCTATTCTGACGGCAAAAAAGATGATCGCAAAGGCGATTGCATTGTAATACCCTTTTTCCAGGGGCAATGCTTGTAGAAAATGTGCCCACATACTATCATTAGCTAGCTCTGGATAAGGTACCCATAATACTAAATGGGGCGCTAGTTTATCGTAATAATAAGTAGCTACGACTAAAGCTGTCGCAAATCCGAACAAATGAAATATTTGTAAAATAAATCCTCGTTTTAAACCTATTAAAATTCCTAATAATAATAAAACTATAATCACTAAATCAACCATGCCCTAGTTTTCCTCTTCCTTTAATTTTGCTTTTAAGGCTGCATTTTCTTCCTTTAATTTCAAGTAATCATTCATTGTATTTACTGCCGTCAGAACAGCTAGTTTCGTTGTATCAAGGTGCTGATTTGCTTCATGGATGTCACGCATCTTTTGATCTACTAAACTTGCTACCATGCGAATATGACTAGCAGATTCTGTACCCACAATGGTATACGGCCTATTATAAATATCCACTGTTATACGCGCTTTTTCCTTCCGACCCACCCAGTTACCTCCTAATTCGTTAAAATCCAGTCAGTTTCTTTAATTTTAACATGAACATTTAGTTTTAGGAAACAATTCTTAATAGATTGTAAAATCCTCAAACTGTCGGGTTGATATAGAAATGCGATATGACATCATGCATATCGCATTTCTTATTCATTATGAACGGATGGTAGCATTGTATGTGTTGCTAATTAATTCAACAATTTTTTCAAATGCATCGTCAACAACTTCATCAGTTAGAGTCTGTTCAGGATCTTGGAAATGGATACTATATGCAAGGGATTTTTTGTTTTCTGGTAAATGTTCGCCAGTATAAACGTCAAATATGTCTACCTCTGTTACATAAGGAATATCACTTGTCTCAATACTCATCTTAATATCATTTGCCTGAATATCTTGATCAACCACAAAAGCAACATCTCTCACTACAGAAGGGTAGCGTGGAATTTGTTTATAGGCAAGCTTATCCTCATGTAGAGCTAGGATTGTCTCCATATTGAGGTCAAATACGAACGTATCCCCTAGATCCATTTGTTTCGCTACCATTGGATGCAGTTGCCCAATAAATCCTACCAATTGATCATGTACATGTAAGGTTGCACATCGCCCTGGATGTAAATCATTAATTGTCGCTTGCTTAAAGACAACTGGTAAATTTAAGAACTGGAATAGTCCTTCAACAATTCCTTTCACGATATAAAAATCAACGGTTACTTTTTCTTGACGCCATTTATGTTCTGTCCAAGTTCCTGTAAGGGCACCTGCCAACCGTAAATTTTCCTTAGGTTGTTTCGTTAATGTGGTTTCATTTGAGAGAAAAACAGAACCAAGTTCATAATAGGCGATATCTGTTTCTTTGCGGGCACGATTATATGCCAATGTTTTTAATAGCTCTGGTAAAATACTGAGACGTAAAAATTTGTGATCCTCACTCATCGGCATTGGTAATGCAATTGGCTGAACATCTTCTGATTGAATATCAGGACTAATCAATTTCGATACCAATTCTTCGCTCGTCAATGAATACGTAATGGCTTCTGTTAAACCAACACTTTGAAGATATTGTTTTATCGCTCGTTTTAATGATTGTTCCTTCGTAAATCCACCCGGACGGGAAGCATTTTCAGGTAACGTATATGGTAAATTATCATAGCCATAAATTCTGGCAACTTCTTCAACCATATCCTCAAAGATCGTAATGTCACCACGCCGAGTTGGAATCGACACAGAAAAGTCATCTTGATCGACTTCAAAGTTAAATTGTAATCTGCGTAAGATATCTTTAATTTCATCCGTACTAATATTCGTTCCAAGACGATTATTAATCGCCATTGTATTCATAGTAACAATTTTTTCCTGACGATCTATATGATCAACAATGGCTGGATCCATTAACACTTTACCATTAGCGTATTTTTGCAGTAACTGACATGCCCTCATACCTGCTTCCTTCACCCGGCTAGGATCAATGCCCTTTTCAAACCGATTGCTTGCCTCACTACGTAAGCCTAATCTTTGGGCTGTTTTTCTGATCGTAAATGGATCAAATAAAGCAGCCTCTAATAAGATCGTTTTTGTTTCATCGGTAACTTCTGAATTCGCACCACCCATGACACCGGCTAAGGCGATAGGTTCTTCACCATTTGTGATGACGAGATCTTCTGCCTTTAAAGTCCGTTCCTGGCCATCGAGGGTAACGATCGTTTCGTTTTCTTTCGCATTTCTAACTAAAATTTCCTTCGTGCCAACTCGATCATAGTCAAAAGCATGTAAAGGTTGACCATATTCGATTAACACATAGTTCGTAATATCAACCACATTATTTATTGGGCGAATACCAGCAGCCATTAAATAATTTCGCATCCATAATGGAGATGGTTTTATTTCAACATCTTTAATGATAAAAGCGCCATAATAGGGTGTGAGTTTCGGGTCCTCAACAGCTACTGTAGTATAGTCACTTGTTTTTTCATCAATGGTAGTGACTGATACATCAGGTAAATTAAGTGGAACATCTAATATAGCTGATACTTCATAGGCAACTCCTAACATACTTAAGCAATCAGCCCGGTTAGGTGTTAAATCAAAATCTAGAATGGCATCATTAAGATTCAATAAGGCTTCAACACTTTCACCTACTTCAACATCTTCAGGAAATACATAAATACCTTCAGCCATATCAGCTGGAATAAAAGCCTCATCTACCCCTAATTCCGCTAAAGAACAAATCATGCCATTAGATTCAACACCACGTAATTTCACTTTTTTTATTTTAAAATTACCTGGCAATACAGCACCTGGCTTAGCAACTGCTACTTTTTGTCCGGCTTGAACATTCGGTGCACCACAAACAATTTGTAAAACTTCATCACCAACATCTACTTGGCATAAACTCAAACGATCGGCATTTGGATGGGGTTCGCATGACTGTACATAGCCGACAACAACTTGTTCGCTCTTCTCGGCAGCAACGTGATGAATCCCATCTACTTCGATCCCTGACTTAGTAATTAATTCTCCTAATTCTTCAGGTGTCAATGCACCATAATCAACATAATTTTTTAACCAATTTAACGATACTAACACGACGATTGATCCTCCCTCTCATTATGCATGATGGAACTGCTGTAAAAATCTAATATCATTCAAATAAAACTGACGAATATCATCAATACCGTATTTAAGCATAGCAATCCGATCTGGTCCCATACCGAAGGCAAAACCACTGTACACCTTGCTATCATAGCCAGCCATTTCTAATACTTTTGGATGAACCATACCTGCTCCTAATATTTCTATCCAACCTGTTTGTTTACAGACAGAACAGCCTTTTCCGCTACAAACTTTACAGGAAATATCCATTTCTACTGATGGCTCAGTGAACGGGAAAAAGCTCGGACGTAAACGAATTTCTCGATCTTCCCCGAATATTTTCTTCGCAAACTGATCAAGGGTACCTTTTAAATCACTCATACGTACATTTTTATCAACGTATAGACCTTCGATTTGCGTGAATTGATGAGAATGGGTCGCATCGTCACTATCACGACGATAAACTTTTCCTGGACAAATCATTCTCACTGGTTCACGGCCTTTTAGCTCTTCCATTGTTCTCGCTTGTACTGGTGATGTATGGGTTCTTAACAACAATTCATTTGTTAAATAAAAAGAGTCTTGCATGTCTCTTGCTGGATGGCCTTTTGGTAAATTTAGTGCTTCAAAATTATAATAGTCCGTTTCGACTTCTGGACCTTCGCGTACCTCATAGCCTAGGCCGATAAATAAATCTTCAATTTCCTCAATTACTGCTGTTAAAATATGTGATCCACCAACCTGAACAGGACGTCCTGGCAGGGTCACATCAATCGTTTCTTCAGCTAATTGGTGTTCTAACAATTCTGCTTCAATGGTTGCTTTTTTTGCTTCAATAGCTTGAGTAATTGTTTCTCTTACTTTATTCGCTAATTGACCAATAACCGGACGTTCTTCCGGAGATAGTTTACCCATCCCTCTTAGAACAGAGGTTAACGACCCCTTTCTACCTAAATAAGTAACATTTAACTGTTGTAGTTCATCTAAAGATGATACTTCTTCAACTTTTGCTAATGCTTCTTCTTGTAAGGAAGCTAATTGGTCTTGCATGATTATTTTCCTCCTTGCTTTTCTTTTGCCTGTCATCATCGATCTAGATAGGATAACCCGCTTTTCTAATTAAACTAGAACACATCAAAAAACCCCGCCCCTTAAATAAGGGACGAGGTTGTGATCGCGGTACCACCCTTGTTGACATAAAAAGTTATGTCCACCTTGATTTTGATAATGGATAATATCCAGAACACCATTACTTATTTTCATAAGGTCTCGGTGTCAGCTCCAGAGTGAATCGTAACAAACAAACGATAGAAATGTTTTCAGTCTATGACATTTCCTCCCTAAATCGCTTGATTTTCTTTGTTACTTGGCTCTTTCATTGCTTTTTAACTATATTTGATGATCTTAGTTAGTTATTATAATCAACTTTATTAGGTTGTGCAAGTTTTCCCTTTATGTCATACATTAAAATGGCAGCAGCAATGCTAACGTTCAGTGATTCAGCCTGGCCATAAATAGGAATTTTTACGACCTCATCTGCTTCCTTGATGAGTTGATTTTGCACGCCTGCCCCCTCATTTCCTACAACAAGGGCAATTTTTTCATGTTCAACTTGTAGTTCACGATAGTTTTTCGCCTGTTCTAATGCACTGACCCAAATCGCATACCCGGTTTGCTTAAGTTTTCTTATTGCTTCAACTAAATTGACTTGAACAAATGGGATATGAAAAAGAGATCCTTGGGTTGCTCGAATCACTTTATCATTATAAACATCAACTGTTCCCTCACCTAGCATAATGGCAGAAAAACCAGCAGCATCCGCTGTTCTGATCATCGTTCCCAAATTACCAGGATCTTGGACCCGATCAACTAACAATAATGGTTGATCAGTCGTAATTTGTGGTTCTTTCATGTTGACTACTGCCATGATGCCTTGAGGCGTTTCTGTTTGAGCAACAGATTTAAACACGGTTGCGCTAACAGAAGTGATTGGAGCATGTTCGGGTGCAAATGGCACATCGACACCCTCTTGGACAATCATTTCTTTAATTTGCCAACCGCTCTTGTATGCCTCTTCAATTAAATGAGGACCTTCAATTAAAAAAGTTTCCGTTTGCAGTCGTCCTTTTTTTGTCTGTAATTTTTTCCATTGTTTCACACGATTATTTTTGATCGACGTGATCATCTCTACACCTTCTTTGATTTCCATATAACCATCATACATATTTTATTAGCAAACGGTCAAACTATCCCTTAATAATATGACGAGGAGTGTAAAAATGGATTTAAATTTAAGAAAAGCGATTCTCGCTAATATCTCAACAAATAATCAACAACAGCTAGAAGCAACAATCGTAGAAGCTATCGATAATGGGGAAGAAAAAATGTTACCGGGGTTGGGTGTGCTCTTCGAATTAATCTGGCAACAATCATCTGACCAAGATAAATTAGAAATGATAAAATCACTAGAAGAGGGTGTGAAACAAGCGGTTCAAAACAACAGCTAAGCCATTCTTCCCGAACAACTCTAGAGTGACACGGTCTTCTAGAGTTTTTTTGTGTTCCTATATAAATGTGCCCTCACGTACCTTCACGCCAATTATACTTGCTAAAATGTCAGTTCCAACGTATGATATAGACAAGTACCATTGGAGGTTTCAAGATGGATATTAGATCTTTACAATTGATGATACAAAATCAAGCGATGTCGCTAATGACTACGGAAGATCGCCCATTTTCTCAACATCAGCCAATAACTGATATTGCCTTTAGACAATTACTACAGGCAAAAATTAATCAAGCTACGTATTTGAATCGACAATCAGTTGGAGCTAATCATGCCGTTTTACATCAACCATATACATATAAAGCAAATGTTAATACAACAATTCCCACAACAAACTTTGATGGGATTATTAGCCAAACCGCACGAAAGTATGGGATTGATGAACGACTAATCCATGCGATTATTAAAGTAGAGTCAAATTATAATATGTTTGCTAAAAGTAGGGCTGGTGCCCAAGGTCTGATGCAATTAATGCCGAATACAGCCAGAGGGCTTGGAGTGACAAATCCTTATGATCCAGTCCAAAATATTGAAGGTGGTACGAAATACTTACATAAAATGCTAAATCGCTATCAAGGTAATTTACGACTCGCCTTGGCAGCTTATAATGCAGGTCCAGGAAATGTAGATAAATACAACGGTATCCCACCATTCAAAGAAACACAAAATTATGTAGAAAAAGTTTTACAACACTACTATACATAAAAAAGAGACTGTTTCGATCAGGCGATCCTGATGAAACAGTCTTTTTTCATGTCTATTTTAAGCGGATTTCGTTTAATTTATCATTGTCTAATTTCTTAATTGTTTCAACAATTAATTTTACTGCATTTTCAAAGTCATCCCGATGTAAAATAGCTGCATGAGAATGAATATAACGAGTAGCAACGGTAATTGACAATGACGGTACACCATTGCCAGTTAAATGAATGGCACCAGAATCTGTTCCGCCACCAGGCATGGATGTATACTGATAAGGGATATTATGCTCTTTTGCTGTTTCAATCACAAAATCCCTTAAGCCTTTATGGGATACCATTGAAGCATCATATAAAACGATCTGTGGTCCCTCGCCAAGTTTACTGTCAGCATCTTTATCAGAAATACCTGGTGTATCGCCAGCAATACCAACGTCAACACCAAAGGCAATATCTGGTTCAATTAAATGGGCGGATGTCCGAGCCCCGCGTAAGCCAACTTCTTCTTGAACTGTGCCTACACCGTAAACAGTATTTGGATGATTGACACCTTGCAATTGTTTAAGTACTTCAATAGCGATCGCACAACCTATCCGGTTATCCCAGGCTTTCGCCATTAACATTTTTTCATTTTTTAACTGGGTAAATTCAAAATACGGTACAACTGAATCTCCTGGTCTCACGCCAAATTCTTCAGCTTCTTCTTTACTAGATGCACCGATATCAATAAACATATCCTTAATTTCAACAGGCTTTTTCCGTTCAGCAGGTGAAAGAATATGAGGCGGTTTTGATCCAATCACCCCGGTGATATTACCTTTCTTGGTCATGATGGTAACTCGTTGGGACAACATGACTTGACTCCACCAGCCACCAACTGTTTGAAAGTAAATGAAACCATTTTTATCGATCCGGGTTACCATAAAGCCGATTTCATCAAGATGACCAGCAATCATTACTTTGGGTCCATCTGCTTGTCCTGTTTTCTTCCCGATTAAACTGCCTAAATTATCAGTGTAAACCTCGTCACTGTATGGCTCAAGATACTTTGTCATTACATCGCGAACTTCCTTTTCATTTCCTGGAATTCCATTCGCATCTGTTAAATCTTTCAACATCGTTAATGTTTCATCTAAAGTTGTCAATTGTCATAGCATCCTTTCTGATTGAAATCTTATCATCAAAATTAATAACCTTGAAGTTGGCGTTCGTAGTTGACTTTATTCTTTTCATAATATGAATTTTTAATATCCTCCAGACTAAAACCTAACAATTCACCTAATTGGAGATAAGCTGAAAACATAGCCACATAATTTTCTTCAGTAGGCTCTTGTTTAAATTTTACACAAGAAGCATAAATAAAGTTAAATTGTTCGGTGACATTCATTGTTGTTTTCTCTATCGTCGTTACCGTAAAATCATAGTTCTTTTCAATCCCTAACGACATCAAAAAATGAATACCATCAACAAATTCCTCTAATATATCTTGCTTCTGACTGCTTGGCTTTGTGCTCCAATATTTGAAACATCTCGTTTCATTTGCTAATTCACCAATCTCAACGAGCAAGGCAAGATATTTTTCATCAAATAAATCTTTACCCTCTAATTGATTGTTACGCACAATGTATTCGTCTAGTTTTTTTTGCATTTGAAATAATTCTTGCCAAATCAATGAGTATCACCTCTTCTCCACCAACTGCAAGGGGCCAAGTTTTCTTCGCTAACAATACTTGGTTATTTCCCATATATCTATTATTTATTATCTAAGATGCAATTGCAATTAATATTGTCCTACTCATCTAATAGAAATGGTATAGCAAACAGTGAAGAAGAGATGCTCAACTAATGTTCAATGGACAATTATTTCAAGATATTCAAATTAGATTGCCTCATTTGAAAAGAATTCATGCCATTTAATTGATATTTCTCGTTTTCTAAACACATATATTAAGATGATAAACAAAAAAATAGCTAAAACCATATACGTGGATGGTAAGCGACTGATTGTTTGACCAATTGAAGTGTACATCACGGTGGCAGGGATACTCGTGAAAAAGGATGATTTCATATAGTCCTTAAAATTCGGGGATATTTCAAATAAACAAAATGATAATAACTGAAAGTGAATAAATGGAATTAATCGAAGCAATGTGATTTGGGTTGAAGAAAAAGTTGTATGATCGCCTAGGACCTTTTGTTTGGCATGAAGGAAATGATTGAATGTTTTGGGCATCGAGCGGATAATTAAGTAAAAAACCATACTTGATAAGGTGATGCCAACCACTGAATATAATGTTCCAGCGATAGTTCCGAAAAATATCCCTCCTGCCATACAAATTGCGATTACTGGTAGAAACAATAATGGCCGGACTAAATGACAAACAATAAATAATAGTGGCGCAAACAATCCACTTGTTTCAACAATAGCCATTACATAACTACCGACCAACTCCATAAGCTGCCTCCTTTATAAAATAGGATTGTAGTTATCTAACCTACTATATGTTCATAAATGAGACATTATGATGGTCGTTTATACATTATCCAAGGCAACAAAAAAAGGATCATCACCATCAATATAATGGTTCTGACCCTTTTTATGATCAATTTATTTTAAAGCAGCTTTTGCCTGCTCAGTAATTTTAGCGAATGCTTCTGCATCATTTACAGCAAGATCAGCTAACATTTTTCTATTTACTTCAATGCCAGCTAATTTCAAACCGTGCATTAATCTACTATAAGAAATGTCGTGGGATCGTGCTGCTGCATTGATACGAGCAATCCATAATTTACGAAAATCACGCTTTCTCTGACGACGATCACGGTATGCATATTGTCCTGATTTAATAACTTGTTGTTTTGCTGTCTTAAATAGTGCGTGTTTCGCTCCATAATAACCTTTTGCTAATTTTAAAATTCGTTTACGACGTCTACGTGTAACTGTCCCGCCTTTAACACGTGCCATTGTAATAACCTCCTGTACTATTATTGTTACGAAAAATTATGTTTTTATCTCGGAATCATTGTATCAATTCGTTTTTGGTCGCCACGTGAAACGAGTGTTGATTTACGTAGCTTGCGCTTTTGTTTTTGTGATTTGTTAGCAAATAAATGACTTGTATAAGCATGGGAACGTTTTAGTTTACCTGAACCAGTACGCTTAAAACGCTTTTGTGAACCTTTATGTGTTTTCATTTTTGCCATGTCTTTTTCCTCCTCATAATGACTATTGCTTATTTATCTTGATGTGGTGCCAACATCATAAACATGTTACGGCCTTCCATTTTAGCCTTTGTTTCAATGGTTGCCACATCTTTTAGCTCTTCAGCTAAGCGATCTAACACTTCACGACCAAGGTCTTTATGGGTAATTGCACGTCCACGGAAACGAACAGATGCTTTTACCTTGTCACCTTTTTCTAAAAATCTCCGTGCATTTCTTAGTTTCGTATTAAAATCATGATCACCAATTCCAGGAGTAAAACGCACTTCTTTGACTTGAATCACTTTTTGCTTCTTCCGTGCTTCTTGTTCTTTCTTTTGCTGTTCATAGCGATATTTTCCATAGTTCATAATTCTACAAACAGGTGGTTTTGCTCTTGGCGCAACCAACACTAAATCAAGATCACGCATTTCAGCAATTTTTAATGCTTCTTGACGTGATTTCACCCCAAGCTGATCTCCATTAGAATCGATGAGACGAACCTCTCTTGCACGAATATTTTCATTAATCGTCAGTTCCTTGCTAATATCCAGCCACCTCCAAAAATAATTTAACATACTGACTACTACATTGGATCTATTGGACAAGATTTTTCTGTGTAATCAAGTTATTTCTGTGTAAAGTTTCCGATGAAAAATAATCATAAAAAAAATGTCGGCACACAAAGGCACCCACATATCTCGAAATTAAAATAGAAATAGAAATAATCTCTCAAAAAACCAGTCAACAGCCACTTGGCGTTGATCAGGTGAGAAGCGGGTGCTTCTACTTGTCTTAGATCACTTATTAAGTTTCAGTCTATTGACTAACTAAATATAACACAATTCTATTTTGATGTCAAACTTAAATTAAATATGGATTTGCTGGGCTATTTTCCAATCGACAAAACATCATTATATCCTAAGACAGCCACGTTCATCCGCAAAAGTTCGTTCCTATTAAACATGGTATATTATATATATAAGTTAATGAGGAGGCAAGATTTGTGATTATCGGATTAGATATGGGCGGTACCCATATAGATGCCGTCCTAATTTCAAAGGGAAAAATTATCCACACGGCAAAACGTCCCATTGATAGAAAGGACATGTTCCAATCAATTTGGACAACATTAAAGGAGTTACTTGTGAAAATTGATCCATCTCATATTAAACAAATCAATTTAAGTACAACCGTTTCGACTAATGCTATTGTTGAAAGAAAAATTTCTTCTGTAGCCATGTTTATCCAAAGCGGTCCTGGGTTACCCGAGGAATTTCTTGCTTGTGGCGATGAAAATATTTTTCTTTCAGGCTATATAGATCATCGTGGTCGTGTTGTCAAAGCGTTAAATAGCGACGAGATCACTAGTCAAATTCAGCCACTAAAAGAAAAAAACATTCATGCATGTGGCGTGGTAACGAAATTTTCAACCCGCAACCCGAATCACGAAAAAACGATACAGAAATTACTAAAAGAAGACTTTCCGGTTGTGACAATGGGTCATACGATGTCCGGTAAACTAAACTTTCCCCGTCGCGTTTTTACAACCTATTTAAATGCCGCGATTTATCAGACCTTTAATCAATTTTCCAAACATTTAAAACAAGCAATGGAAAGGGAAGGTTTGAGCCATATCCCCTTGTACATCCTAAAGGCTGATGGCGGAACAATGAATTTAACGAGCGCAGAACAAATGCCAGTTGAAACAATTCTTTCAGGACCAGCTGCAAGCCTTATGGGAATGAACGCCATGTTACCAACGAATAAAGACGCGATCCTGTTAGATATAGGCGGAACAACAACTGACATTTTTTTCTTAGTTGATGGCGTACCCTTGTTTGAACCGAAAGGTATTAAAATTAATAAATACAAAACCCTCGTTCGTTCCATTTACAGTTATTCAATTGGCTTAGGTGGAGATAGTGCAATTGAAATAAAGGACGGAAAGCTTGCAATTGGTCCAGAACGAAAAGGATCACCAATGGCATTAGGGGGACCTGTGCCAACGCCAACTGATGCGATGATTGTCTTAGGCTATCTTGATTATGGTAACCGAGAAAATGCGATTAGAGCCATAGGATCCTTAGCCAAGCCATTACAATTATCAGTTGAAGAAGTCGCCAACATGATTTTACGACAAATGGCCCAAAGGATTCATAACAAGGCTACAGACTTGCTCAAAGAAGTAAATAGTCAGCCTGTCTACACCATTAAAGAATTGCTTGATGGAAGAATTGTCCGCCCACAGTTAATTAATCTCATTGGTGGACCAGCAAAAGTATTAGCACCTTTCCTTAAAGAAGCATTTGAATTACCATGTTATTTCCCTAAAAACTATCACGTTGCTAATGCTGTTGGTGCTGCGCTGGCTCATACGACAACAGAAATTACCCTTGAGGCTGATACAGTTGCTAAAACGCTCACCGTTCCTGAACTTGGTATCCAACAAAAAATTAGTGAACATTTCACCCTAGAGATGGCTAAGGAAAGAGCGATTGAGCTACTCATTGATCATGCTCAACAGTTAGGGGCAAACAGAGAAGCCATTGAAACAGAATTTATCGAAGAACAATCATTTAATGTCGTCAGGGGCTTCTTTACGAGTGGAAAAATTATCCGTCTCAAAGCCCAAGTAAAACCAGGTATAACTGATGCTTTTAAAGAAGGAGTGGACCTAGATGCTCAAAGCTAAAAATAAACTCGGATTAGTTCTATTCCCTGCTTTTGATTGGGCCATTAGTGAAACCCATCCCGAAAGAGAAGAACGATTATTATACACACAGGATCAGCTATTTGAAGAAGGAATAGAGGATATTCCGGGTATTCATTTTTATAACCCAACCTTAGCAGAAGAAAAAGATATTTTACGGGTACATTTCCCAGTTCCAGATGTAGCAACGAGGGTAACCGAGTCCCATTTAATTGCTGCTGGCGGTGCGATCAGAGCTGGTGTTGCGATGATGAATAACGAAGTCGATAAATCCTTTGCCCTCGTTCGCCCTCCTGGCCATCATGCGTTTAGGGTTGTCTATGGGGATCGAGGATTTTGTATCATCAACGTAGAAGCCGTGATGGTGGAACATTTACGTCAACGCTTTGGTAATATGCGGGTAGCGATCATTGATACCGATGCCCATCATGGCGACGGTACCCAGGATATCTATTGGAATGATCCCGATACTTTAGTGATTTCCTTTCACCAAGATGGAAGAACGTTGTATCCAGGGACAGGCTTCGTTGAAGAATTCGGTGGACCAAGTGCGGTCGGTTACAACGTCAATATTCCACTAGCTCCAGGAACAGGTGAAGAAGGATTTTTATATGTGTTGGATCATGTTGTCCTACCGATATTAGATGAATTTAAACCAGATCTCATTATTAATTCAGCTGGTCAAGACAACCATTATACGGATCCATTAACGAATATGAATTTCACTGCCCAAGGTTATGCAAAACTAAATGAAAAACTCAATCCGGATATTGCTGTACTAGAGGGTGGCTACTCAATTGAAGGGGCGCTACCGTATGTCAATTTAGGTATCATTTTAGCGATGGCTGGTATCGATTATTCCCATGTTGTTGAACCTGATTATGACGAAGCAGCATTAAAGCAACCTAAAGACATTACTGAATATACAAAACAAATATCTGAAGTCGTCTATCAACAGTGGAAAAATAGACAACAGATACAACAACAATTGATTGCTGGTAAAGATGTCATTGAAACAAAGCAGCAAATCTATTATGATACCGACGGCATTACGGAAAGACAAACCCAAACTTACACAGTATGTGAAAATTGTGCCGGTGTAAATACAATTGACTCAACCGATGGACGAACCCGTATATTCGCGATTACCATTCCTAGGGAAGCCTGCGCGAATTGTATTGATAAAGGCTACCAATTATATCAAACAACCTCTATAGGCAAGTACAAATATATTTATTTACAAGATCGCGTCCATGACAAATACGAAACAAAATCCTAATCAATTTACTCATAAAAAACATCCTAAGCAGGGGTGGAGCGCCGGTCGACACCCGCGTTCGTCCCCCTCACGGCGGTGCGTGCCC
>CALAMD010000010.1 GCA_937925695.1 uncultured Bacillaceae bacterium | reverse complement strand
TTATTTACTTGATGAAAAAGTTGATTCAACTCTTATTTAGTTTTGAGGGTACAACGGCACCAGGCTAGTTAGTGTAGAGAGAATAATTTGTAATTTGTTTTTGGAATGAATGAATGACAACCATTATTCTCTCTCATCCTGAACCACATAACTGGTTTAGGATCTAACTGCCTTTTATATAAAAGGTTGGTATACACTTATGATGTATATCAACCTTTTTTATGTATAACCAACAGATATTAGAAAAAAGCGTGCAAAGGCACGCTTTTTTCTTGTCTGTTAGCTCTTTTATTTAGGGAACTACTGTGAGTTTCCACCAACATTCATTTGCGAAACGAACGGAAGTACTTTTTGCATTGTCTGTCTGACAGAGTGGTTATTTCTCGAAATGGTATAATATGCTGCTGCACCTACACCAATAGAAGCTAATATCGGTAACCACTTTTTTTGCATGACATCCATCCTTTCTTAACTAGCAGACAGTTTTAGATTGTTCTAAAAGCGTATATTCATACAAGGAATCATCTGCCAAACCTATCTTTTGTGGAAATAGACGAAGTTGGAACACTGTTGCAAAGTCTTAAAAAAAGGGTAAACAGAAATCATCAAGGCGTGAATATGAACATAATTTTTAAAGATTAACTTCTTTATAAATATATGTGATAAAATAGCAAGAGGAAAACTTTTGTAGACGCAGGTGAAAACATGTCAAATAAAATCGTTAGGGGAACGTTGTTGCTGACAGGAGCAACATTTTTATCTAAATTTCTAGGAATGATTTATGTTATTCCTTTTAATGAATTAGTTGGAGAAAAAGGTGGTACTTTATATGCTTTTGCATATACACCGTATAATATATTAATCACCTTCTCAACGATTGGCGTTCCATTAGCCGTATCTAAATTTGTTTCTAAATATAATTCATTGCAGGATTATCGTACAGGGATTAGGGTATTTCGGGCTGGCATGATCTTAATGGCGTTCACTGGCCTATTAGCTTTTCTATTTCTCTTTTTTGGTGCCGAAACATTAGCAACAATGATGTTAAAAAGTGATGATAATAGTGGTATTACGATCGCAGAAGTTAAAATGGTCTTAAGAATGGTCAGTTTTGCCTTGTTAATAATACCTAGTATGAGTATCGTCCGGGGATTTTTTCAAGGTTATCAGTCAATGGGACCTACAGCAATTTCGCAAGTTATGGAGCAAATTGTAAGGATAGTCTTTTTACTCGTATCAGCCTTTGTCGTCATGAAAATTTACAATGGTACGATCGCGACAGCAGTTGGCTTTGCTACTTTTGCTGCTTTTGTTGGCGCATTAGCTTCCTGTGCCGTTTTGTTTATGTATTGGCAAAGACGTAAGCGAAATATTCAGCAATTAGTTCAAAGTCAAACCTTTGTCCATGATGCTCCTTTAAAGGAGTTGTTTATTGAGTTATTTAGTTATGCTGGTGCGTTTATTTTAGTCGGATTAGCAACACCTCTATACCAGTTAACTGACCAGTTCACCTTTAAAAGAGCTATGGTAGCAATTGGTCAAGGAGACCTTTGGGAGTTGTCCTTTGCGACGATTAACTTTTATGGGCATAAGTTAATTATCATTCCTGTTACGATCGCAACAGGACTTTCATTAGCTATTTTGCCAGCATTAACTTCCTCGTTTACGAAGAACAAGCTGGATTTATTGCATCAACAAATTAATCAAGCCTTGCAAATTGTTTTAGTGTTGGTTGTGCCAGCTTTTGCCGGTTTGATAATGTTATCAGATGTTATCTATGGGGCACTCTATGGATTAGGCGATATAGAAATTACCTCAACTTTAATGGCATGGTATGCACCCGTATCATTATTATTTGCTCTATTTACAGTATCATCATCTATTTTACAGGGTATTAATCAACAACGGTTTGCTGTGATTAGTTTAGGGGCAGGATTATTAGCAAAAATTTTATTGAATATACAATTGATTTATATGTTCGGTGCTAAAGGTGCAATCTTTGGAACAGCCCTTGCGGCGGGAACAGCAGTAGTATTAAATTTAACAAGGATAAGAAAAAGTATTAATTTTTCATTCCGACAGGTTCGAAAACGATCCATGCTAGTCATCATTTTAACCGCCATCATGTGCCTCGTTATTTGGGGACTAAAAACGGTATGTGGTCTGTTTTTACCGTACTTAGAAAGTCGGTTTGCTGCTGTCATCATGGTGATCATTGGGGTCGGTATTGGTGGTGGTGTCTACCTATGGTTAGCTTACCAATCAACATTACTCGAGCATGTTTTTGGGGATCGGGTTAAAGGTCTCGAACGATTTATTCGCAAGATTTAGGAGGAACAATATGCGGCTAGATAAAATGTTAGCCAATATGGGATTTGGTAGTCGAAAAGACGTAAGAAAAATGATTAAAAAAGGATATGTGACGGTAAACGGTGAAGTCATCCGTGATCAAACCAAACATATTAACCACGAACATGATGTCGTACAAGTAAACGATGAAACGGTAACTTATCAAAAATATATTTATTTAATGATGAATAAGCCACCAGAATATGTTTCAGCTACGAAAGATGCTTTTGAAAACACGGTCATTGATTTATTACCATATGAATATCAATTATTTGATCCGTTTCCTGTTGGTCGATTAGATAAAGATACGGTTGGATTATTACTCATTACCAATGATGGTCAACTAGCCCATCAACTCACGTCACCAAAAAAGGGGATTGAAAAAACATATTTTGCCAAAATAACTGGTCAGATAACCTCAACACATATTGAACAATTTCAAAGAGGGATCACGTTAGATGATGGATATGAAACGAAACCTGCCCAATTGCAAGTCCTAAAATCTGCTGAAATCTCTGAAGTAGAATTAACGATTACGGAAGGGAAATTTCATCAAGTGAAGCGGATGTTTTTGGCACTTGGGAAAAAGGTGATCTATTTAAAAAGGATCCGTATGGGAGAAATTGTTTTAGATGAATCGTTACCGCAAGGCGCGGTAAGGGAGTTAACGGAAAAAGAATATGCATATTGTCAATCACTACGTTCATAAAAAAGAGGTTGTTAAAGATGTCATTTTATTTTCTTGCCATCCCAATCCCAAAGTATATAAAGGACACATTGGCTCAATATCAACAACAATATAAAAAAGTTCTACCTTATCGACAATGGACCTACGTCGATGATTATCATATCACCCTTAAATTCCTTGGTCCAGTTGACAAGGAACAGCTTGATTTGTTACAACATGAACTAGGACAGGTGAATCTAAGGTCATCATTTGAGCTGAAAATTAGTTCGTTGCGGACATTCGGCTCTCCTCAACGTCCACGCGTACTGTGGGTAGGTGTTGAGAAAAAGCGAGAAATCATGGATCTGTATGAACAGGTGCAAACAATTTGCCAATCCATCGGTTTTAAAAAAGAAACAAGACCTTTTCAACCCCACATTACTTTAGGAAAAAAGTGGGAAGGCATGGCGAAAGAACGAGAATTACAACAGTTGATTCAATCATTTTCGTTAGAAGAAAGATTTACTGTATCGAAAATTGTTTTATATCAAATTCAGCCAACAAAACGACCTAAGTATCAGATCGTAAACGAATTTTCTTTATCTGGAGGTGAGTAAGATCGCCCAGTTAATAAAGCTTAGAGATTATGTATCAAGATATGAGTGGAATGCTTATCGGTACCCTAGTCAATTTATAAGGTATAAACAAGAAAATTGGGACTATGTCTACGATTTATGGCTAGAACAAAATGAATTGAGTTTACCAAGTAATATTGAGAAAGATGACCATAAACAGTCAAAATTTTTTTCGTTTTTTAAAAAGGAAGAAAAAGCTAGATCAGATGATATGTTGCACACTGATACAACGAACTTGCCGTTAACAGAGATTGAATTAAAGCAGTATTTTCTTGATCGAATTTTTCCTTTGCAATTAAAATGGGCAACTTCTACGGTCACTGATGTATCATTTATTGATCCGCGTTATGAGGTAGATCAACAATTAAAATATTTTTTACAGCGGTTTCCTGATATATATTTAGTCATGTATTATCCGATTTTTTACATAAATAAAGCCCCTGTTGATGGCGAAATCATTTTAATTAGCCCAATTGGCATTGATATTATCCATTATATGGACTTAGATGATGACGCAACGATTTTTGCCAATGATGATCGAACATGGTTTATTGAAACGAATGATCAAACGTTAAAACAAATTAGTCCTCTGATTAGTTTAAAAAGGACAGAACAAATTGTTAAAAGTATTTTAAAAACCGAGGGTGTAGAGTTGCCAATAACGAAAACTGTTTTAGCTGATAAGCATCATTTTGTTTTTAGTTCAGAACCATATCGGACGAGATTAATTGGTAAAGGCCAATATGAACAATGGTTTCAGGGGAAACGTCAATTAAACTCTACCTTAAAAAATCAACAATTGAAAGCGGCTGATTTGCTATTGCAATATTGCTTATCAACATCAGTTAAACGACCGGAATGGGATGTTGATGAAAATATATTTACTGACGAGCGTGAGGAGTAGAGATGTATATATTTATTGTCAATCCAATTGCAGGAAATGGCCGAGCAAAAAGAGTGTTTGCTAAATTACAAAAGAGCCCACTATTTAAACAAATTAACAGCAAATCTTATTTTACTCGTTATAAAGGGCATGCTGAAGAAATTTCCCAGCAAATTTCAACAAAGGTTAACAAGAAGATCAAAAGTATCATCGTCGTAGGTGGCGATGGTACGCTTCATGAAGTCATCAATGGCCTTGACAACAATAAAATTCCTGTTGCCATCATCCCTAGTGGATCGGGTAATGATTTTGCTAGAGGATGTGGGATAAAAGGAAATGCACATTCTATTTTGGAACGAATCATCCATCAAAATAAGCAACTCCCATATTGGGTTGGCCACTTCACACCAGATGAAGAGACTACGCGTAGCTTCAATAACCATATTGGTTTTGGCTTTGATGCTGAAATTGTTAAGGCGGCAAATCAATCTTGGTTTAAAAAAGCACTCAATCGGCTTAAATTAGGAAAACTTACATATTTATTAGCCCTGATTATTACTATATTTCGGTTCAAGCCCATTACTGTAACTGTTGACGTTAATGGTGAATTACGAACTTATCGTGATTGCTTAATGGTCTCGGTAGCTAACCATCCGTTTTATGGTGGCGGGATTAAATTATTACCCTTTGCTAAAATTAAGCCAGTAACCTTTCCCGTTTTTATCGTTAAAAAAATATCTAGATTAAAATTATTGAGTTTTTTTATGACGGTTTTTACCGGTGCTCACTTAAAAATGCCAGAAGTTGAGGTGCTCGAAACCTCCCGGATAAAGATCACTTCAACAAACGAACTCACTTATCAAGCAGATGGCGAAACAGGAACGTGTTATACATGTTTGATTCAAAAACAGATCGAACCCATTTGGATTAATGGCTCAACGAAGATAGAGACTGATAGTAAAGTGGTAGATTTGTAAAAATATTTATCTTCATTCAAGGGTAAACCGAGCGGTATCAATGGTTTCCATCCATTTCTCAATGCTATCGTAATTGGTTTCAATATGTTCTTTTAAATTTGGAACACTCTCACCTTGTAGGCCATAATGATAGATTTCAGGAAATATCGTTGACAATTGTTCATGATGAATTTGCTCATTGGCTGTTAAGGCTTGGACAATACGTTTAATTTGTTGATAGTCAGAAATTGTCGCTGTATGATTCACTTGATGGCTAGCCAAAAGTTGATATAATTTGTTCAATTGATCACGGACTAATACGTCCATCCCAACATCACCTCCGTCATAATATAACACGATCTAGTTCATCCTATACACAAAGGGTGCTAAAAGGACGATAATTTGCCATAAAAAAATCCCAGCAATTCAACTTGCTAACTGTGATCGACTAAGAAAAACAATCACGTTAACAGAACTTGTTATGCTGGGGTTTCTTTTACAATTCATGTTATATTAGGCTGTTTGTACAGATCCAATGATGGCTCCGGTTTCCACGTCGGCATAAAATTCATACCGTTTATTGCCATCCGCCTTTGGCAGGGTAACGCCACCTCGATAGGCCATATATGTAATACCATTTTTTTCTATTTCCTCTGGTTTCATGTAGATCCATGAGCCACTGATAGGTCCTTGCTTTTTATAATATTCTTTAGCAAGTTTCAATGCTTTTTCAGGTGTAATACGTTGACATCGTTCATACTGTTTACGGGCTAAAAAGCCAAGAGCAAGGCCAATACCAAAGGCCACAATTGCTTTACGGAACTTCATCCTATTCACCTCTCGCGATATGTATTCCATTGTATTTGATATGAAAGCTTACTAGTAGTATAGCTCAAAAAAGCTTTTTAGAAAATTATCTTAGTATTCGTGATTGGATCTGCTCAGTTCAGAACAGTTTCGTTGGCAATGAATTGCATTTTAGATATATACTAGAAATAGGCTAGAATTAACGAGCCCATGATCATCGGGTTCAGCTTTTTTTTATCTGGTTTATGAGACATAAGTCTAAAACGAATATATGAGGAGATTGGTTTATGAATCAAGACACATTGGATTTATTTAAAACATTAACTGAACTTCCTGCTGTAGCAGGTAACGAATATTTAGTTCGCAATTTTATGGAACAGGAACTAACTAAATATGCTGATACCGTAATCCAAGATAATCTTGGTGGTATTTTTGGTGTTAAAAAAGGAAACGGACCAAAAGTAATGGTTGCTGGCCATATGGATGAAGTTGGCTTTATGGTGACTCAGATTACGGAAAATGGGATGATTCGCTTTCAACCGTTAGGTGGTTGGTGGAATCAAGTGTTACTCGCTCAACGCGTGCACGTGATGACGAGTGAAGGTCCGATTATCGGTGTTATCGGCTCAATTCCACCTCATAATTTAACGCCTGAACAACGTAAAAAGCCAATGGAAATAAAAAATATGCTGATAGATATTGGCGCAGATAATAAAGAAGATGCAGAGAAAATGGGTGTCAGACCAGGAGATTCAATTGTTCCTGTATGTCCATTTACACCAATGAAAAATAATAAGAAAATATTAGCTAAAGCTTGGGATAACCGTTATGGCTGTGGTTTAGCCATTGAATTACTAAAAGAACTACAGCATGAAACATTACCAAATGAATTGTATTCTGGGGCAACGGTGCAAGAGGAAGTCGGTTTAAGAGGAGCTCAAGTTGCTGCGAACATGATCAAGCCAGATATTTTTTACGCATTAGATGCTTCACCGGCTAACGATATGTCAGGGGATGAAGATGAATTTGGCCATCTTGGAAAGGGAGCATTACTCCGAATTTTTGACCGTTCAATGGTAACCCACCGTGGTATGCGCGAATTTGTCCTTGACACAGCAGAATCTAATAATATTCCTTATCAATATTTCGTGTCCCAAGGTGGAACAGATGCGGGCCGTGTACATATTGCCAATGATGGTGTACCTTCAGCAGTGATTGGTATTTGTGCGCGCTATATCCACACATCTGCCTCTATTATTCATATCGATGATTATGCAGCAGCAAAAGAGTTACTCGTTAAGCTTGTTAAAGCAACGGATCAGAATACGGTTGACTTGATAAGAAATAGTTAATTGGGTTATAGGGATCTGATTTCATTATTGGCGTTGAATAAGGGCTAGGGTCGAGAAGTGACGTGGTGAAGTAGCCAAATGAGAAGTCTATCAACAAGGACGTTGACAGGTCAGGGCGAGAAGTGACTTAGTGAAGCGGCATGTGCCATTGGCGATGCGGATAAATGGTTTGTAAAGCAGCGTAACTTGTAGATAGATTTACCGTTATTGGTGTGAGATAAGCAAAAGCAATTGTTTGGTAGTAAAGGAGTCATTCACGGTGAATGTCATCATTGGTTCAAAAAATCCAGCTAAAATAGGCGCAGTTGAGCAAGTTTTCAGTGAGGCAAAGGTGACTTCAATTAGTGTGCCGTCCCACGTAGCTTCACAGCCTTTTTCTGATGAGGAAACAAAAAGCGGTGCCATCAATCGGGCAAAAGAAGTTGTCAAACGTTACCCTGAAGCAATCGGCATCGGTTTAGAGGGTGGCGTCATGTATATTGGCGATGAGCTATTTTTATGTAATTGGGGTGCCCTCGTCACTCCGAATCAGCAAGTGTATACAGCTGGCGGTGCTCGAATAAAGTTATCAAAGGAAATTGAGCAGGCTTTACATCAAGGTGAAGAACTCGGTGACGTCATGGATCGATATGCTAAGAAGAGAGCAGTGAGAACGAAAGAGGGCGCTATCGGTATTTTTACGAATGATTTAATTTCCCGCCAACAAATGTTTGTCCATATTGTGATGATGTTAAAAGGCCAATTTGAATATTGGCAACAACATAGCGAAAAAAGATAATGACCATAGTGAAATTTTTTATAAAAGCGTTGACTGAAACGAAAGGCAGCTTACTTCTGTCTTAAGTAGGAGTCAACGTATTTTTTGACTAAACAAAGCAGATTTTGACTAGGCAATTGTTCAATGTTAACGAATTTTTTAG
>CALAMD010000009.1 GCA_937925695.1 uncultured Bacillaceae bacterium | reverse complement strand
AAGCAAAATTTTATTTTGAGCAAGGAGAAGCAAGTATTTTAGCACAAGATTATTCAACAGCTCTAGATCATTTTGAAAAAGCACTATCATATAAAAATAACTTTTACGATGCAGATATCTCATTAACATTTGCTAATTATGCGATAGAAATTGATAGCTTATTAACAGAAGCTTTACAGCACCTAGAGGAATTGAATTTTGCAGAAGCCCTTTCAAGCGTGAATGAAGCTGAAGATAAATTAAAAAACTTTCATGGGCCGGCTGTATCTGATTTAATTAATCATATATTATCGATTCGAAACGATATTCATATTTCTCAAATTAATTACTATTTAGATCATGATCCAAGCATTGACATCCTAAAGAATTTATTATGGGAAGCCGAATCGATCCAAAATGAGGAAGCTGAACGCCTAACGGAACTGATCCGAAATCAAATTATTGATTATACATTTTCTAAAGCAAGTGAAAAATTAAATAATAAACAATTTAACGACGCCCAATTGCTTGTTGAAGATGGATTGAAATATGCTGCAAACTCTGAAAAACTGCTAAGTTTACAAACGGCTATTGGCAAAGAAAAAACTGCCTTTGAAATTACCGAGCAACAGCGAATCGAACAAGCAATTGATATGGCTGAAGAAGAGAGAGAATTAAATGAACAAGATGCTGTCCAATTAGAACAAATTGAACTCGATCAAAACGAGCAAGGTAGAATCGTCGTTCAAGGTGAAGTGAAAAGTGTGGCTACTATTCCGATTCATTCAATCTCAATTTCATATACAATTAGTGATCCGTATACTGAAATTGTTGAAAACACAGTTTTCATTTATCCCGAAAAACTTTATCCAGACGAAACAGGTAAATTCGAATTTACCCACTATGACATTGAAGAAGACCTAGAGAAGATTGACGTCAAAGTGAACACAATAAAGTGGTACACTGATTAACTAGGATTTTGGAGTGAAACCTACATGAAACACAACAAATGGTTGGGACCAATTGTTTTGACAATTATCATCCTCGTCGCAGGTGTTTATCTTTATAGTAAAATCTATACTAATTGGTTAGAACAACCAATTACCGTTCATCAACCGGTCATTAATAAAGTAATCAGAAATAATTCACCACAGCTAAAAGAAATTATTCACGAAGCTGAAAAACATGTCGTGCAAATTGAAAGCAAAAATGAAGGGACAACCATAACAGGATCTGGATTTCTTTATAATGATCAAGGGGACATTATTACGAATGCTCATGTCATCGCTAATGCTGATATGATTTATGTCCGGACAGCCAATGCCCACATATACCCTGCTGCTGTTATCGGTATTGGTGAAGACACTGATATTGCTGTCATTCGGGTACCCCAATTAGCAAGATCGGCATTTTTAGAAGTTGAGATGGAGCACTATTCTGATATTGGTGATGAAGTAATTGCATTAGGAAGCCCCCACGGTTTTCAAAACACGGTTACTTTAGGCATTATCTCTGGGACAGAACGAAATTTCTCTGTCGATGGTTTTGATTATCAAAATGTTTACCAAATTTCAGCCCAAATAACCCATGGCAACAGCGGTGGGCCATTAATTAATCGAGAGACTGGAAAAGTCATTGGGATTAATTCAGTCGGCACAGAGGACGGTACAATTGGGTTTAGCATACCTATTCAAGAAGTCATCGAACAAATTCAACAGTGGTCTAATGAAGCAAATAATGAAGAATTAAATATTGCCAGTATGTCAGAAATATTATCTGACTATGATGTTGTACAAATGAAAGATGATGCAACATACTTAATTGACTATTTTTTTGAAGGACTACAAATTCGCGATTATTTAATCGCTTATACACTATTAGGTAGTGATCTAAAATCTAGCCTATCCTATGCTGACTTTCGTGATCTCTACACCCATATGGTTGAATTAGAATATCATATTCAATCCCAGGAAATGATCGAAAACAATATTGTTAAATCGCATATTCAAGTCATTGTTGAAAATAAATTTAAAGATGAAGAAAAAACCGAAACCGAAACATTGGAATATATTTTCAATATTGGCGTAGAAAACGATCAACTAAAAATCATAAATATTCAACAATCCTCCTATGACGAATCTTGATTAATCATTAACGATTAGGTTAAACGTCCAATCGCACCCTTTAGGCCTTTCATATATTAGTACTGTATCGTATGTTGGAGGTGAATTGTTCATGGGTTATGGTTTCGGTAGTCCATACAGTGGTGGATACGGTGGTCAATGCTATGGATCAGGATATAATAAAGGCGGTAATTCTTTCGCGTTAATCGTCGTCCTTTTCATACTATTAATTATCGTAGGCGCGGCATTTTACTACTAATCAATGAATGAAGGACCATTAACAAAAAAAGAGCCACAACGATAAAGTGGCTCTATTTTTGTGTGCTTTATGAATAATTGACTAGCAATGATTCCAACTGATTCGGTGGCAGTGGTTTACTAAAATAAAATCCTTGAATGACATCACATTTTTCTCGCTTTAGAAACTGAAATTGTTCATGAGTTTCAACGCCTTCAGCTATTACTTTCATATTCAAAGAATGGGACATGTTAATAATCGACTTCACAATTGCTCGATTTTGTTTTTGCTCTTTATTCATAAAGATTTTATCGATTTTAAGTTTTGTAATTGGAAACTGACTTAAATACCTTAGTGACGAATATCCTGTTCCAAAGTCATCTATTGAGACGTAAACACCTAATTCACGTAATTTTTCCATCGTTGTTAAAGTGTTTTGTTCATTCGTCATCGCCATACTTTCCGTGATCTCTAACTCGAGATATTGGGGATCTAAATTGATCTTTTCGAGGATGTCAGTTATTTTTTCTACTAAATTTTTTTGGTGAAATTGTCTGGCAGATAAATTTACACTCATGACGAACTTATCGAATCCGGCATCATGCCACAGTTTATTTTGTTTACATGCTTCCTCTAATACCCAATCCCCTATTTCAATAATTAATCCTGTCTTTTCTGCTAAAGGAATAAAATCCATCGGTGGGATATAACCTTTTTCTGGATGTTTCCACCGTAATAAGGCTTCCACCCCAACTATTTTTTGGGTATGTAGTGACTTCTGAGGTTGATAATGTAGTTCAAACTGCTGCTCTTTGATAGCTTTTCGTAAATCACTTTCCATCGTTAACATCGTTTTAAATTGTTCAGAAATTGATGACTCAAAAAATTGATAATGATTACGCTGTTTTCCTTTGATCACATACATAGCAGAGTCTGCGTGTTTAATCAGGTCATTAGCCGTTTCACCATTTTCCGGGAAAACACTAATCCCTATACTTATTGACGTAAAAATGTCATATCCATCGATAACTAAAGGATCTTCAAAAGCTGCGATTAATTGTTCAGCTAGGTGAATGGGTGGATTCTCTTCGGTAATATTTCGTTCTAAAAGTACAAACTCATCTCCACCTACCCTAGCAATAAATGTATCTGTATCTTTAAAAGCTTTAATTCGATTACCGGCAGCGACTAAGAGCCGATCACCGAAATCATATCCAAAAGTTTCATTTATTTCTTTAAAATAGTCTAAATCAGCATAATAAACCGCCAATGACTCCCCTGTTGCTTTTGCCTCTTGGATCGCATCCTTTAATACCTTTAGAAAGTAGTTTCTATTAGGTAAATCAGTTAATTCATCAAAATAGGCCAAATATTCTAATCGTTGCTCATGCTCAACCCGTTCAGAAATATCTTTAATGATCGCCACACTTATTTTGTTTTCGATATAGTAATTGGGATCTAAAATGAGTTCAAAAAAGATCCGCCCACCATCTTTTCTAACACCGACTAATTCTAATGCTAGATTATCGTTACGATCAATAGCCCTTAATCTTTCCATACTTTGGCGGTCAAACAAATTATCTAACATCATGCCCTTTATTTCGGCTTTTGAATATCCAAACATGTGCAAGATTGCTTGATCACAATCTATGATCCGTTGATCATGAAATAAGATAAACCCTTCAGAACGATCTGCCACTAAACGATCTATTTGTTGTTTAACTTCATAGGTTTGATCTTCTAAAGAGATCTCATTTAGTAATAGACAATGATAATGTTGTTCAAAGGCAAGCTTTTTAATATGAATGATTTTTTCTGGGTTGTTTTTTACAGTTAATGATAGCTCTTCTTTAGCAGATAATAATTGTTGCTTATTAAAAAATTCATCAACTGTTAATTGTTGTATATCCCTATCATGAACATTTAATAATTTCTTTGCAGCACGGTTTACAGCCAAAATATGACCTTCCAAATCGATATATAACATGGCTTGGTCTAATTGATTAAAAACATGTTCATGAATAGGTAATTTAAATTGGTTTGTCATTCATTTTACCCCTCTTTAAGTCACCAACATTATTATCATTTCAATTAGTATATTAGTATATCTTCTTATATAGTATATTAGTATATTTACATATATATGTCGACATTGTTTTCCAAAATGTTTATGAAAAAACGATCGATAGCAAAAGAAACATGATTTTGTCGTTTAACCCTCAATCTTTTTTATCCAATTTCCATATACTTCATCGTTACGATCAATAATTGATCCTTTAAATAATACATTCATATTATTTTCAATGTCATTCATATCGATCATCTTGCATAAAAAGAATGCAGGATCATTTGTTTCTTTCGTAATTTTAACTTGTAAAATCAATTTACTTTGTTCCTGATTAAGCAATGTGAAGAAATCTTTGTAAGATTGATTCATATATGCTTCAATGATCCATTGTTGCAAATCATCTTCACGGTCGATGATAAGACCGTCGATAATTGGAATATATTGTTGTACTAGCCGTTCATCATTTTCAAAACATATAATAAGGGATTTTAATTTGAAAGTTTTCATCATATCACATCCAAAAAATGATTGTTTTCTAAAGTCTAACAAAAATTCTAAAAAATGTGTACATCTTATTGGATCGTATTCATGAAAATACGACAAATCAAAAAGAATTATTGTATAATATGACATAAATAACCATGATGGAGAGTTGGAAGGACCTTGTTGAAAAAGATATGGTTGCTTATGATCTTTTTACTTTTTATCGTTGCATGTGAGACAGAAGAACCAATGATTATCAAAAAAGATGAGCCGATCAATACAACTATTGACGAAACAGTTGAAGAAGCAAACGAACAAGAAGATGAGCAAAAGATTATCATTTCTCTAGCAGATGAAAATGTGCAACTTAACCTAAACAAAATTCCAATTTTAGCAGAGTACTTAAGTTTAGCCAAAAATAAAACAATTGCCATTCAACAACTGAATTTAATTCCACTTCAGACGTCAGAACAAACTATTTACCTGCTCGAATTTGCTTGTCAAAATAATCATTGTTCATATTTATTGATTGACGAAAACGAAAAACATTCATCGATCCTTTTAGCTGACTTAGCTAAATTTGATGATGCATTTTTTTCACCTGACGAATCGTTGCTTGCCATCAAATTTCGGCGGAATCAAGATAACTCATTATCAATGGGACACGTTACGATTATCAGTTTAGATCAATGGAAAACCGTTCCACTCATGAATGAATCTGAACATAGTCATGTTTTACATTATAGATCACCGATTTTATCCTTAACTTGGATTGACGATACTACAATTTCTGTGCAAACACCAAGAATTCCTGAATTCAATGATGAAGGTATCCAAATTTTAGACAGTGATGAAGGACTAACGACAGACATTATTTTTCAAATCGAAAAATAATGCGTCGTTTTTTTTTGCTTAAATCACCGGGAAATACTGTTGATGCATATTCACCGGTAAAAAATAGTAGGTATATTTGCCTTCATTCGTTCGAACGCTAAAGGTATAGTATAACGGTTGTTACTTAAATAAAGGAGGAATCCACCAGGATGAAGCGGTGTTTTTTTATTGTCATTTGTCTCCTCATCTTCTCCGGCTGTCAAGAGGAACCAAGAACGACACCAGACAATCGAGGGAATCAATCATTAGATGTTGATTTGACAAAGCTTTCAACGCAGTCCCCTATCGATCAAACATATGCTAATGAAGCAAAGGATTACTTAAAAAACATTGAAGACATCACAGCGATCCAAGCTGTTAACACGAATGATCAAATGATGATAACCATTGAAATAGACTATTTAAAACGATTCGAATTAGAAACGAAACGGAAAGAGCTTGTCAAACAATTAAAAGAGACCTTCCCTCATTTAGAAGTATTTGTCTCAACTGATCAGAAAATAATTTTAGAATTGGAACAAGTAGAACAAGCGTTACAACAAAATCAATTATCAAAAACCGAATTAGAAAAAAAAATAAAAGAATTGATGGATTTAGCTAAAGAAGAAACCTAACATGAGAGCGAGGGAACTACCCATGACAAATAAAGAGAATCTTTCGCCAGAAGCCCAGGAATACCAAGCATTTCAGCAACAACGAGAAACGAAAAGACCTGTGTTGCTTAACTGTCTCAAAGCCTTCCTTGTCGGCGGAACGATTTGTTGTATTGGACAAGTGATTGCCACTTTATATATTTATTTTTTTCCCTTTACCGAAAGGACAGCAGGTAATCCGACGTCAGCGACGATTATTTTTATCACCATGATATTAACGGGGTTTGGCATTTATGATCGGCTCGGTCAATTTGCCGGTGCAGGAACAGCTGTTCCTGTTTCTGGTTTTGCCAACGCTGTCATTTCTTCAGCAATTGAACACCGAACTGAAGGGTTTATTTTAGGAGTTGGTACAAATATGCTGAAATTAGCTGGACCCGTTATTGTTTACGGGGTTTTTTCCGCCTTTATTATTGCTTTAATTAAAACAATTTTAATCACTTGGGGTGGTTTTTAATGCTGGTCGGTAAATCAACCTGGTTGTTTCAGCAAAAACCAGTCATTATTTCAACTGGTACTGTTGGCGGTCCATTCGAAGCCCAAAGTACAATTTATCGGGATTTTGACATTTTGCATGAAGATATTTGGCTAAAACAAGATTCATTTGAAAAAGCCCAACAAAAAATGATGGAAGAAGCTTGTCAAATAGCGCTGCAAAAACAGAATATGTCAGAAAATCAAGTTGAATTTTTTATCAGTGGTGACTTAATCAATCAAATCACACCAACAACCTTTACCGCCAAAACCCTTGGCATTCCCTATCTTGGTATTTTTAGCGCTTGTGCAACAACAACCGAAAGTTTAGCTCTATCAGCTATGATTATTAACCAACACGGGGCAAACTATATTCTCAGTGGTAGTTCTAGTCATAATGCTGCCACTGAAAGACAGTATCGTTTTCCCACCGAATATGGGAGTCAAAAACCACCCACAGCCCAATGGACAGTAACAGGAGCTGGTTGTGCACTTGTTGCTAAACAAGGTACGGGACCAGTGATTACATCTGCAACAATTGGAAAAGTAATCGACATGGGATTATCGGATCCCTACAATATGGGCGGTGCCATGGTACCAGCAGCCATTGACACGATTAAAACTCACTTTAAAGAAAGACAAATCGATCCCTCGTATTATGACCTCATTGTAACAGGTGACTTAGGGTCAATTGGTCGTGAAATAGCTTTCGAACTGTTAAATAAGGAAGGTTTAGCCATAAAGGAAGAGCAATTGTTAGATTGTGGTGATTTTATTTATACAGATGATCAACCTGTACATGCTGGTGCTAGTGGTGCAGCCTGTTGTGCAATTGTAACCTATGGCCATTTATTAAATTTGATGCAACAAGGTGACATCAAACGAATGCTCGTCGTTTCAACAGGTGCTTTGCATTCTACTTTAAGCATCCAGCAAAATGATACAATCCCTTGTATTGCCCATGCTGTATCTATAGAAGTAGGGAGTGATGTAAATTGATATTTTTCTGGGCATTCGTCGTTGGTGGATTGATTTGTGTGATCGGTCAAATCATGTTTGACGTATTTAAATTAACACCAGCTCATACCCTGACTATTTTAGTTATCTTTGGCGCCATATTAGACGGCTTTGGCTTATATGAACCGTTAATTGATTTTGCGGGTGCTGGGGCAACTGTTCCGATTACGAGTTTTGGAAATGCTCTTGTCCATGGCGCAATGGCTGAAGCTGAAAAACATGGTTTAATTGGAGTAATTACAGGTATTTTTGAAGTAACAAGTGCAGGTATCTCAGCAGCAATTATATTCGGGGTGATTGGTGCCCTCTTATTTAAACCAAAAGGATAAGCACCCCTTATCAGCTTTGCTCTCTTAATAATATGGATAAATTATTAGCTGATCATCGAGATTATTTCTTAGAAACATTCATAAAGAAGGTGAATAGCAATGCCCGATTGGATCATCGTCATTATAAGGTCTATGATCTTATTGATTCTCCTCTATTTCTTAACAAGATGGCTTGGTAAAAAACAGCTATCTCGATTGAGTATTTTTGAATATATTACTGGTATTGTCTTAGGTGGCATTGTTGCCATCCACTCTTTTGACACTACTTTAAATATTTTTCATGGGATGATTGCGATGTTTGTCTGGTTTATGATCCCATATGCAGTTGAAAAGATGTCATTAAAAAACAAAAAATTTCGGGATTATATCCAAGGAAAAAGCACTGTGTTTATCCAAAATGGAAAAATTATTGAAGATAATCTCAAAAAAGAAGGTTATTCTGCCGACGACTTATTAGAAGAATTAAGAAGCAAAAATGTTTTTACTGTGAGTGATATCGAATATGCCTTACTAGAGCCTTCTGGAAACTTAAGTATTTTTCTTAAAAAGGAATATCAGCCTCTCACAGCAAAAACGATTGGTTTAAATGTTGAGTCTATAAAACCACCACAAACAGTAATCATGGACGGAAAAATCATGTTAGAATCACTTGCCAATCGACGATTAAATCCAGATTGGCTCGAAACCGAATTAATGAAAAGAAATATTTGCATCGAAAATGTATTTATTGGTCAAGTGAATGAAGAAGGACAATTAGTGGTTGACTTATATAATGAACAACAACTAGATTTTAAAGAGCCCATGGGAAAATAATTGAAATCATCAGGTAGCTTTATCATCGCTGTCAGTCCAAATAACAATCATTATTTTTTACATCCTTCACCTTTGAATCCATCATTGACTTTTTGGTTGTCCATCACTAGCATTTGCCTGTTCCTCTTTCTTCCACGGAGGATCACTTCGTTTATGAAGATGCTGATTGATTTTGTAAATTCCATATGGGATCACAAAGGCTGCAATATTACAAAATACTCTTAACGGTTCTGTAACACTTTCTTTTAAAATTTGCAACACCTTAACCAACTCCTACCTAGTTCTGTTGATGGCGCCAATTGAATATATTTCTGTAACCACATCAACGATAAGTTGAGCGTCTTTGAAATAATATTCTCCTTCTTCCCAGTTATCTTTAATTTTCTGCCATTTTTCATAATGCTTCGTTTCAAGTTCTTGCCAAATCCTAAATACATCAGTACCAAATTCTTTTTGGGCTTTTGTAAATGTTTCTTTAATTCTCTTACTAATTTCCTTAGACATCTCATCCTGAACAGATTCGACGACTTTTTGACTGGACAGATCTTCAGTCATAAATGTTTCTTTAATAATGCCTTCAACCTCAAGGGTAAGATTGATTTTTATAGCACTGATATCAGATGAATCAACGTTTAGCGTACTATTTAAGCGATTGATTTGTAATGTAAAAGTATTGTCTTTAAAGGGAGCCTCAATAATTTTCGTCGTTTTTTCGCCTCGAAACAAGGACAGTGCCAACATATCATCCATATTAAATAAACCGACCATCTTATCTTTTGGACCATGAAAGACAGCACCTGCTTGATAAGATAACACATCCTTCAACTCAAGATAAGGTAAAACATAGCTATTATTGTTCAATTGATATTCTTCAATATCTCCTAGGGTTGTTGGTGATAACAATCCAGTTTCCCTACTTCCCCTTTCTAACATTTCTTCGATGTGCATGGCTGGTAAAGGAAAATCCGGTGTTGTATATTCCAATACTTTATTCGCTTCGTTTTTGGCAATAACAACTTGAATACCTCTCCTTAAGTTAACATTACGAAGATATGTATCCAATAAATTAGTGAACAGACGTTCTTTTTCAGCTACCTTTTCCGAAACAATTAACGTTGTTAAGTGTTCATAAAATGGGGTATTGTTAGATATGGTAGCTATCTCTTCTTCCATCTTATAAATACTTTTACCGGTTGTCTTAAAATTAATAAACGCTTTTTTATCGCCCCCTTCATTAGCAGCAGAAGGGATACCAGATCCAATCACTATTTGATTCGTTACTAATAATTCAGGTTGATCGCTATTAGCACTATCAACCAAATCGATGGAATTACCAATAATAAACCCACGATCTTCGATATTTACGACATCCCAACAACCAGTTAATATCAATAACAGGGAACAAATTCCCAAGAAACAATTACGATTTTTTTTCATTTTTACCTACACCTCGTATGGATGCAATCACAAAAAGACTAACAATTAAAACCATCGTAAAATATGCCATAAATTGACTTAACAAGATGGACGCCGTTTGTACTTGATGTATTTCCTGGGGCAGCATGACTAAATAATAAATAATCGGAGCTAAAATAAATGTTACAATTCTTTTTTTTATTTGTTTAAAAATTGATGTAATAAGTAATACAGCAACATCTAATAGCATGGATGCCGTATTAAAAATGGCCATCGTCCATATTGTGAAAAAAATAGTATCAATTCTTTCAAATATTCCACCTGGTATATCAACACGTTTCGCTAACCCAAGGGATGGTAATTCGATGTTTGCTGTGACCATATTTCCATAGATCCCAATGGTGACGAAAAATATAAATATATAACTTATAATTGGAATACTCATTCCCACGATAACTTTTTTTGTTAGCTTTTTAGGTTTATTCACAAGACCTACATAAAAAAGTACAATGCTATAACCAATATAGACTTCAAATGACGTTTGAAATCCTTTAATATACCCTTTCATATCTGTTTTAAACAATGGTAAAAAGTTTTTTAGATCAATCCAAGTAATATTAAACACTGCAATAATGATCGTTACAATCAAAATAATTGGTAGAAACATTACATTTAAGCGAAATAAACCTGCTCGAGATCCCGAAACGGCATAAACCACAACGAGTAAGAATGATAAAGATATGACCTCCATCGGGGTATGTTCAAATAAATATTGTTGGGAAATGTAAGCTAATGAACGAATTGAAAAGGCGGATAGACCAATAAATAGGATGATCTGAATTATGACGATACCAATCGCAACTGGTTTCGTCACTAAGGTACTCGCATATGAAAAATACGATTGATTTGGAAATTTTGAGGCAACTTTCGTCCCAATCACTGCTAAAATCGCAAAAAAAACACCTGCAAGCAACAATGAAATCCAACCATCACTATACAATGTATCCAAGGCTAATTTACGAGGTAACGATAGAATAGATACCCCCATAATGGTTGATGGTATGGCAAACATTAATTCATTTTCACTGATCGCTTCATCACTATATGGAAAAGGATTCATTTTTTCTCTCCTTGATTATCCATCGATACGGTGTCTTGTGGTTGTAGATACTCAGGTCGATCTTTAATTTGATGAATCGGAGATCTAACGATCACATCATGAAAATCTCTTTTGAAAAAGGGTGCAAAAGGTGTCGAATAAGGGACACCAAAACTTTTCAAATTGACAAAATGAATATTAACCATAATGTAAGCTAAAATAATCCCATATAGCCCAAAGATACCTGATGCAAAAAGAAAGCCAAAACGAATGATACGAAAAGAAATCGCTATGCTATATGCAGGGATGGCAAAGTTTGAAATGGCTGTTAAGGCTACAATGATCACCATGATCGGGCTAACTATACCTGCCTGAACGGCAGCTTCGCCAATGACAAGGCCCCCAACAATCCCAATTGTTTGGCCAATTGTTTGGGGTAATCTAGCCCCCGCTTCTTGCAATAGCTCCATTGTAAACAGCATCATAAAAGCCTCAATAAGAGGTGGAAACGGAACTCCTTCTCGTGAAGCTGCGATTGAAAAGGCTAGCATGGAAGGAAGCATGCCAGGTTGCAAAGTTAAGAGTGATACATATAATGCCGGCAAAAATATTGAGAGAAATGCGGCAAAGTATCGTAATCCTCTTAATAAAGTTCCAATGATCCATCGTTCATAACGATCTTCAGCTGACTGCAATATATTGGAAAAGTTTATTGGCATAAGTAAAGCAAAGGGTGTCCCCTCAAGTAAAATGGCCACTTTTCCTTGCATCAACGCAGCAACTACTTTATCTGGACGTTCAGAATTCATAATTTGTGGAAAAGGTGACAGAAAACTATCTTCTATCCATCCTTCAACATAACCAGATTCTAAAACGATATCTATATCTATACTTTGTAAACGACGCTCAACTTCTTTGACAAGGGCTGGATTAACGATCCCATCTACATAGGCAACAACAAGATTCTTTTTACTTCTTCTTCCGGTTTGATGGGTTTTAAATCGTAAATTTGGATCCTTTATATGACGACGAATAATCGCTAAATTAGTCTGTAAGTTTTCGATAAATCCTTCACGAGGACCACGAATTAATGTTTCAGTAACCGGTTCTTCGATTGAACGCATTTCCCCGCCACTTGTATCCACGATTAGCGCTGTTTCTACCCCATCAATATAGAGTAACGTACTACCTGATAACAATGGTAGTGTGATTTCATCCAGCGTTTTTCCTTTTTCAACGTGAATAACAGATAACAATTTATTGTATATATGCTGAAACAGTTCCTTTCCTTCTGTCGGAAGTTGCTTGGCATTTTCTAAGTTTGCAAGAATACTTACTTGAACTGTTTTGGAATCAACAAGTCCATCAATATATGTAATCGCACATGTGATATTACCTTCACCAAGTTTTAACTGCCTGATTTTGAGATCATGAGGTTCACCGAGTATCTGTTTTAAGTTATTAACATTAGATGTAAGCTGTTTACTAAGATTTTGAGGATATTTGTGTTGTTGAGGTTGACTATTTTTTTTACGTTTCCGACGATTCATAATTGAACGGACCATATTGTCCTCCCACTTCTATTCATTCTCTATACTGTTTCTTTTTCCCAAAATAGATATATTTATACAATTTAATTTCTTCTTAACGGTGGAGTATAAAGAACTTATATCATGGCATCATAAGAAAAATAGTATAAGGAGGACAAATTATCAATGAAGGAGCAGAAACAACTTAGTAATTTTTCAAGTAGTGAACTGAGCTATTTGTGGATTTCCTATTCATACGAGTCAATGGCAAAATATGCCATTATGGCATTTTTACAACATGTCGAGGATGAACAAACGAAAGAATTATTAGAAGAAGGGTATAATTTTACGGTTAAACGTACTGAAACGATTAAAGATCTTTTTTCCAAAGAAAACCATCCGATTCCTCAAGGATTTACAAAGGGTGATGTTAATTTAGATGCGCCCCGGCTGTTTTCTGATGCACTTTATCTAGAGTTTCTATTGGAAATACTCATGTTGGAATTAACAAGTTATCAATTAGCCTATGTAGAAAGCATCAGGCCCGATACCAAATCCTATTTTAAATCGAATATTCTAGATAGTATGTCATTAATAGAAAAAGTTAAGCAACATTCTATGGAACAAGGTATATTCATTGCACCTCCAAGGATTCCCATCCCAAAAAGTAATGAATTTATTACGAAAGAAAGTTTTTTAGCTGGGTGGTTAGGAGATAAACGACCTTTATTAGCCATGGAAATATCCCATCTCGTATTAAATGCAAAAAGAAATGGAATTGGTCATGCAGCGATAACTGGATTTAGTCAAGTCGCTCAAGCAAAGGAAGTAAAAAGGTTTTTTGAACGAGGACGAGATCTTGCTCTTAAACAATTAGAAGTGTTTAGTGCGATTTTGCATAAAGATGATTTACCAACTGCCGCTAAATTATGGACATCAGAAGTAACTGATTCAACGACATCGCCATTCTCAGATCGCTTAATGTTACAATTAATCACTTCTCTCATTGCTTCTGGTATTAGTAGTTACGGTATGGCTATAGCTATGAGTGAAAGAAGAGATTTAGGTGTTCATTATACTAGATTACTTGCTGAAGTGGCTCAATATGCTGATGACGGAGCAGAGCTGCTCATCAAAAATGGATGGATGGAACAACCCCCATTGGCCGCAAATAGAAAAAAATTAGCAAAGTAGACGAAGAATATGAGTGTTCATAAGGATGTAAAAGCTAATGCTAAACAATTAGAAGTCCTCTTTTGGAGTATAGCGTTACCTGGATTTGGCCAACTCTTAAACAGAAAATACCTTAAAGGCCTATTGTTTGTTGCCCTTGAGTTTATCGTTAATGTCAAAGGAAAAATCAATGCGATTATCATGTATAGTTTCTTAGGGGAAATGGATAAAGCGGTTGCTTCAGCTGATTACTTATGGGTGATGTTTTATCCTTGTCTGTACTTATTTGCCATTTGGGATGCCTATCGGGATGCCGGCGAACAGGTCCAACCGTTTACGTTTTTGCCATTTGTTTTTGCTGCCTATTTAGGCACCATTGGTGTCATATATTCACCTATCCTTACCATTCAGGGATTGTTAATCGGACCCGTATTTTTACCCATCATTGGTATGATTAGTGGTGTCTTCGTTGGATTGTTACTGAAAAAGATCTTAAGAACCTATCGGTAAATTGGATCCATTCGCTGTCCCTCTATTATTTATTACGTAAAAACAACCAACTTATGGTTTAATTAAGTTGGTTGTTTTCATTGCTATGGATTAATAGCAATGGCTATCTTTCCAAACTGCTGATTTTCCTGAAGATAATTAAGGGCGTCCATTGTATCAGTAAAGTGATAAACGGAATCGATCTTTGGCCGAAGTTGATGTTGTTCCATGAATGCTAACATATCCCGTAATTCTTCCCTACTACCCATTGTTGAGCCGAACAATTGATATTGTCCATAGAAGAAATCACGTAAATTTAAATCAACTACATCTTCTGTTGTCGCGCCAAATACAACAATCCTTCCGCCTGGTTTTAAAACATTTAACGAGCGGTTAAATGTTGCTCTACCCACACTTTCGATAACAAGATCAATTTGTTCACTGGCTAATTCATCCATCCAGTCACTTTGAGTAGCTATTGCTAGATCAGCACCAAGTTCCAAAGCTGCCTTTTGTTTCATTTCACTTCTAGAGGTAACAATCACTTTCGCACCAATTTTTTTCGCAAAAGGAATTAAATACGTAGCGACACCACTACCTGCGCCAGGAATGAATACCGTCTCACCTTTTTGTAAATTTCCTTTTGTCACAAGTGCTCGGTAGGCTGTCAAAGCAGCTAAAGCTAATACACCGGATTCTTCCCAGGTTAAATAGGCTGGTTTTTTCTCGAGTTGTTCAGCGGAAATAACTATTTTCTCCGCTAATGTACCGTGATCGGGCATACCTAATACTTCGAAACCAGCAGGTGGTGCAGCACTATTTTGATACCACCGTAATGATGGATTAATGATTACCTCATCACCAACTGAAACATTGGTCACCTTAGATCCGACTGCTTCGACAATGCCTGCTCCATCAGATCCTAATATAAGTGCTTCTTTATTCGGGCCAACACGATCGGGAATATAAAGATCTCGTCGATTTAAACCAGCATATTTGAGAGCAACAATAACTTCATGATCTTCGGTAATCTCGGGATCGGGCATCTCTTTTATGGTTAACTGCCCCTTGTCGTATACAAAAGCTTGCAAGCATATCACATCCTTAGCTATTAATAGATCATTGAAAAAAATGGGCAACTAATTGTTGCCCATTGTTTGTGAGTGGAGAAAAAATTTAAGCCGTTTGCAATAACGTTCTCGGTTGTTTCGTAAATAACAAATAGATAAGCACAGTACATAGAATAAATGATGGTACCATATATGAACTATTATAGATTATCGAATATAGCCATGCAGGTTGTCCCTCTGGGGCACTGTCAGCAAAGAAGATCACACCGGCAGCAAAGTGGGCAACAAAACGCAAGGCTGAACCAAGTAATACACCGAACATGATATAAGTAAAACTTTTCTTTAGTTCATCATTCTTTACCGCTTGTTTGACTGTCGTAGCAAAGAGACCAGCAAAACCGAGTACAGTAAACGCTACGCCATAATCAATGACTCCTTGCCAGAAATGGATAATATAACCACCAAAAATTGCTTGTAAAATACCCCAAAGCAATCCTGATAAGAGTCCGCCTTTTATCCCCCAACGAAAGGCAACAATAAAGATTGGGATCATGGCAAAAGAAATCGATCCACCTGCTGGCCAAATTTTAAATTTTAAGAATGGTACAATATCTAAAATCATCGCCAATGCTGTGAATATTGCGACTTCGATTAAAAATAACATTTGTTTCGAACGCATCTTAACAACTCCCCCATCAAGTAGTTATTCCTTTACTTGACATGCTAATTTAATCTTTGTTTGTCAAGCTTTTGTTTTACAACACGATAAAGAAAATACCTTTTCGTGTGCAACAAAAAAAGTAATGCCAAGGGGAAGCTTCCTGATGGATTCTCCACTCACATTACTTTTAACCATCAAAAAAGCCACCATCCCTACGCTAGTATTAACTAACAGGTTCAAAGGGTCTGAACATCACATGTTCACTCTCAGCCAAATGGCTCCCCCTGTAGGCTTTTACATTCACTTTTTTTGTCACAGTCATTATACATGAAGGGCGAGTTGTTCGCAAACTTATGAACTCTCAACGTCAATCTTCAGCCGAATAAATTTGTATAGAGACAGCCCCATGCTTAGCGGTCGCCCGAATTAAAATCGGATGGTGATGGTTATTTTTAAACACAAAATCAGGTCCCCACCAACTAACGGTTGCATCTCGTCCTGGTGGTACATAGGGTACTGTCCGACTATGAGAATATCTTTCTACAATTTCAATGTATTGTTGCAGATCAACAGCATTATATAATGTTGAGGATACTTGACAAATTCCGCCCCCGATATCTTCGGCAAACTCTCCTTTAACAATGACTGGGGCTTTCAGATAGCCTCTTTCCTTTGTTCTTTCACCAACTACTTCGTTAAATGAAAAAGTTTCCCCTGGAAAAATGACATGATTATTAATCGCCTCAGTAGACAGAAAAATATTATGGGATCGTTCCCGATTACTTTCTCGATAAAAGGTAGTGTATTCATTTAATTTTTTCTCGCTAATTTTAACCAATAATTCACTATCAACCCGTGGATAAATGACCATTTTCGGAACTCTAATCGTTGTTGGTTCGTTTTCAAAGTAATATTGCAACAACGCCATATATAATTTTGCTCGATGTAATGTTATGCCTGAACGTTCTTTTATGATCTGACCATGTTGATCAAATCTAGCATTTACAGGTTCTTTATAAATGACCTCATACAGTTGTTCATATATGGATTGGAGCTTTAATTCATTTAAAAACGGCGGATAGAAAAGATCCATTCTTAACTCATCGCGCTCAATGATTGCAACAACCTGGTCCTGATCTATGATGGTTAACGGTTCCATTTTGTTGTCAAGAAGAAAAGGATACATTAGGAGAACTGTTGCTATAATTTTTTTCATCCATTTACCTCCTAAAAATAGTATGAGATAAATGGCTGATAATCATGTGTTTGAAACTAGAATAGCTGATTAATTTCCTATAAGTAAATTAAAAAAGCAATAAAGATAATGATAAATGTAATTGAATAAATCCAAATTTGAATCGGAATGTGGTATTTGATCGAGGTTGCTTCATACTCATGGGACCTTCTTAACTCATTCTCAACCGTGTCTCCCTCTGCTTCATATTGTTTCATTTTCTTCTCTTCTTGAAAAAACACATAGAGCGTAATAGCCATTGTTACGATAAATAACAAGATTAAAAAGACAATTAATTGCCAAATCATAAACTACTACCCCTCCCCTAAAAATAAAGTAGCAT
>CALAMD010000008.1 GCA_937925695.1 uncultured Bacillaceae bacterium | reverse complement strand
GGAACAATTATTTAGCAAATATCTTTGACTCAAACAAATTGATGAAAAGTAATTTCAGGCCGACTACCAATTCTTATATTTACACCAGTCTGGCCTAATCCCTCGCTAATATAAAAGGGTTTCCTTTGATAGGTGTGTAATCCTTTAATGATATTTTTTCGGGCAAGTTTTCCCATTTTAACGAGATGAAAGGCTTTAGGATAACAAATTTGCCCTCCGTGAAAATGACCCGCCATTAAATAATCAAAATGATAATCATCCATGTCAAGTACAATAGTCGGATCATGAGTTAACACAATATTTGTACCAGATGGCACATTGTGAAAAGCCTTGGCTACATCGCTTCGATTGGTACTATCATCATCGATGCCAATGATATTCACAGTTTTACCCTGTACGTCAATTGTTCTATGCTCATTTTGTAAAACGTGACAATTGTGCTCGGTTAAAACATCGATAAGGTTTTGTAGATGTTTGCCTTTTAACACATAATCATGATTACCTAATACAGCATAGATCCCATATCTGGGTTGATATTTATTTAAAATTTTCAAGTAGTTTGCCAGTTTTGGAATGCTACGTCTACGATCCAAAAAATCTCCGGTTAAAGCAATTAAATCAAAGGATTCTTTACGAATTTGTTTTTCTAATTGTTCGGGTGTTAAAGAAATATTTTCTACGTGGAGATCAGAAAGATGAAGGATAGTAAACGGTTGGTGTGTTGACGAAGAAACAGGTGATTCGATTTGGATTTTATTGATTTGAATATCTTTCGTATTGTTGTAAGCACGATATATGAGCCAACTGAATGCTAATATAATAAAAATAATCATGAAAAACATTTATCTTCCCTCCCCAACGAGGATTATAACATGGTGTCTAACTACTTGCATTGGTAAATGAAGGGATGAAAGAGTGTGAGTCAAGCACGAACACAGACAAGTTTAATTATGCCGTTTATGAGAATGGCTTCAGGCCATCAACATGTTGCCAATACATTAATGAATGAACTTGAGAAATGTCCTGGCCATATAGACTGCCACAAAATTGACATCCTCTCTTATAGCTATGGGAATCTGGAAAAACTGATTGTCGCTACATACTTAGCATGGATTAAATTTTTACCTTCGATGTATCATCGGCTTTACGTTCAAATGAGTTATCAAAAATCGAACCAGCGTCATATTTTGTATGAGACCCTCTTCCATACTTACTTTAAAAAACTCCTCGCTGATAAAAAACCAAATATATTATTTTTTACTCATTCTCTACCTTCGAATATAGCCAGTCAATTAAAAGAAAAGCAGATGCTAGAATCAACTACCGTCAATGTGTACACCGATTTTTTTGTTAATTCAGTGTGGGGGAAAGCAGGCATTGATTACCATTTTGTTCCTTCCCTAACAGTAAAGGATTATTTAATCGAACAAGGTGTTCCAGCGGACCGGATCTATTTGACGGGAATCCCGGTGGATCGTATTTTTACGAATCATGACCGTGTTCACAGGAATACCAACCAACGATCGCTATTAGTAAGCGGTGGCAATCTTGGGATTGGAGCAGTTGAAAAAATATTAACTGCTGCCAAGGACTCGAAAACGTTCCATTATTATATACTTTGTGGAAAAAATAAAGTTTTGTATAACCGACTCAAAGGAATGAATCTATCATCAATTACACCACTTCCCTATATTCACAGTAAAACACGGATGAATGAATTATACAATGAGGTTGATGGTGTCATTACTAAACCTGGAGGCGTTACAGTTAGTGAGTGTTTGATGAAAAAGAAACCAATCTTTATGATTGATCCATTACCGGGACAAGAGCGGATAAATGAATATCAACTGAAGCGATTGGGCTTGGCCATTCCCCTGGATAACAAGGAAACCAATTTGGAAAAGCAATTATTACATTTTTTTCAAAATGAATCGATCCAGAAGCGGTATGAAAGCAGAGTATATCGATATCATCAGCACCTTGATAAACGACCGCTACAGTTAATTATTGAAGAGATTCTTAATTAATAGTTTTCAAAAAAGGTTAATTTAGTGCAGAAAAAAGATGATATTTAGCGATTAAAAATAGCCCCCATTTGTCTATATTTAAATAATAAGCAAAACGATCGAATGTTCGTTCGGTCATATGTTAAGATATACTATGGATTCAATAGGTCATATTGAAAGGAAAATAGTTTTCGTTAGCTCTTTTTTGTATGATAAACTAGATAATAAATGATGCGTGAGGGGGCTTGTGTTGTGAACAACAAGTTTGATCTTGTAGCTGATTATCAACCACAAGGTGATCAACCAAAAGCAATTAAACAACTCGTCGAAGGATTAAAGGCAGGTAAACAGCATCAAACATTATTAGGTGCTACTGGAACGGGAAAAACCTTTACTATTTCTAATGTCATTGCTGAAGTGAACCGTCCAACACTGGTCATAGCGCATAATAAAACACTTGCTGGACAATTATACAGCGAGTTTAAAGAATATTTTCCTAACAATGCAGTTGAGTATTTTGTAAGTTTTTATGATTATTATCAGCCGGAAGCCTATGTTCCGTCTACTGATACGTATATTGAAAAAGATGCTAGTATTAACGATGAAATCGATAAATTACGTCACTCGGCTACATCAGCGCTGTTTGAACGACGTGATGTGATTATCGTGGCAAGTGTTTCATGTATATACGGCCTTGGTTCGCCGGAAGAATATCGCGATCATATGATTTCACTTAGAGTAGGCATGCAGATTGATCGTGATGATTTATTACGCGAATTGGTAAAAAACCAATATGCTCGGAATGATATTGATTTTCAACGGGGTACTTTTCGTGTGCGTGGGGATTCTGTAGAAGTTATCCCAGCTTCCAGGGAAGAACATTGTATCCGCATCGAATTTTTTGGTGATGAAATCGATCGGATTCGTGAAGTTGATGCCCTAACTGGTGAAATCATTGGTGATCGTGAACATGTGGCTATTTTTCCTGCTTCCCACTACGTAACACGTGAAGAAAAACTGAAAATTGCTATAGAAAATATTAAAGTAGAATTAGAAGAACGCCTAAAAGAGTTACGGGCAGAAGATAAACTTCTAGAAGCTCAACGATTAGAACAACGAACAAATTATGATCTGGAGATGCTAAAAGAAATGGGCTTTTGTTCAGGTATCGAAAACTATTCTCGCCATTTGGCTCTCAGGGAGCCAGGTTCAACACCATACACCTTACTCGATTATTTTCCTGATGATTTTTTAATAGTTGTCGATGAGTCCCATGCAACATTACCGCAAATCCGGGGGATGTATAATGGTGATCGGGCACGGAAACAAATGCTTGTTGACCATGGTTTTCGACTGCCATCAGCGTTAGATAACCGTCCATTAACATTTGAAGAGTTTGAACAAAAAGCCCATCAATTTGTCTTTATTTCCGCAACACCTGGACCATATGAATTGGAACATTGTCCGGAAATGGTCGAACAAATTATTCGTCCGACAGGGTTGCTCGATCCAAAGGTAGACGTACGTCCAACCGAAGGGCAAATTGATGATCTAATCGGAGAGATTAATATCCGAACAGCGCGAAATGAACGGGTACTTGTTACGACCTTGACGAAAAAAATGGCAGAGGATTTAACAGATTACTTGAAAGAACTAGACATGAAAGTAGCCTATTTGCACTCAGAGATTGATACATTGGAACGAATTGAAATTATACGTGATTTGCGAATAGGTAAATATGATGTTCTTGTCGGGATTAATTTATTACGGGAAGGCTTAGATATTCCTGAAGTGTCACTCGTAGCCATATTAGATGCTGATAAAGAAGGATTCCTTCGCTCTGAACGATCCCTTATTCAAACGATGGGACGGGCTGCCCGTAATGAAAACGGACAAGTCATCATGTATGCTGATGTGACGACAGAGTCGATGAAAATAGCCATTGATGAAACGAATCGACGTCGCTCCATCCAAGAAGCATACAATAAAAAACATAATATTACCCCTAAAACGATTCAAAAAGAAATTCGCGATGTCATTCGAGCAACCATTGTAGCTGATGACGAAGAAGTATACGAAACGAACAAAGTGACCGAAATTGCTAAATTACCAAGGGAAGAACAAGAAAAAGCGATTGAACAATTAGAGGCGGAAATGAGGGAAGCGGCTAAAGCCCTTGATTTTGAACGGGCAACCGAACTTCGTGATATTATTTTCGAATTAAAAGCTGAATGGTAAGAACAAAGTGGAAGGATGAGGCGTTTATGCCTAATAAAGCAATTAGGATAAAAGGTGCACGGGAACATAATTTAAAAAATGTTGATATCGATATTCCTAAAAATAAACTTGTAGTTATTACCGGTTTGTCCGGTTCAGGAAAATCATCCCTTGCTTTTGATACGATTTATGCTGAGGGACAACGGCGTTATGTAGAGTCACTGTCTGCCTATGCACGACAGTTCTTAGGACAAATGGATAAGCCTGATGTCGATTTAATTGAAGGCTTATCACCAGCAATATCAATCGATCAGAAGACAACGAGCAACAATCCCCGTTCAACGGTAGCGACAATTACAGAAATTGCTGATTATTTTCGGTTATTATTTGCGCGGATTGGCCGACCAACTTGTCCGAAACACGGGATTGAAATTAGTTCACAAACAGTTGAACAGATGGTTGATCGGATTTTAGAATATCCAGAAAGGACACGGTTGCAAATCTTAGCTCCTGTTGTTTCTGGCCGAAAAGGTGAGCATATACAAATCTTAGAAGATCTCAAAAAACAAGGGTTTGTCCGTATCCGCGTCAATGGGGAAATGCGTGAAGTGACCGATGATATACAACTAGATAAGAATAAAAAACATTCGATCGAAGTCGTTGTTGATCGGATTATTATTCGTGAAGACATTGAAAGTAGATTAAGTGATTCAATTGAAACGGCTTTGCCCCTTGGCAATGGTAGAATAATTGTCGATGTGATTGGCGAAGAGGAACTTGTCTTTAGTGAAAATCACGCCTGTCCGATTTGTGGTTTTTCCATTAGCGAACTTGAACCACGATTATTTTCCTTTAATGCGCCATATGGTGCCTGTGCAACTTGTGATGGTTTAGGCACTCACTTAGAAGTAGACCTAGACTTAGTCATCCCTGATTGGAATAAATCATTAAATGAACATGCCATCGTAGCTTGGAAGCCGATAAGTTCGCAATATTATCCACAACTCTTAAAAAGTGCTTGTGACCATTTTGGCATTGATATGGATATTCCGGTAAAAGACATCCCTAAACATCAGATGGACAAAATTTTGTATGGAAGCGGCAATACAAAAATCCGTTTCCATTATGTTAATGATTTTGGCAGGGAACGGGATCAGATGATTCCTTTTGAAGGTGTCGTTAATAATATTGCCCGTCGTTATCACGAGACAAGCTCAGAATATACTAGAGAGACTTTAAGCAACTATATGGCTCAAAAAGACTGTCCATCATGTCAAGGTTATCGACTCAATGAAGAAGCCCTATCGGTTAAAATAAATGGTTTGCATATTGGTGAAGTGACTAATTTTTCTATTGCTGAAGCCCAGCAGTTTATGAACAACCTCACGTTAACGGAGAAAGAACAGCAAATTGCTCATATGATTATTAAAGAAATCAGTGCAAGATTAAGTTTCCTTGAGAATGTAGGCTTAGGATATTTAACATTATCCCGATCAGCAGGTACCCTTTCAGGCGGTGAGGCGCAACGAATTCGCTTAGCAACGCAAATTGGTTCTGCTTTAACAGGGGTTTTATATGTGCTTGATGAACCGTCAATTGGTTTACATCAACGTGATAATGATCGCTTAATTAACACGTTAAAAAGTATGCGAGATTTAGATAATACATTGATTGTTGTGGAACATGATGAAGACACGATGTTGGCAGCTGATTGGATTGTCGATATTGGTCCTCGAGCTGGTGCCCATGGTGGACAAATAGTTGCTAGTGGGCCACCTGAAGAAGTGATGAAAAATAAACAATCACTAACTGGCCAATATTTATCTGGGAAAAAATTTGTGCCCTTGCCCGCAGAGCGCAGACAACCTGACGGACGTTTTCTCGAAATTATTGGTGCTGCAGAAAATAATTTAAAAAATATTGATGTTCAGTTCCCAATCGGATTATTTACCGTTGTAACAGGGGTATCTGGATCAGGAAAAAGCACACTTGTAAACAATATCTTATACCAAGGTGTAGCGAAAGAGATTTATCGGGGACGATATCGACCAGGTAAGCATAAGGAAATTAAAGGACTGGAACATATTGAAAAAATCATTGCTATCGATCAGTCGCCGATTGGTAGAACACCTAGATCAAACCCAGCTACTTATACGAGTGTGTTTGATGATGTTCGTGATGTGTTTGCCCAGACAAACGAAGCTAAAGTAAGAGGGTATAAGAAAGGGCGCTTTAGTTTTAATGTTAAAGGTGGCCGTTGTGAAGCATGCCGTGGTGATGGCATTATTACCATCGAAATGCACTTTTTACCTGATGTTTACGTACCATGTGAAGTATGTCATGGGAAACGATACAACCGAGAAACATTAGAAGTCACTTATAAAGGAAAAAATATCGCTGATATTCTTGATATGACGATTGAAGAAGCTTTAGACTTTTTCAAAAACATTCCGAAACTAAAACGTAAATTACAAACGATCGCTGACGTTGGCTTAGGTTACATTAAACTTGGTCAACCGGCAACAACGTTATCTGGTGGGGAAGCTCAGCGAGTTAAGCTAGCGAGTGAACTCCATAAGCGTTCTAACGGTAAAACGTTATACATTTTAGATGAACCGACTACAGGGTTACATGCAGAAGATATTAAAAAACTCCTCGAGGTCTTGCAACGCCTTGTGGAAAATGGGGACACAGTCGTCGTTATTGAACATAATCTAGACGTTATTAAAACAGCAGACTATATCATTGATCTTGGACCAGAAGGTGGTGACGGAGGTGGGGAAGTCCTCGTAACCGGACCACCTGAAGTCGTCGCTGACCATAAAGATTCATATACTGGTCAATATTTAAAACAAATTTTACAACGTGATCGTGAACGTATAAAGAAAATGATAGCCCAAAAAGAAAGTGTGAAATAGCATAGTAAGCTCTTTTTGGGCTTACTGCTATTTCTTTGAGTAGTATCAACATTTGAACATATAAGTGGGAATATCATCGATAGGGGAGGAAGATGATGGAACGAATTGAAGTCCAAAAGGTACAAAAATGGTTAGATATGTTAAAGGATCAATCAGTTTATCTTCATTTAGAAACAACGAATGGTGCTTATGCTAGTCACTTTGACAACAAAGGGATTAATGTTGGCGCCTATATAAGAAATGCAAAAGTTCGTTATACCCAAGCGAAAATTATCGGGGATGGCACTTCCTTTCGTGTTGGTTTGAAAATGGAGTTGGGTTGGATTTACGCCGAAGGACTCACACATTGGACGATTCATGAGAATGATCAGCTATTGCTAGCAGGACATGACCAAGAAGGAAGATTAGCCGTTGCTCTACAAATAAGTGAACGACCGTTTGCCCATCAAGGAAACACATTATAAAAATCGAGGAAGGTGATTAAGTTGGAAAAACATGTCGTCATTATTTTCCCCCACCCGGATGATGAATCATTCGGTACAGCAGGATCAATTATTAAGTTTCGCCAACAGAATATCCCGGTTACTTTTTTATGTGGCACCCTTGGTGAGATGGGTCGAAATATGGGAAAACAAATATTTGCGAATCGCGAGACGTTACCAATGATTCGTAAACAGGAATTGGCTGCAGTTGGAAAATTGTTAGATATGGATATTCACTTACTAGGCTACCAAGACAAGACCCTTGAATTTGAGGATCGACAGGAAGTCGCTGAACATATTAAAGAAATATTGAATAAAATTAAACCAAGTTTAGTGATTACCCATTACCCAGGTTATGCTGTTCACCCTGACCATGATGCTATCGGCGCCGCTGCCATTGAAGCGGTACGGTTAATGGATCCTGAAGAACGACCAACAGTATGGGCCCAAGCCATTTCGACGAATTATCAAGAAGAATTGGGTAAACCCGATGTTATCCATGATGTCAGAGATATATTTGATCAAAAAATGGAAGCTATTTTAACCCATAGATCTCAGGCAGAGGGGATGTTGAAAGAGATAAATGGTCATTTACAATTAGCAAAAGAGGATAAAGAAAATTTAAAACGAAGACTAGGCTTGGAACAATTTTATATTTGGGAATATCATGACTAAAATGAACGGTTACGAATAAAACTTTCTATTTAGAAACAAGGGTAATGAGTGTATAATAAAGATGGAAAGTTTTTGTAAGATGAGATGATGCAAGGAACGTTTGTTGGCGTTCCTGAATAGAAGGAGGGTAATGTGATGAAACGATTATATCGATCGAAAGATGATCGCATGATATCGGGAGTTTTAGGCGGACTTGGCCATTACTTTAATATCGATCCAACAATTGTCCGTTTAGCCTATGTTGTAGGATTGTTTTTAAGTGCAGGTACGTTAATTTTTGCTTATATTATAGCAAGTATTATTATTCCCCATGAATGGGAGGTACGCTAAATGGTGATTCGTTGGTTCGTTTCGATTCTATTAAATGCCATTACATTAATGATTGTATCGTATATCTTTGATTCCTTTCATATTGATGGCTTTGGAACGGCGGTGATGGCCAGCATTATTTTAGCCATTTTAAATTTCGTCGTCCGACCAATTTTAGTATTCTTCACCTTACCGATATCCTTTCTAACCCTTGGTTTATTCATGTTTGTCATCAATGCCATTACATTAATGATTGCCCAAGGGATCATGGATCAGTCCTTTGAAATCGACGGTTTTGGAACAGCGATTATTGCTTCAGTTGCGATTTCGATTATTAATGCGTTGCTAAATCGGATTGTAAAAACATGATAGACTAAGTAGACGAGGTTTGAAGTTTACCATGTATGAAAACATGGGCTATGAATATTCAAGAGATATATAATAGTCTGCATCTAGTCATCAAGAAAAATATGGTACAATTAAAAGGTATCTGTAAGTACTCTAATGGAGGGATCAAGCATGTCTACCGTTCGGACAAAAGATCTATTAGAAAACTTCGACCTCAATTTGGTTGCCGGACAAGAAGGGGTACATAGGGAAATTATTACAAGTGATATTTCACGGCCAGGATTAGAAATGACCGGTTATTTTAATTTTTATCCGAAAGAGCGCCTGCAAATGATTGGCAGAACTGAAATGGCGTATTTTCTGTCATTAAGTGAAGCTGAACAACGTCAGCGGATGGAAAATCTTTGTACTGATATTACTCCAGGTATTGTAATTTCTAGAAATATGGATATTCCACAAATAATGATAGATGTGGCAAATGAAGCAGGGGTACCCATTCTTCAATCGCCCCATAAGACAACCCGTGTGATTAGTCGACTGACAAGCTATTTGGAGGCGAAATTTGCTCCTTTTACTGCGATCCACGGTGTGCTTGTAGATATATATGGCGTTGGTGTATTAATCAGAGGTAAAAGTGGTATCGGCAAGAGTGAAACAGCCCTAGAATTAGTAAAACGGGGACATCGTTTAGTTGCCGATGATAGTGTCGAAATCCGTCAAGAAGACTATGATAGTTTAATTGGGAGTTCACCCCCATTAATCAAACATTTATTAGAAATAAGAGGTCTTGGGATCATTGATGTGATGGCATTATTTGGTGCTGGCTCTGTTATTAATCAGAAAAAGATATCAATGGTCATTAACCTTGAATTATGGGACGATAAACGAGAATATGATCGGGTTGGTTTAGAAGAAAAGACCTTGAAGATAATGGATGTAGAAATACCAAAAGCTACGATTCCCATTCGACCGGGAAGAAACTTAGCAGTGATTATCGAAGTAGCTGCCATGAATTTCCGACTGAAGCGAATGGGCTTTAATGCAGCAGAAGAATTTACCGAGCGACTTGCAGAAGTAATTAATAATTCAGAGGAAAATTTATAGATAGGAGAGAATCGTTGTGACTTGTTCTACCTCATCACTTGATCCAATATTTTTTCGGATCGGATCTATTCCCATTTACTGGTATGGGGTAATCATTGCGGTTGGTGCCTTATTAGGTCTACTAATTGCTTCTAAAGAATCTGATCGCCAGGGATTGCAGAAAGATTTAATGGTTGATTTAATTGTTTTTGCGATCCCAGTAGCCATTATTTTTGCACGAGCTTATTACGTCATTTTTGAATGGGATCGTTATAAAGATGGTCCATGGACAGAAATATTTGCTGTTTGGCACGGTGGTATCGCCATTCATGGTGCGTTGATTGGCTCAGTGTTAACTGCGATTATTTTTGCTCGTGTAAAAAAAGTACCATTTTGGCAAATTGCTGATATTGCTGCCCCTGGTTTAATATTGGGTCAAGCGATTGGACGATGGGGAAATTTTATGAATCAGGAAGCATATGGCGGTGTAATTTCTGAGACAACTTATCAGAATTTTCATCAATATTTACCTGATTTTATCATGAACCAAATGTGTATCGATGGTGTGATGCATCATCCTACATTTTTATATGAATCCGTTTGGAATATCCTCGTATTAATTCTATTACTTGTTTTACGACGCTTTAACCCATTGCGTGGAGAAGTGTTTTTAACATATGTCATAACATATTCAATTGGTCGTTTCTTTATTGAAGGGATGCGTACGGATAGTTTATATGTATTTGGTGATATTCGCACAGCTCAATTATTATCGATCTTATTAATTGTTGGTTCAGTCGCTTTAATTATTTATCGTCGCTTGTCCAAACAAGTGCCTAGATATGACACATCAAATAATAAGTCGTAACTATGCATCATTGAAAAAGTACTACATAAGGAAGGACATCATCATTTATGAGTATTCGTACAGTGTTATTTGATTTAGACGGAACAATCTTAGATTCCCATGAATTAATTGTTAAGTCATTTGAACATACATTTGCAAAATATAATTTTTCATTTACGAGAGAAGAAATAGCGGCTTTTAATGGACCGCCATTAATTGAAACATTTTCAAAAATAAATCCCGGATATGAACAAGAAATGATCAAAACATATCGGAAACATAATCATGAATTGCATGAAAAATATATTAAATTGTTTCCCTATGTGATTGAGACAATTGAGCAACTGCAACAAGCAGGAATCAATATGGGAATAGTTACATCAAAAATGCGAGTTGCTGTAGAGTTAGGGATGGAATTAACCGGATTAGATAAATATTTTGAAACAATCATTACCATTGATGACATTACCCATGCTAAACCCCATCCCGAGTCAGTGATTAAAGCCATGGAGGAACTGAAGGCTACGGCTGAAACGACGTTAATGGTCGGTGATAATTATCATGACATTTTAGCCGGTAAAAATGCAGGTGTAAAAACTGCTGGTGTAGCATGGACACATAATGGTGAAGACTTTTTAGCCCAGTATGAACCGACTTATATGTTAAAGGATATGCGTGACTTACTAGAAATCGTAGGAGTGTAAATGATGCGAAAAACGAAACGATTTCAGGTGAAACATGCCAATTCATTATGGCAAATGTATGATACTGTTTCCTTTTGGAAAGTCGTAAAAAATTTTATTGTTATTCAAATCTCTCGCTATACACCGTTTTTAAGGGTGAAAAATTGGTTATATCGAGTGTTTTTAAGGATGAAAGTAGGGGACAAAACAGCATTTGGCCTAATGGCAATGCCTGATATTATGTTTCCCGAAAAAATCACGGTAGGAAACAACAGTATCATTGGATATAATACAACGATTTTATGCCACGAATATTTAATTGACGAATATCGCATCGGTGAAGTCATCATTGGCGATGAAGTGATGATTGGTGCCAACTCAACGATTTTACCTGGTGTCACAATTGGTGATCGGGCTATTGTATCAGCTGGTACATTGGTTCATAAAGATGTCCAACCGGGATCCTTTGTAGGTGGGAATCCAATGCAGGTTATTTATACAAAAGAGGAAATGGAACACCGACAACAAGAGTAAAATCAATTATGTAAATGGCAAACCACTATGACTCACAAATGAGGATAGTGGTTATTCGTGTGCTTCTGAATCATTAACGGTATGTATGATTTTATCTTGTTTAGATATGCTAACATATAAGCAAATAAATAGACGCGAAAGTATCGCTATCTTATACTTAAAGTAGTAGTCATAAAGATAAATTATGAAGGAAAATTAGTGACGGAACAGATTATTTTTTTACAAAAGAGGCGATTAAGATGTCTGAAGATCGTATTTATGATGTGATTATTGCAGGTGCCGGTCCAGCTGGCATGACCGCTGCTGTATATGCTTCACGAGCAAATTTGGATACGGCACTCATGGAACGGGGCGTACCTGGCGGTCAAATGGTTGATACAGAAGATATTGAAAATTATCCAGGTTATGAAAGTATTCTCGGTGCAGAATTATCTAATAAAATGTTTGAACATGCCAAAAAGTTTGGCGCGGAATATATATATGGCAATATTTCTGAAGTGATCGATCATGGTCATTATAAGGAAGTCATTGCTGGTGATAAAACTTATCGCACGAAAGCACTGATTATCGCTACAGGTGCCCAGTATAAGAAATTAGGTATTCCCGGCGAGGAAGAATTAACAGGTCGAGGCGTATCCTATTGTGCTGTTTGTGATGGTGCCTTTTTTAAGGACCGTGAACTTGTTGTCATCGGTGGTGGTGACTCAGCTGTTGAAGAGGGGGTCTACCTAACACGTTTCGCTAAAAAAGTAACAATCATTCATCGACGGGATGAATTACGAGCCCAGAAGATTTTACAGGAAAGAGCTTTTGCTAATGAAAAGGTAGAGTTTATCTGGGATACGGTTGTTGAAAAGATTAATGGTGAAAATGGTAAAGTGACCAGTGTATCGCTTAGAAATGTTAAAACAGAAGAAAGAACGGACTTTGCTACCGATGGAGTTTTTGTTTATATCGGAATGGTACCATTAAGTGAACCATTTAAATCTTTAGGTATTGTTGATGAAGAAGGTTATATCCCAACGAACGAAAAAATGGAAACCCGAGTACCAGGGGTATTTGCTGCCGGTGATATTCGTGTGAAGGATTTACGTCAAATTGTCACAGCTACAGGTGACGGCAGTATTGCAGCGGAATCGGCGATTGCTTATGTTGAACAATTAGCTGAAACATTGGCTGCCGAAGAAGTATAATTAATTTTATCAGAATAAAACGCACAGGGTTGTAAAATTCGCTGTGCGTTTTAAAAGTAATTGCATTTTAACTTCATTGTAACACGCTGGAAACATAGGGTGGGTATAATATAATTAACTAATTGACCCCCCTTTTTAATATAAATTAGTTCTTTGCACAGGTGAACGCTACCTGTGCTTTTTTTTATTTAATAACAAGATTATCCCTGGTTGCCAGAGGATCAATTGCTACAAATACTTGTTTCGTTACATTTCTTCAAGTAGTAATTTTATTTATTTTTGTGAAGGGTAACTCCAATCATTAGAACACCATTATCACAGGGTCTCTTATGTTAAAATAAACCTAATTTCTGTAGCTTTCATTTTTTTCAATGTATAATAAAGATAATAGTATAATACTGATTGGAAAAGATAAGAGAAATTGGTGGTTTTTATGCAAAGAGTTACAAACTGTATTTTAATTGATGATGATCATGTTTTATTAATCAAAAAACCCCGGCGTGGTTGGTACGCCCTTCCAGGTGGTAAGATGGAAGAAGGGGAAACGATCAAAGAATCTGTTATTAGAGAATTAAAAGAAGAAACGATGCTAGATATTCGTTCACCTAAATTATCAGGTGTGTTTACATTTTCAATTTTTTCTGAAGAAAAGCTCGTCCAAGAATGGATGATGTTTACTTTTATAACCCGTGCTTATCGGGGGACACTCAATCCAAATAGTGATGAAGGAACGTTAGAGTGGATTCCGATCCGTGATATTCCTAAATTACCGATGGCAGCTGGTGATATTAAAATATTTGAGCATATACTAACAGCAGAAGATATTTTATACGGTGCTTTTTCTTATACAGAGGATTATGACTTATTAGATTTTCGCTTCCAATGATTTTATGAAAACATGAATGCTACAGGGGAGGATAATTGTGAAGAATAATGAGGCTGAGACTAAATTACTCATTATCACGGGGATGTCAGGAGCAGGTAAAACGGTTGCTGTTCGAAGTTTTGAAGATTTAGGATATTACTGTGTAGACAATTTACCGCCGACCTTACTGCCGAAATTTCTAGAACTGATGAAGGATTCCACAAATAATATAAAAAAAGTAGCTCTTGTTATGGACTTACGCGGTCGTGAATTTTTTGATACCTTATTTGAGGCCTTAGATACATTAGATCGGGAAGAGTGGATAGAGGAACATATTATCTTTCTCGATGCTAAAGATGAAACGCTTGTCAGTCGGTATAAGGAGACTCGTCGTTCCCATCCGTTAGCTGTTGGTGGTTTACCATTAAAAGGAATTAAACAGGAACGGGAAATATTAGGTGAACTTCGGGGCAGGGCCCAACGTATTATTGATACAACCGATTTAAAACCAAAAGAGTTACGGGAAAAAATTGTGGAATTGTATGCCGATGATCAGCAAGAAGTGTTCTCGGTGCATTTCGTCTCATTCGGCTTTAAATATGGCACAGTTATCGATGCTGATTTAGTATTTGATGTCCGTTTTTTACCAAATCCTCACTATATAGCTCATATGCGACCATTAACGGGCTTAAATCCAGAAGTAGCAGCATATGTATTTAAATGGGCAGACACTCAAAAATTCAATGAAAAAGTACTTGATTTATTAGAATTTATGCTTCCACAATATAAGAAGGAAGGTAAGTCCCAACTTGTCATTGCCATTGGCTGTACAGGAGGTCAACATCGCTCTGTCGCTTTAACAGAATTCTTTTCAAAACAGTTGTCAGGACAATACATTACTCATATCACCCATCGAGACATTGATAAAAGAAAGGGTCATTAAAATGAAGCAATCTAATTTACCAAAAGTTGTTGTCATTGGTGGTGGTACTGGCATGCCAGTTATCTTGCGAGGCTTAAAAAACCTACCACTTGAATTAATAGCCCTTGTGACTGTAGCAGATGATGGTGGAAGTACAGGAAGATTACGCCATGATATGGATATCCCCGCTCCGGGGGATATCCGTAACGTCATTGCAGCCCTATCCGATGCTGAACCGATGTTGCTTGAACTTTTCCAACATCGGTTCAAAGTTAATAATGGCTTATCTGGACATTCCATGGGCAACTTATTATTGGCGGCCATGACCGCAGTCACAGGTGATTTCAATACAGGCATCAAAGAAATATCTCGCGTATTAAATGTCAAAGGGAAAATCTATCCGATATCAAATGACAATTTGTCATTGCATGCAAAAATGGAGGACGGAACGATTGTTTCTGGTGAATCAAAAATCCCTTTAGCCCGTAAACGAATTAAAAAAGTCTTCTTAAGTCCCCAACCAGTTCAACCAATACCTGATGCCATTAAGGCCATCAATGAAGCGGATCTGATTGTAATCTCACCAGGAAGCTTGTATACGAGTATATTGCCCAATTTAATTATTCCTGATGTCGGCAAAGCGATGAGGGAAACAACAGCCAAAATCGTTTATGTTTGTAATGTGATGACCCAATTAGGGGAAACAACTGGCTACAGTGCCGCAGATCATGTACAAGCTATCAACGATCATATTGGTAGTCATTGTATCGATGCGATTATCATACATGAACAACAAATTGAAGAAGCGATACGACATGTTTATAAAATCAAACATGCTGAAACAGTTATTTATGATATGGATAGATTAAAACAGATGAATTTACAAGTAGTTAAAGGAAATATCATCGATGTAACGGAAAGAACCGTATTACATAACAAAAATGAAGTAGCGAAATTATTATTTTCACTAATTGATAATTAATTATCGTTTATAAAGGAGAGCAAAAGCAATGTCCTTTGCTTCGGAAGTAAAAAAAGAGTTAACGACGATTGACGCTGATTCGTGTTGTCAACAAGTAGAATTATCAGCATTAATCGTCATGAATGGGGAAGTCTCATCGGCAAATGAAACAACGGTTTTAAACATACAAACTGAAAATGCAGCGATTGCCCGTCGTATTTTTAAACTAATCAAGGAAATCTATTCATTTCCTGTCGAGTTACTCGTTCGAAAAAAAATGAAATTAAAGAAAAATAATGTTTATATTATTCGGATGATCAAAAACGTACCAGCGTTTTTGAATGAGCTAGGCATCCACGAACACCCTAATGGATTGAGGTTTGCGATGAATGAGCTGGAAGAATGTTGCCGACAAGCCTACTTACGAGGTTCTTTTTTAGCTAGTGGTTCAATTAACAATCCAGAAACATCATCTTATCATTTAGAGATTTTTAATTTTTCAAAGGAACATAATGATGCGCTATGTGAACTGTTAAATTCCTTTCAACTGAAAGCTCGAGTGTTAAAACGACGCAATGGATATATTACATATGTGAAAGAAGCAGAGAAAATCACTGAGTTTTTAATTATTATTGGTGCCCATAATGCTTTGTTTAAATTTGAAGACGTACGTATTGTGAGAGATTTACGCAATTCGGTCAATCGACTCGTCAATTGTGAAACAGCAAATTTAAATAAAACAATTAGTGCGGCCTTTAGGCAAGTAGAAAATATTAAATTGATTGACGAAACGATTGGTTTGCATTCTTTGCCTGATCGATTAAAAGAAATTGCCGAGTTACGACTAAACCATCAAGATGCATCATTAAAAGAGTTAAGCGAACTCGTAAAAGGGCAAAAAATATCTAAATCCGGAGTCAACCATCGTTTGAAAAAGTTAGAGGAAATAGCCAATAAAATTAGACGAGGGGAAAAAGTAATTTAATATGAAAACATAAAAAATCCCTTCCGTAACTGAAAGGGATTTGAGTTTAAGTTAGCTATTATTTATCTTCTTGCCGAGTAAGTACTTTATCAATCAATCCGTATTCAACAGCTTGATCAGCAGTCATGAAGTTATCACGATCCGTATCTGCCTCAATGACGTCGATCGGCTGTCCTGTACGGTCTGACAGAATTTCATTAATTTTCTCTCTCATTCTAATAATCCGCTTCGCATGAATCTCAATATCTGCAGCTTGCCCTTGTGTACCTCCTAGCGGTTGGTGAATCATCACTTCACTATTAGGTAGCGCATAACGTTTACCTTTGGCCCCTGCAGTTAGTAGGAAAGCTCCCATAGAAGCAGCCATTCCTGTGCAGATCGTAGACACATCAGGCTTAATATATTGCATCGTATCGTAAATAGCCATTCCAGCCGTAATAGATCCGCCAGGTGAGTTAATATATAGGGAAATGTCTTTGTCTGGATCTTCAGCTTCTAAAAATAATAGTTGAGCTACGATAGAATTAGCGACATTATCATCAATCGCACTGCCAAGCATAATAATTCGGTCTCTTAGTAAGCGTGAATAAATATCATAAGCACGCTCGCCCCGATTTGTTTGTTCAATAACAGTAGGTATTAAATGCATCGTGCAAATCCTCCTTTAATTCTTATAAAAGCTTAAATTCTATCTTTATCATATCTAAAAGGTCAAAAAAGGTCAAACAAAAATGTTCGACAAATTTACTGTCAAAATACATCATTCATCATGCCCGATATTAACTGGGCTTAAACATAAAAATGAATCGATAAAGAAAGGATTTAACTTGAAAAAAAATCATCACAGCGTTATACTATCGTATGTGAGTTTAATTGTAAATGCATTTGAATAATTTTCAAATAAACTCATATTCTTATTTGAATACACGTGCAAATTACAACTCCATGCGCCCGTAGCTCAGTTGGATAGAGCAATAGTTTCCGGGACTATGTGTCGGGGGTTCGAGTCCTCCCGGGCGCGCTTA
>CALAMD010000007.1 GCA_937925695.1 uncultured Bacillaceae bacterium | reverse complement strand
TGATTCAGCTCGGGTTAGTCTTTGGTTCGTCGCTTGGCTTTGCATTGGTACCGGGCTAGAATATTTTCTAATGATCCGAACTATGGGAATCATTAGGGCAACAATAAACTCATCAACTATATAGAGATAGATGACATAAGATATTCAGGAAACAGACCTTGATATTGATGACATACAGATTATTACGACGAAGGACATTCACAAAGAAGACTATGCATTATACTTCATTTGTTTATTTTCAATTCGTTGAAATGCACCTGTTGCACTAAACATCGTGATAACTGCAATGACACTTACACCAAAGAACGGAATGAATCCTGGGAGAAATGTTAATAGTGTCCAGACTAACACAATTGCAATCATCATAAAAATAGTAATATGCAAATTAAGCAAACTCATATATAACGCATATTTAAAGTAATTAAGAAACTTCAATTCAAAGGTTACATAAACTGGAAAAATATAAAGGAGAACAAGCAAATAACAGCCAATGATAATTAATAAAGGGACACCTAGCACAAACTGAAGACTGCCACTTATTGAGAGAACGAGCTTGAGATCATAAAATAGGAAAAAACCAATAGCAATTATAAATAAGCCAAGTAAATTTCCACGAAGGAATTCCTTCTTAAACGTCTCAAAAAACACACGAAAAACAGGAGCATCAGTCTCTGACAGCGTCCACTTTCTCACAACTGTAAACAAAGCTATTGTCGCAGGTACGATTCCAAAAACAACTAAACCAGCTAATGTAAATAACAGCCATATTAAATTAAGGATCGCTACTTTTGCTATCCAATCACATACGTTGTACGCCCTTCTTACTAATCCACCCATTTGAACTCTTTCACCTCATTGTGAATTCCTAGCTAAGGAATAAGATTTGGTTAGACGAAAATCAAACTTCTGCTGACATCGATTGCCTATCTAACGATGTTTCAAGATATTGCCAATAAACCAAGAAGCTAACTAATGCAGAGGCCTTAAACCTCTACATTAGTTATAGGTTTATAGCGTATATAGTCAATATGAAGGAGCTATTATTATACAAATCGATTTGCATAATCACGATGACAATGTACCCCAATATATCAAAACTGTATTTTCATCCCATTCATTGAAATATTGGATAATCCCCTTATTCAAGTCATGACTGTGAATTATATTAACCTTTAATTCCAGACATAGTTATTCCTTGAACAAAATATCTTTGTCCGATTAAGAATAGTATGAGCAGAGGAATTACTGTTATTAACGCAACCGCCATCAGCATTTGAATCTGTGAAGAACCGTAAGAGTTTTGGAAGAACTGTAAACCTATCGCAAGCGTGAAGTTATGATCACTATTTAGATAGATTAATGGATTTAAGAAATCATTCCAATGGAAAGCAATGGATAACACTGCAACAGTTATCATGGCAGGTCTTACTGCTGGTAACATAATTTTATAGAAGATTTGGAATGAATTGGCACCGTCAATAATTGCCGCCTGATCCAACTCTTTAGGTATAGTCTTAAAGAATTGTCTGAGTAGAAAGATATTAAACGCCCCACCACCAAAGAACGAAGGCACGATTAGTGGTTTAAGAGTATCGATCCACCCAATTTTAGAAAATAGAATATAAGTGGGAATTAATAGAATTTGGTTAGGAAGCATCATTGTTCCAAGTACGATGGCAAAAAGGAAGCCACTTAGTCGAGAATTAAATCTTGCAAATCCATAAGCAACAATGGCTGCAGAAAAAACTGTTCCTAGTACAGCTAAAGTAGTTACAACAAGGGTATTCCAAGTATATCTTGTAAAATCTGCATATTGCCAACCCTCAGTGAAGTTGTCCCATGTGATAGTACTTGGTATCAACTTTGGCGGTATGGTATATACCTCTGAAGGTGTTTTAAGAGCCGTTGCAATCATCCACAAAAACGGAAAAGCAAACGCTAGTGCCAAGACAGTTAACAAGACATAATTAATAATTTGGTTAATAGTCTCGGACGTCTTCTTATTTCGAAATTTAGTCGTTTGTTTTTGTATTTCTACATGTTCCTTCATTTTTACACCTCTGTCAGTCTATTATTCATAATACACCCAATGCTTTGAAGTATAGTTGACAATGAGCGTTAATATCATAATAATGGCAAATAAAATCCATGCCATCGTTGAAGCGTAGCCCATCTCACCAAATTTGAATGCACTATCGTAGATATACATCATAATTGTATAGGTCGCACGGTTAGGACCACCTTCCGTCAAGACGTAAGGCTGGGTAAAGATTTGAAACCCGTTAATTACTCCAATTACTAAATTGAAGAATAACGTCGGTGTGATCATAGGAAGGGTAATGCGAGTAAACTTAACAAAGCCATTGGCGCCATCTATCTCAGCACTTTCATATAATTGCTCCGGAACGTCCTGTAATCCAGCTAGCGTGATAATGATGGTGTTACCTATCGACCATGACATCATAATGATGATTGCTGGCATGGCCCATGTTTCACTACTCAGCCAGTTGATCGGATCAACTCCGAACAGTCCAAGGGCGTAGTTTAACAGACCATAATGAGTATTAAAAATCCAACCCCATAGTAAAGTAACAGCAACCCCTGCGGTTATGAACGGAACATAGAAAGCAGTTCTAAAGATAGCCATCCCTTTAATATTCTTTTTATTTAGTAGGGCAGCAATTAACACGGAAAGTAATAAACTTAAAGGTACTGAAACAGCCACAAAGTAAAAAGTATTTAACATAGCCTTCCTAAAAAGAGGATCTTGAAATATGTTAATAATATTTTGTAAACCTATAAAATCACCGACACCTGTCCGATCTGCATCCGTAAAGACTAGTATCGCTGAATACACTACTGGATACAAGGTAAAGATGAAAAAGCCTAATATCCAGGGCGATATATACATATAAAATTGTCTAGCTTCTCGTTTTTCCATGCTACTATATTTCTTTTTCATTTTTCTACACCTCAATAGATGGATTAATAGAACCATGGGAGGAAAACATTGCTATATTTCCCTCCCATGTAAAGATGAATTACTTAAAACCTTCTATTATTGATGGACTTCATCAAGTGCTTCTTGAATTAGTGGAGCATACTTTTCTACTGCTTCTTTTGCAGTGCTCTTCTGTGTAGTTATTTCCTCCATCAATTGTTCGAAGATATCAGTAGCTTTATTGATCGCTCCGCCCCATGGAGCCATTTCAGCATCTTCAAGTCCTCTTAAATATTCAACTTGTTTAATATCTGTATTAGGAATGGTCATTTCTGCAAAAGTAGTGTCAGCTGATTCCTTCAATGCAGGAATACCTACTTTAGCATAAAGATCATTCACCTCTTTATTCATAGAAACAGTTTTAATATATGCCCAAGCTGCCTCTTTGTTCTCTGAGTCTTTGTTCATAGCAAATCCAGTCTGGAACTTAATGTTAACATTTTTTCCATTTGGATCTTTTGGAGGTAATACTACGCCCCACTCAAAGTTGTCGCCAATTTTTTCAGCTAAATCAGCTGCTTCGAACAGTCCTAATGGATACATAGCAGCTTTTTGGGATACAAACATTGCATCCATTGGCATACTTTCTGAAGCTGCATCATCAGGAAGTGCTTCTGCTTTAATTAAATCTTCAATTAATTCTAACGCTTTAATAGTTTCTGGATCATCAATATGCTGTTGTGTCCAGTCTTCGTTATAAGGTTTTCCACCATAAAAGAATGGTGCAAATCTGTTTTGAATCCAGTGACGAACCATTCCATATGTTCTGTCAGCACCTGAACCAGAAGATAGTTGCTTAGCGATTTCTGCAAAGTCATCCCAAGTCCAATCTTCTGTTGGATATGGAACACCAGCATCATCAAAGATATTCTTGTTGTAAGCAATCATGAATGTTGATTGAGTTGTTGGTAGTCCTTCACGTACACCGTCAGGAGTTACGTAACCTTCGTCAGCCCCTGGTGTGAATACTTCCTCAGGATCAATATTATCTCTTTCTAAGTATGGAGTTAGGTCTTCAAGCCACTGAGAACGTAAACCCTTCCAGTCTGGTGACATCATAATAACATCTGCAGCATCACCGGCAGCTAATGCAGCATCAAGCTTTTGGTCAACACTATCTGCTGGCAGCCAAATCTCATTAACTTTTACGTCCGGATACAACTCACGGAAAACATCTGTCGCATCCTTACGAGCTTGTAATTCGTTTCCTCCTCCCCAACCCATAATAGTGATTTCACCAGAAATAGTTTCTGTGTTTTCTGTGTTTGCATCGGTGTTATCGCTACTACTTGCATTATTGTTATTACCGTCATCACTTGAACATGCAACTGTGAAAAGCAATATCATCATAATGGCTACAAATAGCGTTGTTAATTTTCTCACGATGTTTCTCTCCTTTTGTCTTTCTAATTAGAGTTAATTGAAAAATAATTAAAAAGTCTGAGCGCTTTCATTTTCTGCTTAAATTAAATGATAATTATCACTTCCTTTTTTTGGCTCCCACATGGGCGGCGTTTTCATTTTGTATAGTTGTATTTCAATTGACAACTATAGTATGTAGATAATTATAGATAATTATACGTATAATTCAACATTTTTGTGGATATTTTTCCGAATTATGCATACATCATTCGTGGGATGTTATCGCTAACACCCAGGTGTAACGGCGTTTTCAAGCAATGAAAACGCTTATTAAAACTGAGTTTTGTTTACACTCTACTCATCTGGTGTTTTTCAAAAATATTAGAAAAACCAATGGTAGCGCATACATCGTTATCGCCATGTACTCATACGTACAATCAATCAATTTTATCTGAAAATTACCAACCAACTTATCTATTTCGCCTTCATTTCTACCTGTAACACACTAAGCTGAAGGGCTACAGGACTTCAGCCAATAACATGATGGACCATTAGAAAAATAAAAAAGTGATCGTTTACACCTTGACGTGTAAACGATCACACTTAACCTATATAACTCAAAATATAGTTTTCATTAATTTATTTTTATCTTTTGCGTCGTTATTTTCGAAACTACAATGTTCTCCTCGGTGAATTTTATCATCTGCATGATCACAATTTACTATTATTAGTCTTTTTCCTTGTTACGATTAGGAAGATTGCTCCGGCTATGAAAACAAGCAGTCCATATAGTAAACTGGTAAACATGTTTGTAGCGGTCTCAGGAAGCTTGCCACCTGCATCTTCATCAGTGCTAACCGTTTCTTCAGTCGATCTCGTATCCTCTTCTTCTCTGACAGGTGGCTCTGGATCAGGCTCTTCAGGAACAGGCTCTGGCGGGTCCGGCTTAGGTTCCTTCGGTTGTGGCGTAGGTTCTTCTTCTAATTTTAGTAATACTATATCATCTATATAAATATCATGTTCATCAACTGGAATTGCATCCGTTCCATCCCCACCAAAGGAAAAGCCAAATTTCGTATTAAGATCAGTTTCATGATCCATGGTGAATTGATAATGGTATGTTTCCCATGAATCAGATAGGGGAATATTCACGGAAAAATATTTTGTATAGTCGCCTCCATGCTCAAGATTCAATAGGACAGGTCGTTCTATGGTCGATCTGGCTTTAAAGGATAATTCATAGGAAGCACCATTTTCAAGTTCAATGCCATCTTGATAAAGTTGGATCGTCCAAGTATCGGTGCCTGGATTCGTTATGTTTACTTTAAAATGCCCATCCTCATCCACTTCAAATGACGCTTGGGCGTGATTTAATTCTGTTGTCCAATGTTGAAGACTATCAAATATCCCGTTTAATATGAGATTGCCTTCAATACCATCCCAGGCAAGAATTCGGCTTAAAAACACATTATCAATGTAAACATCCCCATCATCGCCACCTAAATTAAACTGTAGTTCAACGTTATTGTCAGTAGCTACATCGACATCGAATTCAAAAGTATATGTTCTTGTCTCTGTATCAAGATCTACAATTTGTTCACTAATTACTTGATTGTTCGTTGAAACAAATCGTATTTGCATCGTACGTAATGAATCGGCACTGGCATCAAAGGTTAATCGATAGCTATCTCCTTCTTCGAGATTAACTTCTGGTTGAACGAGTTGGATTGATTGGACCTGGTTTCCACCATCCTGAATTAAAGCTTCAAACCGCCGCTCATGAATACCACTTCCAATATATGGTTCAGCATCTGCACTATCGTCCTTTCTAAATTCCCAAAAGGCCATTCTATGCGCGCCTTGATCAAAGGTGCCATTATAAATATAGTTTCCATCTGGCAGCGGAGATCGTGGTTCGTAAGTCGGATCTGTGGTAGGAGCATCCTCAACCATCTCAAGTCGCACATCAGCAAGCCATACATCCGCATCATCTAGTCCCATATTAAATTCATAGCGAGCCCTGAGATCAGTAGCATGATTCATGGTAAACTCAAATTCGTAGTCTTTCCATTCTGTCGATAAGGTGATCGGATCTACATTTGAATAAGGCGTATATCCTCGCGATTCACCACCACCTATTTTCACAATGATATCCCTTTGATGTTCAGCTTTCGCTCGAAAAGAAGCTTTATATGTTGCGCCTCTCTTTAAAGGCACAGGATCTTGCAACAACTGGACGGCATAATCTACCGTTCCACCACTAACAATGCCAACATGGAGTTCTCCATGATCAACGGTCAGGTTAGCATGTCCACCTGGCCCTTCTAAGTAGGTCCAGTAATCTGTGTTTGCTACATCAGGTATCCCTTTTACCCCAGTGTCATCTACATTAAAACCACCATTGTAGATATAGTTACCATCTGGTAAAGGCTCTCTTGCCTCACCATCTCCTACCTCAGGTTTTTCTCGATGAGGGTAGTCATCTTTTTGATATACCCTTACATAGTCTACAACCATTTGCTGCGGCAAATCAGTTGTATCATCAGGGTTACCGGGCCAATGGCCACCAACTGAAATATTTAAAATCAAGAAAAACGGCTGATCAAAGGGTGCTGGATAAGTAAACTCATCAGCATGATCAGGATGCCTCGAATGCCAGTTGTTTGCTTTATTATATAACTCGCCATCTATATACCAACGTATCTCCCCTGGTTCCCACTCTAACGTATAAACGTGAAATTCATCAGCAAAGCTTTGGCCAGAAGGTAATGTATAAGTTCCTTGGGCTTCACCTTTAGGGTGACCGTAATGAATATTGGCATAAATTTTATTTGGCTCGTGACCGAGCATTTCCATAATATCTATTTCGCCACCTACTGGCCACGTTCCATAGAAGGGTTCATCTTCAGGCATCATCCAAATTGCTGGCCACATACCTTGACCTTCTGGCATTTTTGCCCGTACTTCGATCTTGCCATACGTCCAGGTTTGTTTCCCCTGAGTAATTAATTTTGAAGAGGTATAGTCATAGGTCTGTCCATCCGGCTCAGTGATCGTTTCTTTCCTGGCTTCAATAATCAAATGACCATCTTCAACCCAAGCGTTTTGATCAGTATAGGATTGTATTTCACCATTGTATCTACCATTTTGCGGATGATCAAAACTCCAGTTATCGAAATTAATTTCCGTTCCTTCGAACTCATCACTCCAGACCAATTCCCAATCACCAGTATCTTCATTAGGCGATCCTTCAGATGCATACACACTTCGTATGACAAAGTTGATGTTCGCAGCAACTAAGCATACAGCTATTAATCCAACCATCCATTTATTTACCAATAATCACGCCTCCTCTATTACTTAATTCTCGACTCATACTGACTTATGCCCAATCAGTAATCACCCTCCTTTACGTATTTATTAAAGTTTCATTCTTCAAAACGTTTCGTCTCTATTTGCAGTAAAAGCCTATACTCTTTTATGAAAATTTCTTTTGACAAACAATGATACATATTGATTCTCTCAAATCCCTTTAAGCAAAACTAACAACAAAAGGTAAGCGCTTTCCTAAACCGTAAAAAATAAAATGCTAGTTCTTCGGAATGAAGAAATCGCTTTCCTAGATTTTATTATAGTTGCTAGACCTTGTCAATTAGTTTTCTAAAAATAAAATATATTCTGTTATTTTACTATTGATTAATGAAAAAATTCGATTATCAGCGTTCAATCTATCATCGACGAAAGCATCAAACGTAAATATTCATAAAAAAACAGACCCTTGTGTGGCCACAAGGGTCTTGACAGATGAATGACTGAGCAGGCCGAAGATGTGACGGTGTTGCTAGGCATCGGTTTGATCCTAACAGACAATATCTTGGACTGACGAAGAACAGGATCTTGATGCCCCCTAACAGACAATGTCTAGTTATCTATCGGGACCTACTCCACTCAATTTCCTGAAAGCCTTCAGGACGCATTGCTTTCAACTGTTTTTCATATAGATCGCGGTATAAACCACTGCGCTTTAATAGTTCAGTATGGGTTCCGTGTTCAACGATTATTCCATCATTCATCACTAAAATTTTGTCAGCCCGAACAACAGTCGCTAACCGATGGGCGATAATAAAGGTCGTACGATTGGTCATTAATTTATCTAATGCTGCTGTAACATATGCTTCTGACTCGGCATCGAGGGCTGAAGTGGCTTCATCCAAAATTAAAATTTTCGGATCTTTTAACAAAGCCCTAGCAATGGCAATACGCTGTTTCTGTCCACCTGATAGTCGCACACCCCGTTCACCTAACATGGTCTCGTATCCTTTTGCCCACTCCATAATAAAGTCATGGGCGTAAGCCGCTTTGGCTGCTGCAATGACTTCCTCAGATGTTGCGCCAGGTCGGGCATAGGCAATATTTTCATAAACAGTCCCCGTAAATAAAATATCGTCTTGTAACACAAGGGCAATTTGTTTACGCAGATCGGCTAAGTCATAATTGCGAATGTCGATATTATCTAGCAAAATCCTCCCTTGACTCGGATCATAGAATCTTGGAATTAAATTAATTAATGTTGATTTACCCGAGCCACTTGGTCCGACAAGCGCAATGATATCACCTGGCTTAGCATGGAAGGAAATATCATGTAATGCATCAATTTCTTCTATTGTCACTGGTGGTAATGGTGGCCTTGTTCGCGGTGGAACCCAGTAAAACTTCTTCTCTGGAACAAATTTTTCAACAATATCAGGATCATCTTCTTTAAACTGTCTTCTAGGTACTTCTTCCCGTTCAACAACATAAGTAAATGAGACGTTATCAAAAGTAATGGCACCTTGACACTGTTCAATAGGAAGAGCATCTTCGGCACTTTGAATTTTTGGTTCAATATCAAATACTTCGAAAATTCGTTCGATATTAGCCATTGAGTTTTGAATCGTAACATTAATATTAGCAAATTGTTGAATTGGTCCATATAATTGTAATAAATATTGCTGAAATGCGATTAATGCACCAATGGTTAAGTGGCCGTTAAGGACAAATAAACCACCAATGAACCAAATTAATAGTGTTCCGATATTGTTAAAGGCTTGGGTAATTGTCCCAAGGGTATTTGATAACACATGGGCTGACATTGAATAGTCATAATGATAATCTGTCTGTTTTTCAAAACGAGCCATTTCTTTTTGCTCGCGATTGAATGCTTGCACGATCTTCATGCCAGCTATCCGTTCATGGAGCACACCAGAAATTCGTGCCATCTGTCGGTGAACCGAACGCCAGGCAAACCGAATACGAACGTTAAGATTAGCAAACGTCAAATAGTATAATGGTAAAATCCACAACGACAGAAGTGCTAATTGCCAATTTAAGCTAAACAACATGATCCCCGCAAAAATAACCATAAATAAATCGATTGCTAAATTGATCACACCACCTCTGACAAGGTTTTGTGCACCATTCACATCATGTTGGATACGTGAAACGATCGAACCGATTTGCCGGTTATCATAATATTGGGGTGATAATGTTTGCAAATGTCGATATAATTGACGTTTTAGATCTAATGCCATCTTATTTCCGAGACGAGCAGTCATGTAGTTTCTAATAAAATTTACAATCAACCCGAATAAAAAGATTGTCCCCATCACTATGGTAACTTTTCGCAACGTCCAAAATCCTTCTTTAGCTGGTAATACTTCATCAATTAAAACTTTCGTTAACCAAGGAATTGCTAGCGGGACTGCGAAATTCATAATCCCTAACAAAATGACAAGAACAATCACAAAACGATAAGGTTTTACAAAATTCCAATATCTTTGAACAAGTTCTCTTCGCTCTCGCGATTTGTCACTACTCATTAAATCCCCATTTCTCTTTCATAATAATGATGATTAATAGACTTACTGCTGTAAATATTTATGTTTGCTCATGAATTGATTCAAGTGGTTTAGCATTTCCATAAACAGGAGTAGGTGTTTGCCTATTTCCTGCCCACTTTACTGCATTTAGAATCACTTTTTGTATGTCTTTATGATGATAGGTCGGATATGTTTCATGACCTGGTCGAAAATAAAAGATTTTCCCTCGACCCCGTTTAAAGGTTACACCACTTCTAAACACCTCGCCTCCTTCAAACCAACTTACGAAAATGAGTTCATCTGGCGTAGGTATGTCGAAGTGTTCACCGTACATTTCCTCTTGCGGTAATTCAATATATTCACCAAGGCCTTCGGTAATCGGATGACTTGGATCAACGACCCAAATCCGTTCTTTTTCATCAGCTTCACGCCATTTAAGGTCACAAGTTGTCCCCATCAATGATTGAAAGATCTTAGAAAAATGTCCAGAATGAAGCACAATTAGCCCCATGCCTGCTAATACCCTTTTCTTCACTTTCTCAACAATCTCATCTTCAACTTCATGGTGAGCGATGTGACCCCACCAAATCAATACATCTGTATTGGCTAATACTTCATCTGTTAAACCGTGTTTATCTTCATCAAGTGTCGCTGTGTGTACGTCATGACCAGCCTCGGTTAAAAATGAAGCAATTGTACCATGGATACCTTGAGGATAAATCTCAGCTACCAATGGATTCACCTGTTCATGACGGTATTCATTCCAAACTGTCACCTTCATGATTACGCCCCCTATCCCTTGTTTGTTTAAACGATGACTTTGCCCAACCAAACTTGATGCTTTACAATTTATGAAAATAACGATTCAATTATCACTTTTTGTCCTGTCTTGGCACTTTCAATGGCAGCAAAAACCATTGCCATACTGTAAATATTATCCCGACAGTCGGTTTCAGCGCGTCGATCTTCGGCAATGGAAGCAAACATCTCATCGAGACAACCGAAATGTCCTTCTTGTCCTTCCCATACATTGGGAATAGCCACTTGTTTATAGGAGTTGAAAAATTCTGTTGGTTTTGATTCATCGACGACTTCACAGCTTAGATCATCAAATCCATTCCATGTTACCGAACCTTTACTTCCAGTTATCCGCCAGGATGATTCCCAAGATGTTTGTAATCCTTCCGCACACCATGAACCATTATAGGTAAATACTGTGCCATTACTCATTTCAAAAATACATACGGCTGATGCATTTCCTTGATACCAGGAACCTGGTGGATTATATTCATGACAATACACCGAGACTGGTTCGGCTTGAATCATAAATCGTGCTTGATCAAAAGTATGAATCGCCATGTCTAATATTAATGGATGGTCCATTTCATCTCTAAAACCGCCAAAATGAGGCCCAAGAAAAAAGTTTGCATGGATTGAGCCAATTTTACCGATATGATCCGCTGCCAAAAAGTGTTGGAGCGAACGAATTGGCTTAATAAAACGACGATTTTGCATGACGGCATATTGCTTTCCTGTTTCTTGGACGACTGCTAATATTTCCTGGGCATCCCTCAATGATTCGGCCATCGGTTTTTCCCCAAACACATGACAGCCTGCACGTAATGACGTGATAACAACTTGTTTATGGCTTGAGGGAGGTGTAACGTCAAACACAATATCCGCCTCGACTTGCTCAAGGGCTGCTGACAAATCCGTAAATATAGCAGCGTTTAAATTTCTATTTTCGGCCATGGAAATCGCATTTTGTTTATGAATATCTACTAGCGCAACAATTTCAGCATCTTTCCTCGTAGCAACATAGTCTAGCCAAATATTCGCCATCGCTCCACAGCCTGCTAAAATGATTCGATGTTTTTTCATTAATCAACCCTGCTTTCCGATTGTATGAAAAATGATGTCATCATCCGTTAAAGGATTCTTTATGATGAGTCAATTTTACGGCTTGTTACTACTACACAATATTCCTTCACATGATATTAAAGTTGTGGACTTCTGTCAAGAAAATGGACACTTAAATTTAATTAAATCAATCCAGTTAAC
>CALAMD010000006.1 GCA_937925695.1 uncultured Bacillaceae bacterium | reverse complement strand
TGGAATCGGTACTTTCGTGTTGGTTTCAACAGATAAAGCAGTTAATCCCACAAATGTGATGGGAGCGACGAAGCGGGTAGCTGAAATGGTTATTCAGAATCTCGCTCAAAACAGTAAAACGAAATTTTGTGCTGTTCGTTTTGGCAACGTGCTTGGTAGTCGTGGCTCGGTAATACCCCTATTTAAAGAACAAATCGCTAAGGGTGGCCCAGTAACGGTTACACATCCGGATATGACACGGTATTTCATGACAATACCAGAAGCGAGTCGGTTAGTCATCCAGGCTGGAGCATTAGCTCGTGGCGGGGAAATTTTTGTTCTTGATATGGGTGAACCAGTTAAGATTGTTGATTTAGCACGGAACCTAATAAACCTTTCTGGATTAACGGAGGACGATATTCCGATTGAGTTTAGTGGCATCCGACCTGGTGAGAAGATGTATGAAGAACTGCTTGGTGAAGATGAAGTATCGGACGAGCAGGTTTTCCCTAAAATTTACATTGGGAAATGTACATTTGATGCAATAGAAGGTATACGTGATCAAGTCAATGAAATTTTAAGTTTGCCGAATGAAGAAATTAAAGAACAATTGATGAAAACAATTAAATTGGATGAACAAGTGAAAGAGTTCGCATAATATAGGAGGAACAACCATGCAAAAAGTCAAAAAAGCTATTATTCCAGCAGCGGGACTGGGCACAAGATTTCTGCCCGTTACGAAAGCATTACCAAAAGAGATGCTGCCAATTATCGATAAACCTACGATTCAATATATCGTTGAAGAAGCTATTGAATCAGGTATAGAAGACATTATTATTGTGACAGGAAAAGGTAAGCGCGCTATTGAGGATCACTTTGATCACTCTTTTGAATTGGAAGAAACATTACTAAAGAAAAACAAACTAGAGATGTTAGAGAAGGTTAACCAATCTTCTAATGTTGACTTACATTACATACGTCAAAAAGAACCTAAAGGTCTTGGTCATGCCGTTTGGACAGCCCGAAAATTTATAGGAGATGAGCCTTTTGCTGTCCTGTTAGGCGATGACATTGTCCGAGCAGAAAAACCTGGCTTAAAACAATTAATTGATCAATATAATCATACGGGTGGACATTCAATTATAGGTGTTCAAAGTGTTCCTGATGGTGAAACAGATAGGTATGGAATTATTGATCCAAGAGGCAAAGATGGTCGATTATACGAAGTGAATCAATTTGTCGAAAAGCCAGCTTTAGGTGAGGAACCATCTAATTTAGCCATTATGGGTAGGTACATATTGACATCAGAAATTATGAGTTTATTAGGTACACAAGAAGTAGGTGCAGGTAACGAAATTCAATTGACTGATGCCATTCAGCGTCTGAATGAACAACAAAGCGTATACGCCTATGACTTTGAAGGACGCCGCTATGATGTAGGGGAGATCAAAGGCTTTCTGAAAACAACCATTGAAATGTCATTAGAGCGAAAAGATATACGTACAGAAATGCTGGATTTCATGCAAGAATTATTAGAAAAAGAAGCAATGGTGAAATAAAATTTACCCCCTATCTGACTAGGGGGTAAAACTGTTTCGATAGGTAATGTCTCAAACACCTATATCATTTGAGGCACTCGGCCATGCTGTGGGTTTTATTGACCTTAGACACCAGTTGTCGGTGGTGTGGCGTGAGGAAGGGTTAGATGCCCGATTATTTTTTTATACTTAAAGATATAATAAAAAGTAGTCTAATAAATCGATACATAATAGTTACAATAAAAATTATATTAGGGAGCAAATCAAATGAATAACAAGTACTTTAATGAGAAAGGCTTTACCTTACTTGAAGTAATACTTTTCTTTTTAATCCTGTTTGTTATTTTTATGATTGCTTGGCCAACGTACAACCATACTATTAAGGAAAGCGAAGCAAAGGTTTGTGAGGAAAATCGGTTCATCTTGCATGAACATTATTCTCAAACTTTAGATCTGCAGGGATTAGAACATACGGAAATACGTTTTATAGAATATTTACAAACATATTCAGTTATATGCCCGATTAATGGCGTTATTTCTTTTTCAGAAGGTCAGATCATTTGTGATCAACATTTTGATAAAGCTGATGGGAAAGGTGACGGCGATGAAGAAGTTCCTTATTTGTAAGAAGCATTGCATTTTGCATATTGAATGGCGATTGGGAAGTAAGAATGGTCGATAGATAACCACGACATATTGTGTTAAAATCAGTGAAAAATCACAAAAGCATACAATATATGGAGTTTACCTATATAACATAGTATCATTTTGTCACTATATAAAGATAAAAAGCCTAAAATAGAGGATTTTGGTACTGAAAAACGTTGATTTGACGGCCTTTTTGGCAACCTAAAATATTGAAAAATATTGAATGGAGTTAAGGAACTGACTATCGTGGTTAGATTGAACGCTAGAAACCTTGCGGGATAAGGGTTTGAGGCAATTTTAGTGAGAATTATAGATTGATTGAATGTTATATATAATAGGAAGTAACTCGGTTTGAAATGATTATGAAGTGAATATCTATTTCGTATTTGATAGGTAGATTGAATAGATTCTACGAGGTGGCTATCAGTAATAGATAACAATTTTAGTGGCTTAGTAGTTGGTTAGAGGTACATCTTCTAATTAAGTCCTAATCTACTAAAATATTAACTTAACGATGGAAGGAAGTCTATAGATGGAGACAACAAAAGTGAACGAGAGAATTTTTCTTTCATCACCGCATATGAGTGATGAAGGTTATGAAATGGAATATGTAATGGAAGCTTTTGATACAAATTGGATTGCTCCTCTTGGAGAAAACGTTAATGGATTTGAAAGAGAATTGGCTGAGAAGGTTGGT
>CALAMD010000005.1 GCA_937925695.1 uncultured Bacillaceae bacterium | reverse complement strand
ATTCGTTACTTCTGCAGACAGTTCTTCATTCATACTACCTGTACGGTACCCTTGTAAGTCTAATGATACGTAGGTAAATCCAAGCGATGTTAATTTTGCTTGAATTTGGTCACGATAGTCTACCAACTTAGCAATATCTTCAGGTGGTACTTCAATGCGGGCAACATTTTCATGATGACGGACCCGAACTTGATTAAAACCAAGGGATGCTAAAAAGAGTTCGGCCTGATCCACTTGTTCTATTTTTCGGCGGTCAAGCTTAATCCCGTATGGAATACGAGATGCCAAGCTGCATGATGCCGGCTTATCCCAGACCGGTAACTCTAGTTCCTTTGCTACAGTGCGAATTTCCTGTTTATACAATCCTGCCTCTTGGAGTACGCTGCGGATGCCTTCTTCAGTTCGTGCCTGTAATCCAGGACGAAAATCATCCATATCATCCATAATCATTCCATCAAGGACGTAAGGATAATCGAGCTCTTTAGCTAGTTGATTTAGGTGGGTATAGAGTAATTTTTTACTGTGATACCAACTATCCGGATTATTGGCAACGATTCCTGGATGGTCTAACTCCTTAATTTCTGTCGTATATACGTTGACCCCCATTTCTTTAGCCAACTCTACTGCCGCATCAAATTCTTGTTTGCGGAATAATTCAGAGGCAACAACGACGGCTAGCACTTGGTCCCCGAGCTCTTGATGGGCTCGTTTTAATAACACAGCACTATCTACGCCACCTGAAAATGCCACCATAACCCGCTTCATATCCCGAAGAATTTTTCCTAAGTGACGATTCTTTTCCTCTAACGTTCGCTTCAATTATCTCGCCTCACTTTAATAAAAATGTTTCAAATCTATGATTAACTTTATTCATGCCTACACAAAGTTACGATTGTAAAATCGCTTACAATTGTAGGTAAAATCATCTCTTTATCGTTATTGTAGACTTATTATCGGTAAAATTCAATGAATTAGTTTATCTGCCAAACAAATTAAAATGACCAACAAATAATGCTGGTAGGTTGTTTGAACAGGTAATATATGGTACTTTCCCTTGACCAATTTTCAATCCAATTAAAAATATATGGCGACAAAATCGTTAAGATAGGTTATTTCCATCTTAAGAAAGCCGCCATATAAGAATGAACAGGTTAACGGAGTAATCAGCTATGTGATAACACCGTCGACCTATATTTGCCTATAAGATCTTTACAAATCACCGTTTCATTGCTTATTCCTTATCCTGCAAGCACCAGTCTATAACTTGAGACAATATGTTAAGGAATGATGGTTGTAGCAAGCCCGCCTCTAGATGAGCTGGCGTTAAACAAACAACTTTTCCTTCACCATACGAATGATGCCAGCCTGCAATCGATTCACCATCGACAGATTTGGAGCGCAAAAATACATTCGTGTCCGCCTCATTGACCTCGACAAAATAATGTTCATCTAAGCATGTAAATGAAGTGTCTTGATCAATGATCATTGCCTCGCCATCTACTGTATAGGTGACTTGTTGATGTTGTTCTGGATGGTGGATAAAATAGCCCTTAAGGATGTCCGTATAGGTTTTTACATTTTCATAGGAGGCAAGGCCTGAATGCCATGCCAACAAATTTCCACCATTCTGAACGTATTGTTGAATGTTTTTTGCGATCATCTCGTCCATCCAAGTGAGAACTTCTTCATCTTCTGGGTTCAGTCGATTCTCAGCAAACAAAATCATGAGATCAGGATTACTATTCAGGTTATGACTTAATTCATCAATGGTTATATAGTCAATTTCCGCTTCGATAGATAATTTTTTCATGGCAGCTTCGAGGGATTGAACGGCCAACTCCGCTTGATGATAAAAGTCTCCTAAAATAGCTGTTATTTTCTTTGTCATGATGTCACTCCCTTACGTTGATATGAAAAAATAATGTTGTCATTGCGGTCATTGCTGCGAAGAACATACCGCGACGCATATTTACAATTTGCTACTTTGCCAGGATATAGCGGCGATTATATATCCATTGGTCGACCAACATGGTCAACAAAAGCATAGCGACTTTCTATCGTTTTTTTCCTATGAATAATTTTAAAAATGCCTTCAGCTGATTCAATCGGATTGAGGGCTGCATTCTCGCCACCCATGTCAGTTCTCATCCAGCCTGGATGGATTGATAATACTTGGATGCCGTCATCTTTCAAGGTTACGCGTAACTTTTCCGTCAACATATTTAATGCGACCTTTGACATACCATATGGGTAATCACCACTATAAGCATTCGTTAAACTTCCTGCTTCAGAGGAAATATTGATTAATGATTGGTCTTTTCCTTTTTTCAATAATGATAAGAAATGTTTGACGACTCTTACTGGTCCTAGGGTATTGATATCAAAAGCTAACATACATGCTTCAATATCTAAATCTTCAATTGTTTTTTCCCTTTCATTCAATATGGCAGCATTGTTAATCAAACCGTCAAGGGAATCTGTTAACGACGCTACCTCTTCAACGGCTTGTTTTACCGATTCTTCATTCGTAACGTCTAATTGAACGATATGTAGCTTTTCGGAATACATTTTTTGTAGTTCCCTTAACTGTGCTGTTGCTTGTTCATCAATATTTCGTGATCCAGCAAAAATCGTGTGTCCATGATCTAAACCGATTTTCGTCAGGGATAAGCCCAAACCTCGGTTGGCACCTGTAATTAGTATTTTCATCATTTCACCTACTCATCATTTTCTAGTAATTCAAATAGAACTTTTAGCTCTTTCATGGTATCCATGTATGCATAACGTCCACCATCATATTCACCTTTTTGAATTAAAGGCATGCCATTTTGTTCCATTCTTTTCACAACACCTTGCATATCCTTCACAATAAAGGCTATATGATGAACGCTTTCACCATATTCATCTAGATGATCACGCCATGTGCTTGGATGTTCATCCGGTTCAATCAATTCAAGTTGAATAGATTCCATATCAAAAAAAGCTAACTTGGCCCTTGCTGGTGACGGTTCACCTTTATATCTTGTTTGTGCTTCTTCCTGCGTTCCAGTCCACTCGATTGGTGGAACATCTACATTAAAGAAAGAAGCATATGCTTGAGCCGTTTTTTCTATATCATGAACGACAATGCCAATTTGGACTACTAATTTTGTTCCAATCATATTTAAATCCTCCTTTATATTTTAGTCGATCTACTACTGGTTGAAGTCCTGCGTTTGTCGATACAACTCAACAACAATGGTTATGCAAGCGCTTTAAACTTTAGGAAAAATAATCGTCATATACACACCACCCCCTCTGCTTGTGTAGATGCTATTATTTAGGGAATAAATGTGCGATATTTACGAGCGATTTCTGCTCATTATGGATCAACTTCCGGCCATCCTCGAGCGACTTCTGCGCATTTTGGATCAACTTCTTGACCA
>CALAMD010000004.1 GCA_937925695.1 uncultured Bacillaceae bacterium | reverse complement strand
ATTAGCTGCATATCACCATATTCGATTCCATTATGAACCATTTTTACATAGTGACCTGCGCCATCTGGACCGATATATGTACTACATGGTTCACCGTCAACTTTAGCAGAAATCGCCTCAAAAATTGGCGCAACTAAATCATAAGCTTCTTTTTGGCCACCAGGCATAATCGAAGGACCTGTTAGCGCACCTTCTTCTCCACCTGAAACCCCTGCCCCGATAAAATGGATACCTGCTTTTGCAAGTTCTTTATTACGACGGATCGTATCTTCGAATAAGGTGTTCCCACCATCAATGAGAATATCACCTTTATCCAGATGTGGTAATAAATTTTCAATCGTCGCATCGGTCGCAAAACCGGCTTGTACCATTAATAAAATTTTACGTGGCTTTTCAAGGGAATTAACAAATTCTTCAATCGTTTTCGCACCGACAAAGTTTTTGCCTTTTGCTTCATTCGCTAAGAACTCCTCTGTTCTAGCGGTTGTCCGGTTGAAAACAGCGACTGAATAGCCACGGCTTTCAATATTCAGTGCTAAGTTTTTTCCCATTACCGCTAATCCAATAACACCTATTTGTTGTTTTGACATAGTTATTTCCTTTCTTATGACTTATTTTAAGTTATTTTAAATATATGGTTAAATAATTCACAAGTCAATTACTATGACTATCGATTTCTTATGTAAAAAAGAGAAATATGTTTATCGCATAAACCGGTAATCCCTCTCATTACCTTTCCCCGTTATGTCATCAATTGTTCCGGAAAGCTTTCACACATCAGTGTGAGAATGATCCACTACGGAATATTGACGAATCTTCAATCAAGCAAATTCATGTTATTTTTCAATATTGAAATAACGAACGGCATTTTCGTAACAAATGCCTCTTACATATTTTTTCAAAAGATCCATGTCTCTTGGTACTTTCTGCTCCTCAACCCAAGTCCCTAACAAGTTACATAAAACTCTTCTAAAATATTCGTGTCTCGGGAAGGAAAGGAAGCTTCTCGAGTCTGTTAACATCCCGATGAAATTACTAATCAGCCCGATGTTGGCTAATGATTTCATCTGTTTTTCCATACCGTCAATTGTGTCATTAAACCACCAGGCTGTTCCAAGTTGGACTTTCCCTGGCACTTCAGCGCTTTGGAAGTTACCTGCCATGGCTGCTAACACATCGTTGTCATTGGCATTTAAGCTGTAAAGAATTGTTTTTGGCAGTTTGTCCTTTGCATCGAGTGCATCTAATAAGTTCGCCAATTTTTCAGCAATACGCACATCACCAATGGAATCAAATCCGGTGTCCGGCCCAATTTTGTTAAACATTCTTGTGTTGTTGTTTCTAAGTGGACTCATGTGAAGTTGCATCGCCCAGCCTTTTTCAGCATACATTTCGCCTAGGCTGACTAACGTATACGTCTTATACTGCTCGATTTCTTGTGGCGTTAACGCTTCCCCATTTAAGCGTTTTTGGAAGATTGCTTCGACTTCATTTTTCGTCGCTTCAGCATAAAATATCACTTCAATACCATGATCCGAGCTTCGACAACCATGCTCGTCGAAGTAGTCAACACGCTCGGCTAGGGCTGCTAAAAACTGATCGTAATTATCAATTGAACTGTTTGTCACTTCACGTAATTGGTCAAGCCATGATAAATATTCATCTCGTTCAATATTTATGCCTTTATCTGGACGGAATGAAGGCGAAACCGTAATCTCAAACCCTTCATCATGTAGTTTTTTATGACTGGCCAGGTCATCAACTGGATCATCTGTCGTACCTACAAACTCCACATTCATTTTTTTCAATAATGAACGAACAGACATTTCTTTTGTTGCTAGTTTTTGATTCGCTTCTTCCCAAATAGCTGGGGCAGACTTTTCATCTAAAAGCTCAGCAATTTCAAAATACCTGAGTAATTCCAAATGGGTCCAGTGGTAAAGCGGATTGCCAAAGGCCATCGGTACTGTTTTAGCCCATGCTAAAAACTTATCATAATCACTCTTATCCCCTGTGATATAGGCTTCATCAATTCCGTTTGCCCGCATGGCTCGCCACTTATAATGATCTTCGCCAAGCCAAATCTCAGCGATATTATTATAATTTTTATCTGCCAAAATTTCATGCTGATTTAAGTGGTTATGGTAATCAATAATCGGCAGATGCTTCGCTGTATCATGAAACAGTTCTCTAGCGGTGTCATTGTATAGTAAAAAATCATCCGTAATAAATGTTTTCACACTAGATCCAACCTTTCATCATTTATTTGTGTGGATAGTTTGTACTCCGTTCATTATATTCTGGCTTTCGTTTAGATCGGGCTAAATACTTTGAACATTGAGTAGTATTCGTTGCTCGATTCGTTGCTCACCAGACTCCTTATTTAACTAACATTAGCTATCGCCTATTAAATGCTCTAATGTTTTATGTGTACGAAAAACTCCTTATTGAACTAACATTAGCTATTGCAGAGTATCTTTTTGTAAAACCTAACACTACTATATACTAGTTAGCTATCGAACTTAAGAGGGTAAATATTGCAGTCTTGTCGGATTTGTATGATGTGAGTTAAACGAATTGAAACGGAAGATTTGCTTGTTTATCGATAGCCATATAGTGCGAGCAAAGCGAATAGATTGTAAAGTTTTCTGGCATATCGGAATTATGTGATACGAGCATAGCAAATAGATTGTAAACTTTACCAGCATATCGGAGTTATGTGATACGAGCATAGCAAATAGATTGTAAACTTTACTGGCATATCAAAAGTTATTATTATCGTAAGTATTATATGGTACGATATGTATTTAACATTATGTGTTAGCTATAGTTCTTTATTTTGTTTGTCGATCAAACTAATCCCAATGATAAGTCTATCATAAATGCAAACGCTTATCTTTTCAAGGTAGCTAAGGCAACTAGATTTATAGTGATTTTGAAGCTACTAGCAATTTCTGCCCCTACAGTGTGAGAGCCGACAACTAGGTTTATGGTTTGGATCAACTTCTATCTATTTACGAGAGACTTCACGCAAGTTTGGATCAACTTACTGCCATTCACGAGCGACTTTGCAACAGTTTGGATCAACTTCAGGCCATTCTCGAGCGACTTCACGCAAGTTTGGATCAACTTCCAGTCATCCACGAGCGACTTCGCAACAGTTTGGATCAACTTACTGCCATTCACGAGCGACTTCGCAACAGTTTGGATCAACTTACTGCCATTCACGAGCGACTTC
>CALAMD010000003.1 GCA_937925695.1 uncultured Bacillaceae bacterium | reverse complement strand
TGCTCATGGAAAATGTTGGCTTTAAGGTGGTATATGCTGAGATAATTGATAGACCGACAAAGTTAGCTGGTAAAGAAGGTTTGCGGAATTGGCTAGCCATGTTTGCATCCAGTTTTTTTGAGCGTGTTAAACAAGAAGAAAAAGAACTTCTCATCACAAAGATTGAGAAGTCCTTACAAGATAAGTTATTTCATGATCAATATTGGATCGCAGATTATAAGCGAATCAGAATAAAGGGGATTAAATGAAAAAAGCTAAGACATAGGTCTGATAGGGAATCGCTTCGTACTACATTTCACCAGCAATTCCTAAGAGGATAATGCCGAACATAACGAACAGAATCATTGCATATTGCTGTTTCGTTAACACTTCTTTTAAAAATATCCGCGACAAGATAACCGAGAAAATACCATGTGCCGCTATAATCGGTGCTGCAATCAACGCATTACCTGCCATGGCAAATACATAAAAGAATTGCCCAGTCGTTTCTAAGATAGCTGCATAGCCTTTATCTTTTTCTTTAAATATCCGTACTTTTTCTTTCTTGATGATCGTTAAATAAAGGTAACAAAGAATGGCGCAGATGAGAAAAGTAAATTCATAGGCTAATAGTGCCGCATCTTCACTAATGAGTGTTAATTCATCTAGGTAAATGCCATCTAGGAAACTGCCAATCCCGTCAATGAGCGCATATAAAATAGGAAAGGTAATTGCGAGAACACCAATTTGGTATTTTTTATCGATGACCTCATGACTCGCTTTTAACGCTTCATCTTCTGCTCGTTTTTCAATGATGGCGAGTCCGAATACACCAGCGGTTACAATAACAATTCCTACTATGTCAAATACACTTAATTCGCGAGGGAAAAAGATATATAGCAAAATAGCAGCCACTGCTCCTGATGAGTTTTGGACAGGTGCTGCAATTGATAATTCAATATACCTTAGTCCAATAAAGCCAATTGTCATTGACAAAATATATAAAGCTGAGACTGGGAAATACCTTACCATGTCAAAGGGGTCAAAAGAGATATCTTTGATGATCATATACAGAATCGCGTGAAGTCCCATGACCAAACCGATCATGATCACGATTTTTAGATGACTATATTGATCATCTTGGTCTGAACCCCTTTTATAAAAAAGATTTGCTCCGCCCCAAGCGAGCGCAGCTAAAATGGAAGAAATAAACCACATTATGCATTGCTCCTCATGTTGATTTCTTATTTGTGTTCAATAAAAAACATACATTGCTCAAACGTAACTATTATATACTAGTATTGCTAATAAATCTATTTATGCATCGTTTATTTAGATTGTAGGTGAAGCAGGTAATTGTTTAAAGGGAATGATAGAATGGAAGATTTTTGAAAAGGATGGTTAATCGGAGTAAAATAGTAATAGTGTATTCTTTAACAACAGCCGGGAGTTGGAACAGAATTAATGAGAGGATGAATACCGATCGATATTACCGATAAAATTGTCACCTATAGAAAAACAATCGTACTTACGTTTGTCATTCTCGCTATAGTCAGTGCAGTTGTACAGTTTTTTGTACCTGTTAATTATAATATGGCTGATTACTTGCCGCAAAATGCATCATCAACTAAGGCAATGGAAGTGATGCAAGATGAGTTTGGCGGAGACATTGCCAACACACGTGTGATGTTAAAGGATGTTGATATCCAAGAGGCCTTAGCAGTAAAGGAAGAAATTGCAGCCATTGACGGCGTTGCAGAGGTCATGTGGTTGGACGATGTGATTGACTTGACCATCCCGATCGAGATGGCAGATCAAGATACGGTTGAGTCGTATTATATTGACGGTAATGCCTTGTTTACCTTTTATGTTGAAAAAGGTAAAGAGGTTGCCGTTACTGATCAGATATATGAGGTCATTGGACCAGATAATGCGATGGCAGGTGAAGCCGTTGACGCAGCTGTTGCCCAAAAAATGACCGGGAAAGAGACACTTAATGCTACTCTGATCTTAATGCCGATTCTGATTATCATTTTAATATTATCTACAAGATCATGGTTAGAACCATTGTTTTATTTAATAGCTATTGGTATCGCCGTATTGATTAATTTAGGAACCCATATATTTATTGGTGAAATATCATTTATCTCACAAGCAGTAGCACCTATTCTCCAGCTAGCCGTTTCCCTTGATTATGCTATTTTCCTTATGCATAGTTTTGATGATTACCGTCGTAAACTTGAAAGCCCTGTTGAAGCGATGAAAAAAGCGATGAAGCACTCATTTTCTGCCATTATCGCCTGTGCTTCCACAACGTTTTTAGGGTTTTTAGCGTTAACTTTTATGGATTTTGAAATCGGTGCTGATCTTGGTTTGAGCCTTGTTAAAGGAATTTTACTCAGTTTCCTCAGTGTAATGGTTTTCTTACCAGCATTTACTCTGATGTTTTATCGTTTCCTTGATAAAACCCAACATCGTCAATTTATCCCAAATCGTTTTCAGATTGGTCATTTTGTTATGAAAACAAGGGTACCAGTTTTATTGATTGTCTTCATGATCGTGATCCCTGCTTTCTTAGCCCAGAG
>CALAMD010000002.1 GCA_937925695.1 uncultured Bacillaceae bacterium | reverse complement strand
ATGAGGGATGGGTATATAAATGTATTTTATTAATGCTTTAATCTAGGAGAATATTGCTTATAAAGAATAGCTATCCATACTGATAGACAGTATGGATCATTGGTTAGGCAAGATGTGAGGGGAAATATGTATCCAATTGATATTAACAAAAAAGGCGATAATATCCATTCCTGATCTATGTCATCACATTAAAAGAATGACTATTTCATCCAAATATTTATATTTATGTCAGGTTAAATCATTTCCCAGGAAATCATGTCGGTATTTAAGACTTAGTTATAAATGATAGGAAAAATCTCATCTGAACGTAAGTAAGCAGGAAAAAGAATCAAATCACCTTATATAAGGTATTCAGTACAATGGTAAGCGTTATGATTCTAGTAAAAAATTAGCTTTTTGCAATGCTTCCTTGGCTAAATTTAATTTTTCCATTGAATCAGCTTCAATAGTATGTAAATGGGTGCCATTTGTTAGCATAGATAAATACGTTGATTTTGTTTCGGTAATATGTTGAATAAATCGATCTACTTCTAAACGATTGCTAACCATGATGGATGCCGTCAAGTCACCATAGACGGGATGTTCAACAATCACATCTTTTACTGTTACACCATGATCGACAAGTAAATATAGTTCTTCTTTAGTTCGTTCTGGTGAGTGATGAACAGCAACAATTTGTTGAATGGTTGTTGGCTGTTGTTTAATATACATATATCCTTGACTCGTTGCTATAATCGGTTCGTTTTTGGCTTTTAAAATCGAAATATCTTGAACAATAACTTGTCTACTCACATTCGTTTGTTTGGCAAGCTCACTCCCGGTAACCGGCTGGTGAGCATTTTTTAATGTATTGATAATATATCTTTGTCTCATATCTGGGGACATTTTTTTTTCGTTATCCATAATCAACCACCTTTGATGAATCTATTATAAGGGAATAAGGAAAAGATTCCGAGCATGTATTTAAAAATTTTTTTTAAAAAAGGTCTTGTATTTATTTTAAACTTATGTAAAGATAGGTGTCAAGACACCTGTAAAGTCGAAAAGGTTGAGAAAATTTTAGATTACAAGTATTTTTTTAGAAACGCCATGTGATAAACTTCACAATCATGGCGGTTTCATGTTGAGGTATGTAATTAACTTCACATTATTCAATCGTGTTACACATGATGATAAGGAAATACTTTTAATATGATTATATGTTTACACGAGAGGGGTTAACGATGAATATTATCAATGTTAGAAAGAAATTAGAATCTTTCCTTTTAGAAGATATAGGAGACCGGGATTTAACGAGTGAAGGTGTTTTTCCAGGAACACAAATAGGCACAGGCGAATTTATTGCAAAAGAGCAAGGGATTATCGCAGGGTTGCCAATCATCAAAGAACTTTATCGCTTGTTAGATCCAAATATTACAGTAACCCTTTTAACGGCTGACGGAAATAGTGTGGAAGCTGGCGATGTAATAGCGGAAGTGAACGGTTCTGTAGTCCATTTGTTAACTGGTGAAAGGGTAGCATTAAATTTATTACAGCGGATGTGTGGCATTGCCACCATGACCAAAAAATGTGTTGATCAGTTAAACGATGACAGAATTAATATTTGTGATACCCGAAAAACAATGCCAGGGTTACGCATGTTTGATAAATATGCTGTTACCGTAGGTGGTGGAAAAAACCATCGATATGGTTTATATGATGGTGTTTTAATCAAAGACAATCATATTGCCTTTTGTGGTTCAATTGAAATGGCTGTTAGTAAGGTAAGGGAAAGTGTTGGTCATATGGTCAAAATTGAAGTAGAAACTGAATCATTAGAGCAGGTCAAAGAGGCGGTTGAAGCACAAGCAGATGTGATTATGTTTGACAATCGTTCACCAGAGGAAATCAAGGAACTTGTGCAGTATGTGCCCGAACATATCATTACGGAAGCATCGGGTGGGATCACATTAGAACAATTGCCTGCTTATGCAAATACAGGAGTAGATTATATTTCTCTTGGCTTTTTAACTCACTCTGTTAAGGCGTTAGATATAAGTTTAAATGTTCAGTTGAAGTAATAGTTATTTCTACGATAGTCACAGTAATTAGGATGATAATTACTGTTTAATATGTTAGTGCACTTTGAGATAGAGAGGCCGTTTTTTACAATAGGAGGTTAGGCAGAGTGAAAAATATCAAGCTATTATTCATATTAATATTCATGACATTGTTTTGTTCAAGTTGTGGAAATACAGGTCATGATCTGGATACAAGTGAAGAGCACATATTGGATCAAACCGTCATCAATGGAGGTAGTGTCGGCGGTATATGGTCGATTTTTTCTGAAGGGATTGCTGAAGCAGTGAGACGTGAAAATCCAGGTACAATGATTAGTAGTGCACCAGGGACGGTAGCCGGTAACCCAATCCTAGTTCATGAAGGGAAAGCTGATTTTGCGGTAGCTGAATCATTGATTGCGCAATTTGCCTATGAAGGGAAGGAGCCGTTTACAGAACAACATGAACATATTCGAGCGGTAGCTGCTATTATGCCGGTGAATATTTTCCAATTTGTTGCCCCTGTCAATGCGTCGTTTCAGTCTGTTGAAGACATTGTTGAACATCAGGTCGGTATCCGCTATTCAGCGGGTGAAAAAGGAGCATTAGGAGATTTGGTATCTGCTTCAGTTTTTGAAGCCTATGGTATCAGTTATGAGGATATTCAAGATTACGGGGGCGAAATCAACTATTTATCAGGTGGCAAGACCTTTGAATTAATGGCTGATGGGCGAATAGATGGCTTAGGAAAAATGGTGCCGATTCCTGCCGGCGATATTATGGAGGCATCAGCAACGATCGATATGAAGTTAATTCCTATCGGGGATCAGGCAATAAATTATTTGGTAGAAAAATATGACATGACCCCTTATACGATGCCAGCTGGTAGTTATGATTTTCAAACTGAGGACTATCATACAGTTAATAGTCCTACGATCCTTATTACCCATGAACATATGTCTGAGGAAGCAGTATATCAAATGACCAAAGCCATTTATGAACAACTTGATTATTTATTTGATGTTCACCGAAGCTTGCAAGAAATTAATGATCAGACGATTATCGAAGTCGGTCATATCCCCCTTCATCCGGGTGCAGAAAAATTTTATCGTGAACAAGGCTTAATCGTCGCAACCGATTAATTTGAATTGAATAATACGTTAAAGAAGGGCGTAAACATGAAGCGAAGCAATAGATTATTAGCATTTTTTTCCGTTGGTGAAATCAGACAATTATCAGCAAAACATAAAAAAATATTTGCGGTCATTGCACTTGTGATGGCGGGATATCAAATTTGGTCCATTTTTTCGAGCACATTAGATCCGATCAATCAAATGGCAGTTCATTTGTCATTTATACTTGTGATGACTTTTTACTTGTATACTTTTTCACAAAAAATTACAGATCACAAACCACTATTTTGGCTTGATCTGATCCTTGTTATGTTAGCGGCCAGTTGTGGTTTTTATTATATGTTGCATGCTGAGCGGATTGCTACGAGAATTGTTGGTGTTGATCCACTGTCGAATTGGGATATCGTCTTTGGGTTGCTGTTTGTCCTGTTAAGTTTAGAGGCAGCAAGAAGGACAATAGGTATTTCCATCGTTTTTATCGGGTTAGCCTTTATTGGTTATGCCCTATTTGGTCATTTGTTAGACGGAATATGGTACCACCGTCAAATGCCATTTACAGAAGTACTAGACCATTTAGCCTTTAGTTTTAATGGGCTTTGGGGTTCACCGATTGCGGTCACGGCATCCTTTGTGTTTATATTTGTTTTGTTTGGTTCCTTTTTAAAAAAATCTGGGGCTAGTGATTTTTTCTTCGATCTTTCGGTTTCCCTTGCAGGCAGGACGAAAGGGGGAGCGGCTAAAATCACTATTTTTGCTAGTGCCTTTTCCGGGATGATTTCTGGTAGCCCAACTGCAAATGTAGTCACAACGGGGATGGTTACCATTCCGATGGCTAAAAAAATTGGTTATTTACCAAGATTTGCGGCAGCTGTTGAAGCGATCGCGTCTACTGGCGGTAGTTTTATACCACCAATTATGGGCTCATCAGCGTTTTTAATGGCTGCTGTCACTGGTATTTCCTATCGTTCAATTGCTATGGCAACTATTTTACCAGCAATATTATTTTTTGTTTCGCTTTATAGCGTGATTCATTTTGAAGCGATTCGATTGGACTTACCACAGGCTAATGAAAAAGATGTTCCTAAATTAGGTGAGGTCTTGAAACAGGGCTGGTTTTATTTTATCCCAATTATTGTGTTAGTTGTTTTGTTGATTCAGGGCTATAGCCCGTCTCGAACAGGTTTTTATGGGATGATGACGGTTGTTTTGGTGAGCTGGTTAAATAAGGATTCACGAATGGGGATCCGGCAAATCATCAAAGCGTTAATTGATGGGGCAAAATCTGCTATTCCAATCAGTACAGCCTGTGCCATAGCCGGTTTAGTTATCGCCGGGATTATGACGACTGGTTTAGGGGGCAAGTTGAATAGTATTATTTTAGGCATGACTTCAGGAAACCTTTTATTATCATTATTTTTAATTATGGTAATGTGTATTATTTTAGGCATGGGGATGCCTGTTGCCGCTGCCTATGTGTTGACTGCGATGTTGGCAGCTCCAACATTAATTAATATGGGGATCAGTGTCATGGCAGCTCATTTATTTATTGTATATTTTTCAATTATTTCTGCGATCACACCACCAGTAGCTGTGGCAGCTTTTGCTGCTGCTGGGATTGCTGGGGAAAATCCAACTCGGGTAAGTTTTGAAGCATTGCGCTTAGGGCTGGCTTCGTTTATCATTCCATTTCTGTTTGTCTATCAACCAGCGTTATTACTGGACGGATCTTTATGGGAAATAATTCTCTCCGTGGTGGTAGGTATTATCCTTTTCATTGGGCTTGGTTATGTGATTGTGTTCGGTATCCCTAAACTTTGGCAGGTATTGGGGATTTTAAAGAAAACTGTTTGAAAAAGATGACAAATAATGATGATCGTAATTATGTATAATTCGGTACATTTATGATTTATAATTGACGTACATGAGTTGACTTTGTTATCCTTTTCTCAATGTCTTAATTGAATAATGACCTTGTATAAGTTCAAGAATAGGGCTTGGACGTTTCTACCAGCTACCGTAAATAGCTGAACTACAAGGAATGGTGTTTGCATGATGATCGGTTAGAAGAGATCATCTGCTTCGCCTTTTCCTGTAGTTGAAACTTTGGTCCTTAAACGTCCAAAGTTTTTTTGTTGGTTATTTTTAGAATTGGAGATGTGACAGCATGAAAAACTTTTTTCGTTTTGAAGAACGAGGGACAACCTATCGTCGTGAAACCCTTGCTGGTATAACCACGTTTTTATCTGTTGCTTATATTTTAGTGGTGAACCCGTTAATTTTAAGTCAATCAGGGATGGATAAAGGAGCAGTATTTACTGCCACAGCCCTAACAGCCATCGTAGGAACCGTACTAATTGGAATTTTAGCCAATTATCCGATTGCGATCGCGCCGAGTATGGGGCTCAATTCCTTTTTTACATTTTCAGTATGTATTGGTATGGGAATTTCCTGGGAAGTTGCCTTGACTGGTGTTTTTGTAGCTAGCGTCATTTTTACGATCTTAAGTTTAATGAAAATTAGAGAGAAGATTATCAATGCGATACCTGAAGATTTAAAATATGCGATTGCTTCAGGAATTGGCTTTTTTATTGCTTTTATTGGCTTGAAAAATGCGGGGATTATTGTTGCTAATCCTGATACGTTTGTATCCGTTGGCGAGTTAAGCTCACCGACAACAGCCTTGGCAGTTATTGGCTTAATCATTACCATCTTTTTATTGATTCGAGGCATAAACGGCGGTATATTTTATGGGATGGTCATTACAATTGTGATTGGGATGTTCATGGGTCTGATCAAGATACCTGACACAATTATCGGAAGTATCCCAAGCTTAAAGCCAACATTTGGGGTTGTCTTTCATCACTTAGGAGATATTCTTACCCCGGAATTATTAGCGGTTATTTTCACCTTTTTATTCGTTGCCTTTTTTGATACAGCAGGGGCCTTAATTGCGATGAGTAGTCAAGCAGGCTTGATGAAAAATAATAAAATTCCTAATTTAGGGCGAGCGTTATTGTCTGATTCTACAGCAGGGATGGTTGGTGCTATTTTTGGTACATCCACACCAGCAACAAGTGTTGAATCATCTGCCGGTATATCTGTTGGTGGCAGAACTGGTTTTACCTCTTTAGTGATTGCAGCCTGTTTTGCCATTGCAATGTTTTTCTCACCGATATTAGATGTAATTACTACGGAAGTGACTGCTCCAGCGTTGATCATTGTTGGTTCATTAATGGCTAAACAAATTAGCAACATCAATTGGCGTAAATTAGAAATTGTCATCCCATCATTTTTGACGATTATTATGATGCCATTGACGTCTAGTGTAGCCACAGGTCTAGCCTTTGGATTTATTCTTTATCCAATCTGTTTGATGGGCCAGAAGCGATTTAAAGATATTCATCCAATAATGTATGTGTTAAGTATCTTGTTTATTCTATATTTTATCTTTGCTGTTTAAGATTACCGGTATGATAATTAAATAACTTTTCCAAAACTGCTAGCTAGATCGTTCCAAGCTAGCAGTTTTTTTATGCAATAAATCGCTGGCTAAACAATCTTGTTTGAATTTTACAAGCCATGAAAGCGTTCTATAAATGTTGCTAAATTGTTAATAAAGGTAATTGTCTGAATATGGTATGCTATATGTAATAATGTGAATATGGTCACATGAAAACTGATATCTGAACTAGCATGCTGATAAGTATTTGAAATATTCTTTGTGAAGTGATGAACGTAATTTAAACCCCTGACCTGATACTGAAAAGTAGGTGAATATATTATGGCTTCGATATCTGTCAGTGCATTATTGATCAGGTTTTTCATTGGTGGTAGTGCAGTTGTTGTCTCAACAGTAATTGGTAAAAAATTAGGAGAAAAAGCAGGGGGCATCTTTGCGGCTTTTCCTGCTGTATATTTAGCAGCATTATTAACAGCATCTATTGACTTTCGTGGTGAGGCGTTAATTTCATATTCTATCTTGTTATCTAAAGGTGCTGTTATCGGTATGGTGATTAATATTGTAATTGCCATTGTCGCTGGATATCTGTTACCTAGAAGGGGATGGAAACAAGGATTAATGTTTGTCCTCGTATTTTGGTTTATGCTGTCATCTTTCGTTGTCATGATTACAGCAAATGTTTAATAAGGGAAAGAGAATCATGAAAAAATTTGATTTAATTTTACGCTTTATCCTCGGTGGGTTTGCTGTCATGTTAAGTTACCTCGTCAGTGTGATTTTTCCATGGCAAGTATTAGCTGGTATTTTTGCAACGTTTCCTGCCGTGATGATAACTGCCATCCTGATGGTTGGGGTTATTTCTGGTTCAAGCAGTGCCGCAAAAACAGCTAATGGTTCGATATATGGTATGGTTGGTGGTGCTATTTGTGTACTCACCGTCTGGTTGGGTTTAAAGTTTACGAATAATTGGTTGCTTAGCGTCATCATTGGATTAGGTGTTTGGTTGATTAGTTCAATATTGATTGCCCGTCTGAAAGAACGAATCCAAACATACTTAGAGAATCGTTTGGTAGTCGACCCAAACAAAGAAGTTTAACATGCATTAGGGAAAAACTGGTAATATAACCCAATGATCATTTGTCCATACTATACGTAATGATTTTTAATAATGGAGGATGATTGGGTATGGGCCAGCGGGATAAGAATAGGAAAGCAAAACCAAGAAAGGTTATTGATGATGAACATTTTCAGTTAGGCCAAAAAGGGGACACTGAGTTTTCTAAAGGATTAGCTGAAACCCATCAATTAATCAATGATCATTATTTTGAAGGAACGATTGATCAAAGAAAGCAAGAAGATTAATTATCAATAGGTGAGGGGCAAAATAGCCTCTCACTTTTTTATTGTCTTGATATTTTACTAATCGTGTGGAAAAAATTGTCACCAGGTTTATCCTCAGTTTATTAAGGGAAAAAACGAACTAAATAAGGATATGAGCTAATTAGACTCATCATTGTACGAAATAGACTATCATAAAGCTATAAGATACTTTAACGATTCATAAAAAGATTAGCATAATTCACTCCTGTACTTGATTATACATAAATTAACTAATAATTAATTCATTGTAAAAGGGTGTATAGATACGTGAACATAAAATATTATTTCGCATCTGGAAATACAGCAAAGGGATTGATCAATCTTTTGCCTTCAAATTTACATGGGATCAGCCAAGTCATCGTGTTAAATGGTCCTTCATTTACAATGAAGACCTACATTATTAATAAAATTGTTCAGTCGTTATCAGATCAATATGATCTTGAAGTGATTTATAGTCGTGTCGGGAAAGCCTATTTAGATGGCGTTATCATTCGGGAAAAATCACTAGCCATTATTAGTGATACGATAGCACTAGAGAATCTTGACAATGTGAAAAATGTGTATCTTGTTTCACAAGAGACCTTTCATCACGAGCAAAAACAGGAAAAAGAATCTCGGGAAAAAGCTTATGAGTGTTTTGAGACAGCCTTATCCATCCATGATGAATTGGAAAAAATTTATATTCGGGAAATGGATTTTTCCAAAGCAGACCAAATTGCCGAAAAGTTAATTGATGAGTTGTTATACGATGTAACGAATCGGAATAAAGCACCCCATGTTTATCGGCGATTATTCGGTACGACGACAACAGAAGGGGCGATTAATATCGTTCCAGAATTGATCGGGCCATTATCACGGCGGATATATTTGAAAGGGCGTGCTGGAACAGGGAAATCGTTTTTTATGAGGAAAATTGCCGAAGCTTTTTTAGCCAAAGGGTTTGACTTAGAATTATATCATTGTAGTTTTGATCCTGATAGTCTCGACATGGTTCTCGTTCCTAGTTTGGGCTTTTGTATTTTCGATAGTACAGCACCTCATGAATTTTTTCCTGAAAGAGAAGATGATCAAGTAATTGATTTATATGAAAGAGCCGTCAATCCTGGTGTAGATGAGCGATTTGAAAAAGAGATTAGCGAAGTGACAGAACGCTATCGGTCCTATATTCAAGAGGGAATAAAATATTTACAAGAAGCAGTATTATGGCAAGAGAAAATAGAGCAGCAAGCCCAATGGTCCCAACAAGCTGACTTAGACGAGATAGTTAATGAAATATTAAGTTTATAACGTCGCAACTATTGGTGAAATGAGATTGAATCGAGTTGATATTAGGCTAGTTGAATAGTAAATGTAACAGTTGCCTAGAACTACTTGAGGAGGTGGCATGAAATGGTCTCAGTGAAAATGTTGAAACCATATCAAATTATATCTGATGATAAACAAATTAAGATTACGCTTGCCTATCAGTATTTTTCCATTGTGATTGAAGGGCAGGTTTATCATTTTGTCCCGATTGATGCAAAGGAAATTATAATTTGTAAAAAGACAAAACGAATTATGAATATTGATGCACGATTTGCCTTTCAAAGAGAGGATGAGGTCGTTTATATTACGATGGTCGAATTGATAAATTTACCAGATTTTTTAATCCAACTATTTTTTATTGTCGAGTCTCATTTTATTGAAAAGCAATCGAAAGAAAAGCAGGAAACTGAAATTGATTTGATCATCAGGCAACTTGAGCAACAAAATATTTTACGATTAATTGATAATGCCCTTGATAACAAGGATGCTGAAACATTTTATTCTTTAGTTAAACTATTAGATTAGATGGACTTATTTTGTTTAGAGGATGGCTCTGTTATAAATGAGCAATTTTGAATGGTAGCGGATCGACTTTATGTCATTTACGAGCGAGTTTGTGCGATTATCGAGCGACTTTATGCGTTTATCGAGCGAGTTTTAAGCTAGTCTAAAAAGTGGACACGGAAAAATGAGCGATATTCATTTATAATG
>CALAMD010000001.1 GCA_937925695.1 uncultured Bacillaceae bacterium | reverse complement strand
TTACATCCTTATACGAAATCGCTAATTTCGGCTATTCCAACTCCCGATCCACAAGTTAAAAGGGAACGGATCATTTTAAAAGGAGATGTTCCAAATCCACAAAACCCACCAACAGGATGTGTTTTTCATACAAGATGCCCTGTGGCAATGCCAAAATGTAAAGAAATTGTTCCTACATTTAAGGAGGTGAGACCTAACCGACAAGTGGCATGCTTGTTATATGAGTGAATTCATATTACAATAGTCAATAAAACTTAAGCTAATAAAACATCAAAGGGGAGAAAATAAGTTGAAAAAAAGATTTTGGTTTCTAGTCACTTTAGTACTATCGCTTATGTTAGTACTAGCTGCATGTGGTGGCGATAATAACGACAATAAAAATAATGATGCAGCCAACGACAATGCAGTAGAAAATAATGATGAAGCAAACAATGATGCTGGAGATGCTGAAGCAAGTGGCGGTACATTAAATTACGCTATTGACCAAGCGCCAGAAGGGTTGTTTATTGATGGATTCTCAAGTAGTGCTATCGACAGTGAAGTAAACTCATTTATTCATGATGGCCTCGTAACAACAAATGAAAATCTTGAGTATGTTCCACATATTGCAACTTGGGAAACTGATGACAACAAAGTTTATACATTTACAATTGAAGAAGGTGTGAAGTGGCACAACGGTGAAGAGTTAACAATGGAAGACTGGAAATTCGCCATTGAAGTAATTGCTCACCCAGATTACAACGGACCACGCTATAATTATGTAGAACATATTGAAGGTGCGGCAGAATTTAAAGCTGGTGAAGCTGACGAAGTTTCTGGTTTCGAAATTGTTGATCCATACACAGCGGTGATTACTTTTGTAGAACCACGTGTAAACAACTTAGAGAACCTATGGACGACACCAATGCCAAAAGCTCATTTAGAACATCTTGAAGTAGCAGAAATGGACGAATCACCAGAGGTACGTGAAAACCCTGTTGGTCTTGGACCATTCAAAGTTGCTGAAATTCAGCCAGGTGAATATTACAGCCTAGAGCGCTTTGATGACTACTGGCAAGGTACTCCTAAATTAGATGGTGTACTCATTCGTGTCATCGATGCCTCACAAACATTAGGTTCATTACAAAATGGCGAAATTGATGTTATGCAAATTCGTCCAGACGATATTCCACAGTTAGAAGAACTTGATCATATTGATGTTATAGAACAACAAGGATTAGGCTATTCATATATTGGTTTCCGTTTCGGACATTATGATTATGACAATCGTACGGCAGTAGCTGACTTTGACAAGTTTAACGATAAAAATCTGCGTAAAGCAATGTTCTATGCACTAGATCGTGAATCAATTGTTGAAGCTTATTTAGGTGGAAAAGCAACAATCGTTAATACACCAGTTCCATCTGTACACTGGATCAGTGCTGATGAATCAGAATTAACTCAATATGATTATGATCCAGAAAAAGCAGAACAGTTACTAGAAGAAGCAGGTTACGTCGATGTTGATGGTGACGGCTTTAGAGAAGATCCAGACGGTAATGAGTTCACGATTAAATTTGGTCACTTTGCAGGAACAGCAGCCTTTGAAGGCCGTGCTGAAGCAATCATGCAAAACTGGAGAGATGTAGGCCTTAATGTTGAACTAACAAGTGGTCAGTTAATCGAATTTAATACATTTAATGAAATGAAGAGAAACGACGACTATGACCTCGAAGTCTTCTTCGGTGCATGGAGTGTTGGAACAGATCCAGATCCATCCGGATTATGGCATAGTACAGCAGAATTCAACCACGGACGTTGGGTAAATGAAGAGTCTGATCGCTTACTTGAAGAAGGTCTAAGTGAAGCTTCATTTGATCGTGACTACCGTAGAGATGTATATATCGAATGGCAAAAGCTATATAACGAAGAACTTCCTGGCTTGCCATTGTGGGAAAACCTTGACTTATATGGTATCAATACGAAGTTAAAAGGTTACACAATCGATGCGGTTGGTTTACGTAACTTCCACGAGTGGTATATCGAGGAATAATTTTTGAGTCTGTAGATAAGGGGTAATAAACATGTTAGCATACGCAGTGCGTAGAATACTAGGAATGATTCCGTTGTTAATCCTTATCTCCATTGTTGTATTTACCCTGGCATTACTTATGCCAGGGGATCCCTTTTCTGGGCAAATAGATCCAACAATTACTGATTCAGAATATATTGAGGAAATGCGGGAAAAATTGGGATATAATGATCCTATTCCTGTTCAGTATAA